>NZ_CP111043.1:1261250-1576562 GCF_026250525.1 Chondrinema litorale
TTAGTGAATTTCACCAATTCATTCTCCTTTACAAAAGATTCCGCATCATAGGTTCTATTGGTGTATATCTCCCTCTCAAACTCGACCATTTTACTCAGTTCCTCACGATACAATAACACATCTGAATTCCTCAATTCAGGATCTTTTACTACTAGCCATTGTACATTTTTAAGATAGAAATCATCATCTACACTTTTTAATATTTTCCTAGACCGAATATCTTTAACATTCACAAAATAAGGGAAATAATGGGGCAATCCATTATCCAACATTTGAAAGGTATGCATCACTTCTATGTCTTCAACTATTCCATTTTCATCAAAAACAATTTCTCCTATCATTGTTTTATTTTTCACAGTAGCCCGTTGGTTAGTATAATAAGCTTTTACCATGCTCACTTTTTTACCAGTAAAATCATTAAAAGCTTCTTTATCTAACATATCTAGAGAGCAAGAAAAGCAAATAAACAAAAGGCTTAATAGCGGAAGGACTGATAAATATTTAGATTTTTCCATAGTGGGTGATGGGCTTTGAAAAAGTTTAAAAATTCGGTGTTTTACGGGGATGTAGGCAAAGGCTTGCCCAACTATCGGGCGCTTAGAAACAGCTAACTGTAACAAGGTTTCTGCATAGGTAGAAGTACTTTGCTTACCTGCTACTAATTGATCTACAAAGTATTCATTTTCATTCTGTAGCGACTTATTGTAAAGCCTAAAGAGTGGATTAAACCAGAAAACGATTTGCAAAATTTCCATCAACAAAATATCTACACTGTGCCAGTACCGAATGTGTACTTGTTCATGTTTGAGTACAGTTGCTAGTTCATATTCTGTAAACTGAGTGCGATTAAGGAATATAAAACCAAAGAAAGAAAATACCTGTTTGCTCTCGCCAGAAAGCTGTACTTCTGTAAAATTTTGGTGTTGATACTGCTTGCCTTTTTTAATTAATAAGAACAGTTTCAGCAATCTCAAAAAATACAGCAAAGCAAATAATCCAATACCAGCAAAGTAGACAACCAATAGCCAATTAGTATCTGTATTAGCTATATCAGTTTTGATGTTTGGTTTCGCTGAAATAGATTGTTCGGGCGATGTTACGGAAACTTGTTCACTTAATGATTTATCTAGAAACTCCCCTTCTTTCTCTGTGAAAATATTTGACTCGCTAAATGTAGTTCTCAAACTTTGTACATCTTCGCTAACTGAGAGTCGTACTTGAAAATCTCCTAAAGGAGCTAGCAAAGCAAATAATACAGCACCTAATAAGTAAAACCTATTCCACTCGTAAAAAGTAGTTTTCTTAAAAATGAAATGATAAGGCAGGTAAAGTAGCACTAAACAAACTGATAATTGCAGGGAATAAAAAAGAAAATCAATCATGATGATTCTTCTTTATTTTTATTGATGATCTCCTGTAACTTCTGTACTTCTTCGTCTGAAATGTTTTCTTCCTTCACCATAAAAGAAACCATTCGCTCATAAGAATTTTCGAAATAACCTGAAAGCAAGCCTTTAAAGGTACTTTTAAGATAAGCTGATCGTGACACAAGGGGATGATACTCATAGGTTTTGCCATAAGCAGTATGACCTATAAAACCTTTCTTTTCCAAAACCCGCACCAACGATGAGATGGTATTATATGGCGGATGCGGCTCTGGCATTTCATCTATTATATCTTTTACGAAGCCTTTTTTAAGCTTCCAGAGGATTTGCATAACACTCTCCTCTTTTTGTGTTAATCTTTCCATAACACTAATATACAACTGTAGTAGCAGTTTTGCAACTGCATTTACAGTTTATTGCCTGCAATAGCAGTTATATATCATTAAAAAGATTTACACAGAGCCATTAGAATAAACATCAATAGATTGATAATCAAATAATTACATACATTTACTTGTAACTATGAGAGCTAAAATGTTTTATGCAAAAAACCATAATAATGGTAGAAACAATTACTTGCGACACCACTAACCAAATAAAGTCTACATAAAAAATGAGGAAGGCAAAGACTGCCATGGAGGTTAATACTAATAGGATTAGTCCGAATGTGTTGAATAGGTCTTTCATAGCTTGGTTAAATTTAAATTCTATATCTTATATCGAAACAGCGCTGCCCGCTTATTGTTCTTGTTTGAAACTCAAACACACAGTAAAAAAGAAAATCAATCATGATTCTTCTTCTTTATTTTTACTTGATGATCTCCTGCAACTTCTGTACTACTTCGTCTGAAACGTTTTCTTCTTTCACCATAAAAGAAACCATTCGATCATAAGAATTCTCGAAATAACCTAAAAGCAAACCTTTCCATTATACTAATACGCAACTGTAATTACAGTTTATTCCCCGCAATTACAGTTGAATTGTGTTTTTGATAAGCTCACAAAGCACTTAATCAATCACTGCTTAACTTGTGTAAACGGAAGTATTTAACACAAAAAATAATTATCATGACAGAAAGTATGACTTGCAAAATAGCCAACCAAACTATCGCAACATAAAACATTAAAAAGGCAAAAAGTGCCAAAGAGCCTAATACTAAAGCAAGTATGGCTACTACTTTATAAGAAGTTTTCATAGCTAGTAAATTTAAATTCTATTAATACATGCTAAACAGGCAAGCCCCCATATTGTTATTACTTCAAACTGAAACTAGAACACAGGGCATGACTCATGTTGTGTCTAAACTATGAAAAACACTATGCAAAGACTAAAAGGACAAAAAGCACTAATTACTGGAGCCAGCTCTGGCATTGGTAAAGGCATTGCTATTGCCATGGCTAAAGAAGGTGCACAGGTTGGAATAAACTATTACAAAAATTCAGAAGGTGCAGAAGAAACTCTAAAAGAGGTAGAAGCAAACGGTGGCGAAGGAATTATTTTACAAGCTAATGTAGGTGATCCCGAAGAGGTTGAAGGCATGTTTAAAAAATTTCTGGATGCTTTTGGTACCATAGATATTATGGTAACCAATGCCGGCATACAAAAAGATGCTCCTTTTCTGGAAATGGATTTTAAAGACTGGCAACAGGTACTCAATATAAATTTGAGCGGACAATTTCTCTGTGCGCAATTTGCAGCCAAAGAGTTTATAAAAAGAGGCGTAGTAAAAAATCGATCTAAAGCAGCAGGAAAAATTATCTGCATGAGCTCTGTACACGACATTATCCCTTGGGCTGGACATATTAATTATGCCACTTCTAAAGGTGGTGTAATGATGATGATGAAAACCATGGCGCAAGAATTGGCACATCATAAAATACGCGTGAATGCCATTAGCCCCGGTGCGATAAAAACGCCTATTAACAAAGAAGTTTGGCAGAATGAAGAAAAGCGCAAAGAACTGCTCGAACTTATCCCCTACCAACGCTTGGGCGAGCCCAAAGATATTGGCAACACAGCAGTTTGGCTCGCATCAGACGAATCTGATTATGTAAATGGAACTACCATTTATGTAGATGGCTGCATGACGCTGTACCCTGGATTTATTGGGAATGGTTAAACTGATTTAAGTACTTTTGACTTGACTCAAAAGTACGGCAGCGGCCGACCGCCAAAAAGTCAAGGCTGTGGACAAATTCACTAAATTTTCTACATGATTACTAAAAAATCCAAAACAGCAGCGGCTGACGCTCGCTTCGCTCAAACACAGGATTTTTTTTGACGTATTCATTACAAAAATTCTAAACGTGATTTGTCCAAGGCCAATCTTAAACTTCTTTTAATAAAAGCCACTATATCAAGCTTATTTATTCCCTTCAAGCTCTTGTAGTACTTTTTCTGCTGAGCTGGTGATGTTTGTGTAGCAACTATAACCCCATTTAGAAAAGAAGAAGAGGAACACCATCATTAATGGAATGTAGATGTACACCAAGTTGCTTTCTAGAAACACATCTTTATCATGGAATAATTTTCCCACTACAGGCATAAACACTGCTACAAAAATCACATTGAGGTAAATGCCTGTTTTTTGCACTTGTAGCAATTGTTTTTTCGCTTTGGCAAAAGCCAATATGGTTTGCTTATATGTGTTTTGGGCGATATTTAACCTTTTTATTTTGTTGAGAGAATTCAATACGATAACTGGTAGCACCAATAAATAAGCGATAGAAAAGCCCCCAGACAACACAAAGTACCATGTGTCTAATTTGCCAAAATTTACTATCATTAAAATAGCGGCAATAAAACAAACTACTGCGCCTATGGTTTCGTAAGTGGAGATTTTATCGAACCTGTTTCTGTACTTTTGTTGTATCATATCTGTAATTATTTTATCTGTTAGACTTTGCTGTTTTCCCATTTTCTGGCTCATTTCTGTCCAGAGGTTTTGCATTTCTTCTAGTTCCATATCTTTTATTTTAGGATGCGTTTTTTCAATTTTTGTTTAATTCTGGCCAATCGAGTCCCCACATTGCTGCTAGTAAAGCCGGTAATCTGAGAAATCTCCTCATAGCTTTTACCTTCTAAAAAGAGCAGGATAAGCCCCTTATCGACTACACCGAGTTGCTTTATTTGTGCATACAGCACATTTAATCGCTCTTCCATCAAGGTATCTTTTTCGTCTGCTTTGTTATGTAGCTCAAAATCGATACTTATTTTATGAGGTTTTCTCTTGCGTTTATTGAGCCATGCAATAGAAGTGTTTAATGCAATGCGGTACATCCAAGTGCTCACTTTTGATTCGGCACGAAAGGAGCCAAAAGATTTCCAAAGCTGATATACCACTTCCTGATAAAGGTCTTTCTGGTCTTCCTCATCGTTCGTATACACTCTAGATATCTTGTAAATGATACCTTCGTTTTGCTTTACAATTTTGATAAACTCGCTCTTATTCTGCATCTTTTCAATCTATTACACTCCATTAGTTTAGGAAGGGAATAATAAATCACATAAAAGCTGAAAATTTTTTAGAGGGAGGGGGTTAGAATATACGCTTTCAATTAAGAAGTGAGGCCATGAAAGGGTAGCTCTCATTGTTATTAATAATATGGTTTAGATAACTATTTATTAAGCCTCTATTATTAGTAATAGCTTTTTCAGTCTCGCTAATAAACTTCCATGCTTCAAGAACAAATTTCTCCCGATCTTTATTTAGCTTGTTTTTACCTGAATCAATGCGGTTATCTGTCAAAAAAATAAATTCATTCTGCCTAAACTTCTTCCAGCCAAAGCCCGAATCCACGAAAAGTCTTATTATATCTAAAACATCAGCATCATAAACTATTTGATCCATTAAATCGACTACCCCATTTTTATCTCTTATAATTCGATTTGATACTTTTTTAGCATAGGTTTCATCGCAATCTTTTTCGACTAAGTAAGCAAAACACTTCTCAGCACTTTGCTTTTCCCAATAATCTTTTCCGTTGTTTTCTCTGGCTGAATCGTGAAAAGCGACAGCCACTCGTATGGCATAAAAATCAATATCCTCTTTAGAATACTTGTAATAATATCTCGACATCAATTCTGCAAAAATCAAAACTCTTGAAACATGCCTTACTCCATGAAACCCGAAGTAGTCAAACTCTTCTTCATGTCTTTGATAAATTGGTAAAATTGCCTCTTCAAACTCCAATATAAATCCTGCCCAACTCTCCTTATAATTATTCATTTATCTTAGCTTTCTGATTTTACATTGAAGTGAACTACACAAGAAGTATATAATCGTTTACCCCTTCTTAGCAGCAACATTGTTAGATGGCTGGCTTGCAGTTAAAGTAACTAGCCCTAAAAAGATATAGATAAAGCCAATAATATATTTGTGGAATTTGGCATAAAAAGCACTGTTACGCATCCAATTGGCAAATTTACCAGAGATAAACACATACATTAAATCGCTAGCAAGTGCTATTAAAATAAAGAGGAAGCCCAGAATAAAAATCTGTGAAGTTACTCCGCCTCTCCCCACACTGATGAACTGAGGTAAAAATGCAAAGAAGAAGATTGCCGCTTTGGGGTTTAACACATTCACGATAATTCCCTCATAAAAAATACGTGATAAGACTTTCTTTTTCTCTACTTGTATTTGCTGATGGAAGGGTGTTTTATCGAACAGTTTTTTAATGCCTAAATAGATTAGATAAAAAGCACCAAGGTATTTTAATATTGAAAATGCAGTGGCCGATGCGACCAAAATTGCAGAAACACCAACACCTGCAGCTACTACGTGAACCATACCACCCAAACCAATACCTAACACAGAAGCAATACCGGCTTTGTAACCTTGCTCCATGCTTTTAGCCATAATATACAATACAGCAGGTCCGGGAATAACAATTAAAATAGTAGCGGCGGTTATAAACAGAAGAATGTTTTCGAGTTCAGGAAATACAAGCATTTCTTTATTATTAAAAATTAGGAGTGAGTTAAAACTAGTAAAAAGGCTTGTAAAACATTTGGCTTTAGCATAAAAAACGAGCAAAGAAATGTATATCTCTTTGCTCGCTTGTTTGGTGCTTATCACAAACTTAATGTTAACTGGCAGATTCTACAATTCCTTTTATTTGGGTTAGAATTGGGTTCCAGCCATCTCCATTGTTGTAAACATCATTATATCTTCTTTCGCCATCAGCCGCAGTTTCAAAAC
The DNA here is from genome assembly GCF_026250525.1 of Chondrinema litorale. Classification (GTDB taxonomy): domain Bacteria; phylum Bacteroidota; class Bacteroidia; order Cytophagales; family Flammeovirgaceae; genus Chondrinema; species Chondrinema litorale. The sequence goes on from NZ_CP111043.1 coordinate 1,267,840, forward strand.
CATCTTGCATCACAGACAAAACTGTTTGCTCGCCTTGTTCTTCCAACTCATAAATTACATTTAAATGGTTTTCGGGAATATCTGGGTAAGAAGGATTGCCCTCAATCACTGTGTACTTGAGCAAACTATATGGCTGATACACCAACAAATTTCCTTTTACGGGAACAATCTCCTGCCCTTCGTAAAGCATTTTCCATAACACCGGGCTTCCCTGTTGCCAGTCTGAGTCTACTTTGCAACCAAACATATATTGCGCTGTTTTTTCAGGGTTAACGAGTGCATCCCATACTTCTTCGGCACTTGCATTGATCGTGATGCTATTTTTTACCAAAAGCTGATTCATTTATTTTATCGTTTAGTGTACATTCAAAAATAGAGGAGAACTGAAACAGCTAATTGAAGATTATGGATTTTTTCTAACAGAATCGGGAGTGATGCCAAATTTGTTTTTAAATGCATTATTGAAATGCTGTGGCGAAGAATAGCCCAAATCGTAAGCTACCTCAGCTGCCGTTTTTTCTGTGTCTCGCAAATATTGTTGAGCTAGATTTAGTCGCTGATCGGTTAAATAACCAAACACTGTATTGTTGAATGTTTCTTTAAAACCGCGCTTCAATTTATATTCATTTAAACCTACACTTTTAGCCACTTCGGTCAAGTTTGGCGGGCAATGCAAGCGCTCGTTTATCATGTCTCTGGCAGCAATTAACTTCTCTTTGTCTGTCTTTTTTCTGATAAAAGCATCTTTCCTGTTTTTAGCTGCTTCGCAAGCTTCGGCAGACAAAACCAATAGTTCAATACTCTTAGAATACAGAAACAAATTTGCCAGATCGCCAGTGTATTTGCAGTTTATCACTTGCTGAATTACCTGTTGTATACCCGCATCTATCGAACCCCATTCATCAGAAAGAATAACACTTTCTCCTTTTAAAATACTCTCAGAAAACCACTTTAAAGTATCGCTGGCATTTTCGGTAAACTTAAGAAAAACCTCTTTGGGAAAACTCACACCGAATGTCTCTATTTCTAGGGTTTTGTTATTCACCTCCATATCAAAATTTCGGGAATACATGAGGTTATGGTGCCCGCCAATTAGGTCGAAGCTTTTGCCTAATTGCTTGTAAGAAAAGTTGTAATCTCCCTTTAAGCCAAAGTGTAAGCGTACTACGTCGGCATCATGTCGGCTAGCGCTAAAACTGGTGAGTGAATTAAATGTAGACAAAGCATGTCCCAGTATAATACCTTCTACTTGCCAGTGTGTGCTTACTGTTTTGCCATATTCAGATATTAACTCTTGTTGCTTCATCTTTAAACATCAATCTTATAATTAAGACTCACCTCATCGCCAGTCATGCCACGAAAACCCCAGTTTGCCGCCGGACTCTCCATAATGCATATTTCTATATCAGTTACAGAAATCCCTAGCTGACTGCTAATTTGCTCAAAAAGCATTTTAATGAGGTTCTTTTTGGTCTCCACAGTTCTGCCTTCAATCATCATAAACTCTATAATAATATAAGCATCTGTTCGCCCTTCGGGATAGTAGAAATCGTCTTTTTCTAGATTGATAAAACGGTGTGCCCGCTTGTTTTGGGGAAATTGCAAAGCTTCCACTACACATTGGTGTATTACATCTGAAAGCTTTGCTTTTATTTCACTAAGATGGCTTCTTAAACCATAAATCTTTACCTGAGACATTTACTTTTTTATTTACTGGTATAGGATGAAAAGTAAATAGCTAAAATAATGATTAAAAAGACATTTTGCTGATTTGATCGAATGCTTTCTGCATTTCTTGCTGTACGATTAATACATCGTTTTCTGTAGTACGCCAGTTTACCAATGCAGCCCTAATTCCTTTTCGCTTATTAAAGAAAGTGGGTGTCATAAAAACTTTTCCGCTGTCGTTGAGGGTGTCCAGAAAAGCCTGAATTTTTGCCTCATTCATTTCGCCCCGCAACGTAAAGCAAACTGTATTTAACCTAACTGGTGCCAACAACTCAAAAGCGCTTGACTCATTTATAAAACTGCCCAATTGTTTTGCCTGTCTAATATTTCGCTCGGTAATCTCTTGGTAGCCATCTTTTCCATATGCCTTTAAAGTAAACCAAGCTGGCAAAGCTTTAAACCTGCGCGAGTTTTCAGGCAGAAAGTTTAGGAAATTGAAATTCTCCAAAGGATCGCCCAAATACGGAGCATTTGAGTTTTGGAAGGTCTCTACCTGCAAAAACTTGTGTTTCTCTTTCACAAAAAAGAAAGCACTTTCGTAAGGCACATTTAACCATTTATGGCAGTCTATGCAAATACTATCGGCATTTTCCCAACCGTCTAGTAAATGACTATAACTCGGAGAAATAGCCGCAAAACCACCAAAAGCAGCATCTACATGCCACCAGAAATTGTATTTTTCTTTTAGCTTAGAAATGCCTTTAAAATCGTCGAAATCAACTGTGTTTACTGTTCCACCACTGCTAATCAAAATAAAAGGCTGACCGTTTAATGCTTTTATTTCTGCTTCTAAAGCTTCCAGATCAACACACTCGCGAGTCGGCGCTATGGTTTTTACCAACTGTACATTGGCGCTGCCCATACCTAACATGGCCAGCGATTTTATAGCCGATGAATGAGGTACTGCCGATAAAACCTTAAAGGTTGATTGCATGCCGTTTTTAGCGACATCCATTGCTAGCTCTTTGCCTAACCACTGCCTCGCCACACCTAAACAGGTAAAGTTTGACATAGTTGCTCCCGTTACAAACCCACCTAAATAATCTTTTGGCAGGTTAAATAAATCGAGTAGTAACTGCACCGTTTCAAACTCTACTTTGCCCGAAACATCGCCATGCCCTTTTAATGTTTGTGTATTTTGATCGTAGATCGTAGCCAACATATCACCCATAATAGCAGCAGGAGTAGTACCTCCGGTTACAAATCCCCAGTAACGCGGTCCGGCTGATGCCACCATCATTTCACTGAATCTTTCTTTAAACTCTTGTAAGATAGCGAGCCCTCCTTTGCCTTCGGCAGATAGCTCAGGCATGTTTGCTTCTTCTGATACTTTTATAGAAGTAGGTACCTGGTCTAGCTCTGCCAGATACTTTAAGCCCACTTGTAAAGCTGCATTTAACAGGCTTTCTGTGTCTTTCAGATCATTGTTTAGCCTTGCGTTCATTCAGTTTCAGTTTATGTTGATCTTTGTTTTAAAGTAATATTACTTTGCTACTCAATTTTAAGTTCATTCGGCGCAAGTAACAAGATAAATATAGCTTTTGTGAGATACGCGCTGTTGTTTGGCAGCTATGTAAGACTCCATCTTGTTGCTAACATGCTGCCCCGATGCCGAAGTTACCGAAACAAAGAACAGTACAAGCAGAATAAAAATCGTAACAAACAATCCTCGCATTAAGTCGATTGCAAATGAATTGTATCTATGATAATTATAATTCTTCATGGGTTTAATCTTTTACATTCTTGAATTCCGCCAGTAGAGATTGATACATGGTTGAGGAAATTCGATGATGCAAAAGAAGCGGGAAGGCAAACGAGATGCTAATATTTATAGTAGACAAATAGTTAACAACACGCGAATAAAATGTGTACTATGGGTAGACAAGGGAGGGGAATAATTAAGGTATCCATCTGAAAATGAATACCTTAATCCTATATAACTAATATCAATCTATCTTTTTAAAAGTCATCTTGGTTCCGAAAGCGGTGTCGTCGTAGAAGTTGCCAATAACTAATTGATCTCCATTTTTTTCGAAAGAAAATTGATTAAAGGCAGAGTTACTCGATAGATGCCAGCGAAGTGAGATTTCATTTTTTAGTAATTCATAGTCGTAAGAACCTGCCTTGGATTTTGGTAAAAGATGGCCATCTCTCAATTCTCTAGCTCTGTTTAAGTACATCACCTCATCTCCATCTCCCCAGTAATCAAAAACCAATGTATCAGTTCCGGTCTGTATATCGACCCATAAACCTTGTAGCGATTTAGCTTCGGTAAGCTCATCGTTTTGGTCTGTGCAACTGATGTTTATAATTAGCAGAATAGCTAAAAAAAATGGAGATGATTTAAAGAAGTTCATAATTTGACCAGAGAAAATTTAACAAGAAACAATGAGCTAAACTTAAGCAAAAAACACTAAAATTGATTAGAAAAAGCTGTTTTTTTAGAAATGATAGCCAATTGAGTTTACTTTCCTTTTTTCTGCTTTTTAGTTAACGGTAAGTAACTAGAATGACTTAAGCACTCACTATTTTCTACTGGAAATCTTTGATAGGATATAAAAATAAAGCTCTCAAAAACCGTCTTAGTCTTAAGTATACTGCCTAAAATACTTTTGTATTCAACAGAAGTAGATGTATCATTTAAAATATCTTGATATTTTTCCAACATCATCTCAGTATCTCTTACAATACCTATGTGTATAACTCCACCATATTTTAACAGAGATGTGGGTAACTCAAAAGTTTCATGAATAGCTAATTCATCATAATAGAATTCCAACTTTAACGAATCTGGAATCTGTAAAAAATAATATCTATTAGCTTTTATATTTTCAGTAAAAGGTGTTCCTTCAGTGGTTTGTATGTGATATTGAGTAGCTTCCTTAGTTTTCCAGTTTTTTACTATTGAAATATACTTCTCAGAATTTCGTATTTGAGTTTCATTATCAAAAACATTTACTTCTAAATAGTATGGTTTACTAGCAGATATTTTTGTCTCTCCTACTACTTTTTGAACCTCAAAAGTGATTATATCAGGTTGTGTCTGCTGTGTATAGTCAATCAAAAAATAAAGAATATCGTTTTTCTGAATTTTAGGGAGATTCACTTCTACTTCTGTTTGTAGAAATTTAATATCGCTTACAGTTCTTTTTATGGTTACAGCATTCTCTATAGAAACCTTAGCGTGTATAATTCTAAAACTTTTAACTTCTATATCTTTACTGTTTTCAATCTTAATTTTTAATGGCTGTGTTTCATCCACCAACTTTAAAGTATCATCAAACACACCATTTATCTCTATTGAAATATCCTGACTATAAGTCTTTAGAGTAGCAAAAACGAAAAAGATAAATATCAATAATATTTTTACTTGCATGTATTATTTCTTAGTAACTATTTTTCACTCTCCCCTCAACTGCTTTTTTTCTTCTTGTTTTAAATATTGGGTAGCAATTCGGTTTTCTGGGTTTGGCTCGCAGGTGTAAAGCACTAGTAGAAATATCCATTCTAGTGGTTTCATCATAAAATAGATAAAATCTGAAAGGTATTTATTTTCGAAGAGGTAATAATATTGGTGCACTACATCGCCTACTTTGTTGTAATTACTTCGAATCAGTTTATGCAACCTCGGAAATTTCTCTTCTAGCAACTCTTCGAAAGCATTTGATACTAACAATTGTCTATTGCAGATAATACGTCCTTTGTTTCTAGTACCATAGCGCACTGGTTGTACTACATGTGCATGTCCGTTAGCTGCCACAGAGCAGAGATAATGCCCTCCGCAAGTTACATTTGCGCACAAATGATCTATTTGCGAAAAGCCTTTATAATAGGTCTGTGTAAACGCCTCGATGGCAGAGTCTGGCTTTTGTCCAAACAATATGAGTATAGCAGTTACCAACATAATAACAGGCAAACACAGCAAAAGCAGAATAGGATATTTTATAAATGGTTTCGCTGTTAGCACTTGCCACACATACATGCCGGCTGGTGCAGCTACCTGATAAGTACCCATTTCACCCGCCTCAAAAAGCTGATATTGATTCTTTATCAATCGGAGAACAAAAAGTAAAATAATTGGCAGATTGCCTAGTATCCATAAAAATTCATCTGCATGATAACCAATCAAAACATTCAGTACAATGCCTATTAGCAACAAGGCATTTACTACAACTTCTGCCAAAGGAGCTGCTACTTTTCTTCTATAAGAGCAATAGAAATAACTAAGCCCTCCAAGGAGAATCCAGCAATAGATGGTTAATCGGTGATCGGGAGAAAACACAACATCATCACTACAACAATCTAACCTCTCTCCAGAATCGGATACGATGAGATACAAAAAAGGCAATGCCACAACGGATGCCAGTTCTGCAATTCTAAACAATGCAATATGTAATAGATGCTTTTTGGTAAAAATATACCACAAAAATTCTAGCGTAATAAGAAATGCTGGGGCAAAAAATAAGGCTATAAAAATGGCTTCCATGAAAAAAAATTACAGCTATCAGTAAGATAATTAAAAATAAAACGCCCAAAACTCATAGAATTTTGATAATTGCCCAATTTAGATAATATTCACCTACCTTTATATTCAAACAAAATGTACATACCTTCATAAGAAAAGCCTTCTGATTTTTTGAGCCAATTATTTTTTAGATAGAAGTTTACTGCCGAAGTGTTTTGTTGCAAGCATTTAAGTGTAACAGGGCCATCTAGTATAGAAATGGCTTTTTGCAATAAAGCTCTACCTACTCCATTTCTCTGAAAATCACTTTTAATGTATAGATGATGAATAAAGTTATCGGGCTGCCAAACAGATATAAAACCCACAATTTCTCCTTGTACTTGGGCTTTCAATATCAACTCGCCTTTGGTGTCTGCTATAAATGAAGCTTGTTGGAGTGCATCTTTATCTAGCCAAAAAAATGTTTGTTGCCGAACTTGCAGATATAACTTTTCTAGTTCAGCATAATCTTGAGGTGCAGCGTCAGAAATACTTATATCCAAACAAAGGCAGATTAACTACAAGAAATTATAAGTACCTGATCTTATGATTCTCCACTGGCCTTCGATTTTTTGCAGGTAGGTAATCCAGCCAATTTTGTGGGTTTCATTTTCGCCATAACTTTCAGTAAACCAATAGTCTTGATGCCCAACTAAAGCTTTGGTTTTGTCGTCGTTGTAAGCTATTTTGTTTACTTCGATATAGTAACCAGTTGTATTCGGGTAATCCTCTGTAAAGAGATTCCAAGCAGTGTGGGTGTCGTGCGATTCGAAATAAAATCCATACTCATTATTAGAAATCAACTTCACGATTTTATCTGAAACCACAATTTGCTGATCTAACAAAGATTTTCCAGAGTTTGCCTTTACAAAGTTTTGATAAAGGTTCATATCTAGGCTATCAGAATTTTCTGTTTGAAACACAAACTGATAGGTTTCTGCAGAAATGGTAAGATTAGATGTTTGTTGCTTTACGATGAGCTCTGAGGTGTTATAATTTGATAAAGCCGCACTATATACCTTGTAGTCTTCATTACTAAACTGATCGGGATTTTCGAGCGAAAATTCTTGTAAAATCTCCTCTTCTTTGTCGCAAGAGGCAAGAAACAGTGTAGTTAGTAACAAGTAGATAAGGTAGGACTTTTTCATTTTATTTTAGTTAATGCTCACCAGGTTGATTTAATTTCCATAAAAATAAGTAGAAGTGAGAACTTTTAATATTAACTTATAAAGTTTTTATGTAAAGCTTCTCCCATTTTCTTACATAAACACGCATTTTTAAGCGAATCTGCTACAATTTACTTAAAAAACCTGAAACCAAGGGATGTGGTTTTTCGAATGTGGAAGAATTTTGTGGCACAAACAAAGTGGCTATATAAAAGCGATGTGCAGGCAACTCCATAATTCTGGCTTCATCCGTTTCGTCTGTGCCTACCACTTTAAAACCTGCTTGGTGCAATTGCGCTTGATATGCCGGATTTAAACCAAAGTTACAATAGTATTTTTCGATGGCTTCTGTCTCATTATAGAGTTGATACACCAAAGATTTGTGTTGGGGTAAAACCTCCGTTTTTAAGCTAATTTTTAATGTTTGTCCGGCCAATGAACAGGTAAGATGATTCACTACTAACCTAGATGCATACGGATCGTATTCGGCATGTTCGGCATCGGTAATTCCCAAAACATTTCTGGCAAACTCTATCACCATATGTTGAAAACCGCCACAAGTTCCCAGTGTTGGTATATTATGGAGCCTAGCATATTGAATGAGCTCCAAGGTAGCTCCCATGTTTTTATAAGGGCTGCCGGGAGCAATCCAGAAACCATTGTATTTAGTAACTAAGCTTCCAAAATCACTCAGAATACTTTCAGTAGAAACCCACTCAAAATCGACAACTAAATCTAATTTTTTAGCTGCATGTTGAATGGCCTCATTTGTTGCTGTATGTGGTGGAAACTCCGGGTTGTATTCGCCAATAATACCTATGGTTTTCTTCATTTTTTAATGATTTATTTTGGCGAAGTTAAATGCCATTATGCGCTCAATCTTGAAAATATTGCAAGTCTTTTGGTAAGAAACTGGCGTAACTCCTACATACTTTTTAAAGTACCTATCGAAGTGGCTTTGGTCGTAAAAGCCAGTTTCTAGCGCAGTTTGGCTGATTGACTCTCCTTGTGCAATCAATGTTTTGGCTTTGTTGGTTCGTTGTAATAAAACATAAGACAAGGGAGTAAGCCCAGTGTGTTTCTTAAACTGCCTAATGAGTTTGTACTTATCTGTTTTAAATTGCTGAGCAAGCTGATTTAGCTCAAACTTAGCTTCGAAATTCACATCTAAAAAAGCTTTTATTTCTTGTGTGTGTTTGTCTGGCTCAAAGTCTGGTTTTGTGCTTTTTCCATAACCGATAATCAGCTTTTGCAATGTCTCGATTAGCCATGCCTCAGTCGTTGCTTCTTGCTTATTTTCCACTTGATGATATAGCTGACTAATCGAATTAAAAATCGCTATATCTTCGAACACAGCTTGGGTGAAATTAATTTTTGCAGCAAATCGATTACCCAAACAAGCAGCCGCGTAGCCCATTAAATCTGAATTGATATACATCATTTTGTACTTCCAACCAAAGCGGTCTAATGCATAATTTTCGTGCACATCGTAAGGATTGATAGCGATAATGGAATTGGCTGTAACTACTAAATCGTTTTCACCGAAAGACAAAACCTCTGCCCCTTCTTCTAAAATTCCAATGCAATAAGTTTCGTGGTAATGCTTCGGAAATTTCTGAGCTACATACCTCGCTGATAGCAATTCGGTAGCATCTGCATTTTTGAATTTGTACAACAGGGCTTCGTCTTTACCTTGCATTTTAGGGGCTTTAGATATTCAATGCTTTTATCAAATATATCATTTTCGTACCCATTACTGGCAAAAGAATAGCCTGTTTTTGTCAATTAGTTTTGCGCTTCCAACTTATCGAATAGCATTTCTACATAATGCAGGTTGTACATAATACCCAAAATATTTCCAAAAGGATCGACCAGCGATGCGGTAATAAAACCTTCGCCTCTTGGCGTAACTGGCTCATATTCTGCCGCACCCATCCGCTTCAATTTATCTATTGTGGTAGCTAGGTTTTCTACATGCCAATAGAGTATTGCACACCTATGGTTGCACTAGCCATTTAGGTTTAAACTGGCTGCTGATAATACCCAACTCTTGTTGGTAATCTCCCAGTCTAAATTCCACATATGCCAGTTTGCCATTGTATTCTCGCTGAAAATAGGGCTCTACATCCAGAAATTCAGCATACCATTTTTTAGCAGCTTCTACATCCTCTGCCCAAAAACTTATTGTGGCTACACCGCGTAATGTTGTTTTTTTCATCTTTTTTAGGTTTTATTAGCTCTTAAAAATTTCAGATAATTATTTACTTTCCGAAATTACCCACCTGTAGTGACAAGGGTTTGTCACGCATTTCAAATTTTTCAAAGATTTTCCAGAAATTCTAGACAACGTAAATCCCGTATGGAGCTAAGGTCTTTCTTGGTATCACAATTCACAAAGCAGATGAAACTGTATTTAACTGTTATACTACTATTTTTTATGGGAAAATCTTTTAGCCAAACCCTTAGTAAAGAAGAAGCTATTCACATCGCACAGCAACTTTACGAAGTAGAAATCCTATCTGAAAAAGGGAGGGATTCTTTGCACACAACAATACTTTTCGCAGACAAAAAAGATCAAATTACAATGATGAAAACAAACGGTTTTACCCTTCTCAAATCTTAGAGTTTTTGGGCAACATATTTTGGTTTGAGTATTTATATCGTTCTGGTTTTCAAGCGAAATCTGATTACATAAATCAAAAATTTTCATCAAAAACAGATAGTACACAAAACGAATCTCTAATTAATCAAGGTGATGCAGGCTACGAAGAATGGGCAAAAAACTTTAGAGGTTTTAAACTTGAAGCAGCCATTCAAAGTGATGAATCTTTACCAAATAATGAAGGCGGATTTTTTTGGGTGTTACCATTACCTAATAAAATTGAATATGGTTTAATTCATGACAAAAGAAGCGTACTTGGTAAACATCGCCTAAAAACACTCAACGATTTGCTTTCACTTGGTCTGATTGATCAAAAAGTATATGACGAAACAAGGCTTTTACTACTCGAAAACAAATTAATTACAGAGAATTACTTGCTTGACCATGTTAGGAAAAAGACCTCTATTAAGGAGTAAATAAACCAGAATTATTTGGAGATTTTTTTTGAGGGATTTATTCAACATGAAGCCATTCGTAGTGAGTATTATTCCAATAGAGAATTCCACCACCACACGACTCTTCAGCATGCATATATATACCATTTCCAGTTAACTGTGCACTGTTGTCAAAATCGTTACCAAGTATATCGCCAGTTTCTGGGTCAACAGATGTAGGTGCTACATTTTTTCCTTTTGGAATCGTCTCAAAAATACCAATCCATCCAAGACTTTTCATTCCATTAATCTCATTACCTGCACCAAACAAAGCATAGTCAACAGTATCGGTATTATGTACGATCAACACTCCTTTAAGTCCATTAGATGTATTCGTGACTAAAGAAGCAAAATCTTCTTTCGCATCTGCATTGAAATCTCCATAAATAATTTTTGTTGAATCAATTTGCAGACTATCTGGCAATGACGCATTTAAGACAAATGTTGGCAATTCAACTTGAGTTTCTTTTAGTAAAGAATCTTCTTGAACTTCATTTACAACAACTTGCATTGTTTGTATTGTATCCTTTTCTACAAGTACAGAATCAATTGTTTCACTTTTTAAAAGTGACAATTCTTTTTGTGGAGCTGTACAAGCTAGTATTAAGAAAAAGATTAAAAATATAGGGTTAAATCTCTTCATAACTTTTCTACCAATTCATTCTTAATTTCTACAACTGATTTTTTAAGCATTTCCACTTTTTTATTCCCATAAGCTACTTTAAATACTCTAAATGCTTGATCATTTTTTAAGATCCTCTCTAAGTTAGAAATTGTTGTTTCTTGTATTTGATGAGAGTCAACTTCAACACAGCCAATAGTTGCCCAGAATATAGCTTCTTCGAAATCATGAGTTAATGGAGCATATTTTTCTAGTAGAATCTCCATTGCATTTTTGGCTTTACATCTTGTTAGACACTCATAATCCCAGCGTATTCTATATGAATAATTACTATCTGCTATGTTTGATGTATTCTCCCATTTCCAAACTTTGTGTAATTCTTTCTCAAAGCTTTTTCTAGGGAGCTTTATTTCGTTAAAGAAAGCTATTACATCTTTTAGTCTTTCTTCAGGTTCATCCCAACAACCATATTCTGGTTTAGCATTTACAATTCTTGCTACCTTGCTCATTACCTCATCACTTACCGAGCTATAAAACCATTCAGCAAAAGCTATTGCAGTCCAAAATTCAGTATAATCATCAATACAATGTTCAAAAAACTCATCATCATCATTTAGATAATGATTGTTTTTAATTAATAACTCTCTGATATAAGACTTTTCTAATCTTAAACCCAAAAGAATATGATAGTTCATGAAATAATCTACAGAAGTATCATTTTCCAGTATTGCTGTACCGAATGCTCCCATAAGTTTTAAAAAATCAGTTTCAAGCTAAACATAACCATTTTATTGTAGCTTTTTCCAAATCGTGGATTATATGAATAACATAAACTCGATTTAAATATGGGAAATGATAGAAAGATTAACATGGCTTTTAACTGCCCTATAAAAAGGGAAGAGTTACAGATAAAAGATGGCAAATACTTTTGTCAGCATTGCGCTAAGCAAATCTTCGATTTTACAGATAAATCAACCGACGAAATCAGAAAAGCAAGTTTACAGGCTGAGCGGCCTATTTGCGGAATCGTAAAAAAATCGCAGGTTAGAAACCCAATGAAGGGCTTAAATAGCTATTTCCTAAAATATGCAGCCGCTTCTATGCTCATTGGTAGCTCACTTGTTGTAGCAGCCCAAGAGCAAGAAAACATACAAATCGATTCCGTATCTCAAGAAACAACAAAATCGGATGATTTGATATGCTTTGGAATAATTGAAACAAGTCCCGACCCTATAAATGGTTATAAGGCATTTTATGAAGCAATAGCAGCTGAATTAAAAATGCCAAAAAGCTTAGATATTGAGGGGAGAGTCTATATACAAATGCTCGTTGATTCTTTGGGACAATCAAGAGATTATAAAATCATAAAAGGCTTACATCCGGTTTTAGATAAAGAAGCTTTAAGGGTGATGGAAAAACTGAATTATCCTTTTAAACCTGCCGAACAAAGGGGCATACCAGTTAGTACCCGAATAGTGATTCCTATAAATTTTAAGCTTGAGAATTAAAGGGAGGTTACTTCTCTACCTCGCCATTCCGGATTAAGTCGTAGGCAAATTCCAGTTCAACATCTTTCTCAGTTAAGATGTCTTCTGTGGATTTGTCTATCGCATAATCGGGTATTACTCCTCTTAGTCTGTCACCACCTGTAGCATTAATTCTTAAACTCCATGCAGGAAAGCTTACCGAAACTCCAGAATTAGGCAAGGTAAAATTTACTCGCCAGCGACCGTCTACATCTTCAAAAGTACCGCCAGATTCCTCTCCAATAATTACACCTGCACCGTGGGTTTTCGCCAAAGAGAGAAAGATTGATGTTGCCGAAAATGAGCCTCCATTGGCTATAATATAGGTTTTACCTTTAAAATGATTTTTCTTTTGCGGATACATCGCTTCCAATATTTTATCTTCCACTTTATAATAACCAGAGTCTGTTTTTACATAATCTTTATCAGAAAAATCGGGTTTGTCGGCATCTGGTAATTTGTTTAAAAAAGTAAAATCCAGTGTTTCGGCTTTCACATGTTTGTAAACAGTAAACTCATGATCTACTAAATAGGTAAGCAACTCTGCACCAATCATCTCCTCGCCTCCTCCATTGGTGCGCACATCGATTATTAAATTTTCGATGCCCTGCTCATCCAAAGTTTTAAAAAACTGCTGAAAGGTTTTAAAGTACTCTCTTTTAGAATAGGAAACCATCCAATGGGCAAATGTGGTAATTTTTAAAATTGCCGTTTTTTGCTGCTCATCGATTTCCCACTGTATCGGCGGATTCGGTTCTACAGGTCGTTTAGGGAAACTTACATGAGGCGGAGCATCGAGCACACCTTCAATTTCTGTTGTACAAACATCCTCAGGAACTTGTTTATAATCGATTTTGAAAGTGCCAACTGTATCTATAAAGTAATAATAGGCCAAAGAAAAGTTGTTATCGTAAGAAAGCCTATTGAGCATAAAAGTGTTATTAAAACCAGATTTTATTCCAGTAGAAGCTTCTAGCTCGGTAATAATCTCAGAGATTTTTTTGCCATTAATCGCATAAATTTCAGCACCTTTTAAGGTTGCATACTTCCCGATTCTGCTCTCTTTTACAATCAGTTTATCTTCTTTTATGTGAACCAGAAATGGAAATATCTTATGTTGGTGCAATTGTTTTTTGAGATATTCTGAAGGGTTCACTCCTGAGTGACCTTCTCGAATCAGCGACTCAATTCTAGACAGTAACTGAAAAAACTGCAAGTCGGTAGTTTGCGAAGTAATTTGCTGCTCTACCGAATCGAGAACTGCATTAAATTTTTTTTCGGGAGTAAATCTGTACAAGGCTGGATGTGCTTCGAGCAAAGCGGTTTTAAATATGGAGAAATCTTCTCTAAAACCTATAGAATCAGTTTGCGCAAAACAGCTTGTTGACAAAGTAAGTAGCGTACTTAGCAAGAAAAGTCTCATAAATTTTTTCGCTGTTAATAATGTACTATTATTCGAAAGCAAATTTCCTTGTATATTCAACAAAAATGGTGCTCACAAGATATAGTGATATCCTTGTTTAAGGATATTATGCTTACCAGAATATGCTGAATTAGCTACTAAAAGTTAATGAGACTAATTATATATTTGAGCCTTTTAAGTGAAAACTTTTCTATTCCAATTACTCAGCGAATACCAAAACCAGAATTACAATTGGTATACAGATAGCCAACAGGAATAACAGCGAAATACCCGCAGCGCGCCAACCTGAGTAAAACTCATACCCATTTGCTTTATGTTGGTTGAGTACTTCTCCCTGAATTTTCTCAACTACGGCAAAAGTGATTGCCACACTTATTATAGGAATTAATTGATTAGGAATTTTCTCAACAATATCTTCAGGAATTAAAAAAAACGGTACTCCTAGCAAAATAATCGTAATTATGATACTTACCAACAAGGCTTTGTGACCTTCTTCATTTTTACCTAAAGCTCTGTAATTTTCTCTAATAAAATATCCGGCTGCTATAGGACTGCCTAAAAAAGTACCTAAAGCAACTGACCTTTGCGAGTAAAGCTTTAAATCCTTTGTGTCTTGATTATCTATTTGTTCTTCTGTATTCATTTTTTTAAGATTCCTTTTTCAACACTTTCGTTCAATGTTTCTTCTGTGTATTGCCAAATGGCTTCGGAGCCTTTTTGTATTGGGCTTAACTTGCTATGTACTTTGCTGTAAGGCACATTATACTCTGCCCAAGTTCCGCCATTGTTAGATGCGTTTTGTAATACTGGCTCGAATCGATCCATCGACTTGGCATACTTGGCTTCATCGCTTTCACCTGCTTCAAACTCTTCCCAAATGGCAATGTATTCTTTTGCTTGCTCTTCTGGTAGCATACCAAAAATACGTTTGGCAGCAATTAGTTCTTCTTCTGTATTTGAGTGATTCTTTTGGGTATCGTATAGAAAAGTATCGCCGGCATCAATCTCAACAATATCGTGGATTAAAAGCATTTTAATCACTTTAAGTAAATCTACTTTTGTATTGCCATGCTCTGCCAAAATAAGCGCCATTACTGCCAAGTGCCAGCTATGCTCTGCATCGTTTTCGTGTCTGTCGCTGTTAATTAATTTAGTTCTACGCTTGATGTATTTAAGCTTGTCAATTTCTTTAATAAATTCTATCTGCTGTAAAAGTCTATTTTCTGACATTTTTTATTTCTGGTTTTTTTATGGTTGGATGACTGCAATAGCAAGCATTTATAGTGTCTAGTAATCAAAAATATTGGGTAAAGATAGAAAAAGTTTTTAATCAGGAATTCAACCCATACCAATCTTGTCGGATGCTTACGAGTAGCTGTTCTATCTTGCTTTCGTCTGGTTTTTCGGGGAGGTTGCTTTTAAATGCAAGGTCTTCTATTCGCTGAATTTTCTCTTCTGCCATATTGATCAAATAATCATAATCGAACTTACCCGAACGAATATCTAGTAGCTCTTGCCTATTTGGTCGCTTTACAATTATTTTTTCTTGCGAGAGAATTTCCTCTGCCATATCTAGCAGGCGAAAGGTGTGCATCATGTTTTTGGCATCGTAGTTTTTCCCATGACTTAAAGTATTCTGATAGCGCTCATCATTTCGCTTTTCTACCCACTCCCAATACGCTTTATACTCTTTGCAATAACTCGAGTAGCCATCTTTATTAAAAAACATGTGTGCCACCAGTTTGCCATCTTTAGGAATACTACTCAGCTTTACATCATTAGATTGCACATCTTTAATCATTCCTTGATATTTGTATTCGCCTGTTGCATCATGATACACCGCATACAAATTTCCTATGTGGTTAATCTTAGACAAACCACAATCTGCTTGGTTTATGCTGTGTTTTTCAAGCCAGTTTATTAAAGGAATCGTCCCATTATCTTCTAGCACATAACAAAAATGTAACAACGATTTTCTCTCTTTCGCTACCGGATTTAATATTTTCTTATTTAATCCTCTTGCCTTTTTAACCTGCGTCATCGCATAGCCAGCAAAAGTATCTTTACACATTTTAGAAAGGAATAATGCCGGTTTTAACTTATCGAATAATGGATGCTTATACTGAATTTTATCTTCTGGTGTATGCAGCATTTCCAACAAATTCGGATTGTTCTTCGCCAACAAATCCACAAACTTTCGCAATTCATAATAGACAATATCATTGCTTTCATTACTTACCTGCTCAACTGGCTCGAATCCATAAAAACAATCTTGAGGCAAAACAAAAACTCCTTTAATATCAGTATCAGACTGGGGAGTATCTAGACCATAAGCCTTGCTACCAGAAATACACTCAAACAGTAGCCAATCTTTCTGTTTTACAGTTTCAATATCAATTTTCATAGCCGATGGTTTTACTGAAAAATGTATCTAAAGAATCGGTGGTAAACTGTTGCTTTTCGAAGCTTTTTGCAGCAAGCTCACATTTTTCTCTAGCCGTTTCAATAAAGTTTTCAAGCTCTGGTATTAGCGCAATTCGCTCTCCTTCTTTAGCCACTTTTTTCTGCTCTAAGAGTACTTGTACTACTTTATAAACCGGATCATTTTCTATTAGCTTACATAATTTAGCAAACTCCATTGGCGGAATTTCTTCTTTTTCTGCCACCCACAAAGCGGCTAACACTGGTCGGATAATGTAGAAGTATTTCTTTATTTTAATCAAACCATCAGAAACACCACTACCGTAAGCACTTTTTACTGTACCCAAGTAATGATAAATAAGCGTAGTTGGCTTGAAATACTCAGGACAAATTTGCCAGAGTTGTTCGCGAAAATCACCCTCGTTATGATACACCACAGGCGATTGCAACCACTCAAATACAGTTGCATTAGATTTAAAAAGTAAGCCCAATGTTTTGCGCAATTCCCAACCACTTAAATCTATATCGTTGGTTACGGCAAAATCCATTTCTGCCTTATAATTTCCTACTGACAAATATTTTTTCAGTGGATGAGTATAAATAAAGCGGATGTCGTAATCGCTATCTGGCGAAGCAAAACCCCAAGCTCGACTGCCGCTTTCACAAGCGTACACTATTTTTATATGGTAAGATTGCTCTAATTCGGCAATTTTATTTCTAACATGTATTTTTATTTCTTCTGGTATCATATCTATATTCTCATCTTAGCTGTTGGCAAACTTAGTTTTTTTAACCGCTAAGAGAAAATACCTAAAAGCGAGATTATTCACTCAAAGCTTTCATATCTTGCAAAACCTCCTCGATTTTGCTCATTAAAGTGCCATAGACAATATTAAAATCCCAACGGTAAATTTTATCTGCAAAAAACGCGAGCAGAGCAGTAATCACAGAAATGCCAATCACTAAAAACAAGGGCAGCCCGAATATCACATTTGTATCTGGGTATTTCATTAAAATCTTGTAGACCACAAGCTCACCAATTGAACCGCTACTTAATGGTGTTTGATATCCACCAATTACCACAGCCAGAAAAAATAAGGGATAATAAACTCTGGCTAGTTTGATGTTTTCTAAAATCATTTGGTTGAGCCATTGGTAAAATGCCTTTAAATACTGAAAGCTGTTTGCATTATTATCTATCTCTGTCGCACTTTGCAAAAGCTTTTTATTAACCCAATAAACCCAGATAAGCAACACAAAAAAGATAATACCTGTAATAAGCATATTTAAGAAAAAAGTAATAACTAAAAATGCCACTGCACCTATTACAATTGCTTTTAGGTTCTTGTCAAACCTAGTTTTCATCTTTTCTATAATGTGAATAGACTTCTGATTGTACAGGTTATTTACCTTAGGAACATTTAAATTATCAGTCTTTAGAAAACCTTCCTTCCAAATTGATTCTATCGATTTTTCCATCTATAATCTTTTTTAATCGTTTCTTAATTCTTTTAATGCGCACACCAATGTTATTCGGATTACTGCCTATTATTTCGGCAATTTCCTGATAAGTTTTTTCTTCCAGATAAAGTAAAATGACGGCCTTGTCTACTTCCGATAGTTCGCGAATAGCATCGTACAACATGTTAAGCGATTCATCTGCAAAAGCACCATTTGAAACTGCCTGTTTGTGAGTCAATTTTTCAGTACCAATTTGCTCATTTGCTCGCTTCTTTTTTCTAAAAAGGGTAATACACACATTGAGAGAAAGGCGGTAAATCCACGTAGACCATTTAGACTGACCGTTAAATTTCTCCCTGCTTCTCCAAATTTGTAGACACACCTCCTGATAATAATCTTCAAAATCTTGTTCGGTATCGGTGTAAGCCCTACAGATTTTGATGATAATTGCAGCATATGGCAAAATGGAAGAATTGTAAAAATCGCTACTCACTATAATTTACTTTTTACTGATTAGTGGCTGGCGTTAAAGATTATTACACCCCCTCAAAAAAAAATTTAGATTTTATTTATTTGATGGGATTGGGATGGAATGTGGCCTCAATGTAACTCTTTTAAACAAAAAAAGCTTCAGGAATTCAAAGGAAAACCCGAAGCTTATAACAATCAAAGTATAATATTTTTATCTGCTATTTATCTAGCATTACTTTCTGCTGAAGTACTTCTCCATCTCTTTCGATATTGATAATGTACATGCCTTCTGCCATGCCATTAGCTTTCCATTTTAAACTTTGCGTTCCGGCAGACATTTGTTTTTCTACAACTGTAGCTACTTTTTTACCAGCCATGTCGTGTACAGAAACTTTTACCATACCCGCAGTTTTTAGGCTAAAGTTGATATTGAATATCTCGTCTGATGGATTAGGATAAATATTAAAGCTTTCTACAAAGCTGCTAACTTTTGGCGGTGGAGGAGGAATAATAGATTCCATTTTCTCTTCTACTTCTATCACTTCAGGAACTTCTACTACCTCTGGTACTTCAACCACTTCTATTGGAGAAGCCACTACTTCTATTTCTGGTAAGTCTTCAATAAGTGCGATTTTTTCTTCGCCTTCTTTTACTTCTACAATTTTAACACCTGGTTTTGTATACACCATTACAGCACCACCAGTTGGTTTTACATTTCCTACTTTTTCGAGAATTATTCCATCTCCTTTTATCACATCAACTCTATCAATTACACTTGGAGAAAGATTATGAATTTTTTCTGCAGTTACTTCTTCATCATTCAAGAAATATCTCAATGTCATTTTCTCATCTATCGGAACTTCTATTTCCTCTTCTTCTACAAGTGTTTCAAGTTCCATTCCTTTTTTCAAAGTAATCTTAACCACTCCATTTTTACCCTTTTCACCATATTGATTAATGGCTGTTTGCCCTTTAAGTACATCAATTTTTTCTATGTTTGATGGAGTTATTTCTTTGATTCTAAGAGAGGGAACAACAATACCATCCACGATATATATTGGCTCTTGTTCCATACCAACTACTTTTACATTACTAGTAGACGAGGTTTTATCACTTCTAATTCTAATAGCTACTTTTGTAGTATCTGAATTATTTGTTGAAGACCTCACTCTAAAAACACCTCCTGTTGTATCCATTTTAGAAAGTGTTTTTTCTGCTATCTTTTTAACATGAAGCTTTAATGTATCTCCATTACTACCCACCTGATTCTTCTCTACAAAAAAGTGAGTGGTAGAGTCGAGCATAATTACTTCTTCATCGCTTTCAGTATTCCAAACATCTACTCTGTATTTACCTGACTTGTGTAAGGAATCTGTTTGGCTAAAAGAGAGCTCTTGTATATTTACCGCCGAGCTATCTCCTGATAAAATAAACTCAAATTTAGCATTGTCTTTACCATTTAACTTTAAGGTATCACCCGTCATCTGTAATACTTTCACTTTCTTCTTTGTAGTATCGTTTAGCGAAAAGTGAACAGAACTAGTTACTTCTTTAAGTTCTTGATTTTCTTGTGCTTTTCCTGAACTAACCACCATAAAAAATCCGGCACTTAAGATTAAAAATGATGCTAAAAATTTGCCGGTGAGTTCACGGGTAAAATAATGAGATGCTACATAAGGATTCCCTTTCGGGTTAGCATGCTCGTGCGTTTTGTTTACTTGTTTCATAATTCTTTTAATTCTGAATAAAACACTACCTTTTTTGCCAGTTGCAGCCAATGCATTGTGGGGCACATTAACTGCATGTCCGGCACTAACCAAACCAGTAAGACTTGCCAGCGCCTGTATATAAACTTTGTGATTTTGAATTACTGAAATAGCCAGATCGTCGCAACTGTTTTCGCGCTCCTCGTTTATCCAACTGCTCATCCACCATACTGATGGATTAAAGAATAGTAAAATCTCTATAACAGATTGCATTAGATTTACCAGATAATCGTGTCGCTTAACATGCGCTAATTCGTGTGCAATAATGCTGTCTACCTCGCTTAGAGGCATTTGCGAAAGCACACTCAGCGGCATAAGTACAATGGGTTTTACCCAACCGATAAGCGTAGGTACTTCTATGTTATTAGTAACTACAAAGCTTATCTTTTTCTGAATACCCATTTTACCAGCAATCTCTTTCATTCTACTTTGCCATTTCTCGGGAGCAGGTGTATGCTCTTTTTTTAGTTTGTTGATGTACAAAAGTCCACTCGCAAAGCGCATAGAAAGCAACATAGCGCCTACCAACCAGCAAAGCGAAATCGCATAATGATATTGATGAACAAAACCGAGCATGGTATTAAACACAAGCATACTAGGAGAAAACCAGCTTGTTTCTTGCACCGGACTTTGCCCATTTTGCACCATGTTATACAGTATACTTATATCTGCTGATTCTGTATTGAGTGCTTGTAACTCTTGCTGATATAGCCATGTAAAAGTTCCCGCAAAAAGCAGCAGTTGAACAAACATGGTACTAGTTGCCGCCAAATAGCGATTTCTAGCACTGCTCCTTTCCATCATCTTAAGCGAGATGCTTAAAACAACTACCAGCAATAAACCTTGCCATAGCGAATGCAGCATGGCTTCGCTAAATGCTGAGGTAAAAACACTTATTTCATTAATCAGAGATTGATTCATCGTTATTATCTTTTTCGAGATTTTTCAGTAGTTCTTGTATTTCTTTTAGCTCTTCTGGTGAAGACTTTTTTCTGCCCAATGCCTGCAACATCAGTTTTGAAGCAGAACCTTTAAATACTTTATCTATAAACCGATCGAGTAATTCTTGCTGAATATCGTTCTCCCCTACTTCGGCATTGTATAAATGAGTTTTGCCACTTTTTTCGCGGCTAACAAGCCCTTTATCAAACATAATCTGCATGAGTTTCAGCGTGGTGGTATAACCTGTTTCCCTTTTCTGGTTCAACACATCGTTTACCTCTCTCACTGTTCTCGGGCTGTTTTCCCAAAGTACCTGAAGTATTTCTAGCTCTGAGTCTGTCGGTTTTGGAAATTTTTTCATTTATCTACGAATTAATTCGTAACAAATGTAAGAAGGAGATTTAAACAAGTCAAGTCTTTCTACGAAAAACTTCGTATAAAGATAAAATTTCTTTCCCAACTAGAAAATATTGCATAAAAAAAGCGGGATGAGTTAGGGTTCATTCCGCTTTTTAGAAATCTTAATTATAGTACTTTTGCCTTGATGCAAAAGTACCAAAAACTCAAGACTGTGGACAAATTCGCTAAATTTTCTCCATGATCACTAAAAAATCTGAAACTCACTTCGTTCAAACACCAGATTTTTTTTACGTAATCATTTCAAAAATTCTTGACGCAATTTGACCAAGGTCGGTAAAATAATTATAATATTTTCTTAAATAAGAAATATTTTATCTAACCACCTCACGTAAATCATTTACAAAAACTATATTCTGGAGGGCTAGCGGCAGCATTTTCTGTTGCATAAATAGTATGTGTTTGAAAGTGAATGCCATTTCTTACTTTTTCTAAAAACTCATAAACCGGTTCTTGTAACTGAAAAAAGTGTTTGCCGGCAATTTCGTGTTTACCTCCACAATAACTAATCAGATCAACATCTCCATTTAAATCTACATGTCTTTTGTAAACAGAATAAGAACCAAAAAGCATAAGCCAGCCAGAAGCATTAGTTTCGCAGTAGTGGTGAGCAGCAGTACCATAAGGCACTACCGGATCGCTATTGCCATGAAAAAACAAACTCGGTATTTGGCTTTCTTCGGTAATCAGGTTAATGTCCATCATAGCACCTGCACCAGAAATTAAACCTGCATATTTAAAATTTTCTGGCAAAGGTTTATCGTACATTTTCATTGTATTATAATCCCAGTAGTTTGCATGGAGCACCGTTTCAGCCCCAGCACTACTACCCGCAATAAATACGTCTTCCGGATTAATTTTATATTTCTCTGCATTATCTAAGAAAAAACCTGTAGCCAACCAAAGCTGGTTAGCTGCAATTTGTATCGCTTTTACTTTCTCTGTGAGAATGCCCCCACAACTAAAGTTTTTGCCCTTCATATATAATGTATAAGTGATTGATGCCACTGCATAACCTTTAGGCGCTAAAAATTTACCTAAACTGTGGCCACCACCTCTGTTGCCACCAGAAAAACCACCACCATGCACAAAAATTACCAGTGGAATTTTTTCTGCTGTTGAATTTTCTGGGAGAAATAAATCGAGTTCGAGTTTGGTGCTATCGTCTTGATAATAGGTAAGTGTTTCGAAAGACTGGGCTTGAGTAATAAGTACAAATAAGTGAATAATAAAACTGGTAAGAATAACTCTTTTCATATTTATAGTTTCTAGCTAATAGTGAAATAGCAATTTAATGGCTAGAAGTCAAAATCGCACAATTTCTTCCCTCAAAGCAGTACAGCGTATACCAGAAAAAGCTTTAAAAGCTTCAAAAAATTAGTTGATACGCCAAGGCGGATTTTTTCTATTATCGCCACCATAAAAAAGAATAATCTGATTTTTATCTGGATCTTTTAGCCTTGCCTCTCTCCATAACCATCTCTGGTCAGTTGGTAAGCTCTCAAATTCAATACCTTGGGCTTTTAGCTTGTCTACTGTCTCATCTAGGTTTTCGCATTCAAAATAAACATAAATGCCCTCGCCTTGTGGCAATTTTTCTACCTGATGAATAGAGAATGTAGCCTCACCATCCAGACACTCAAATCGGGCGTAATGCGGGAGTGCTTCTACTATCAGTTTTAAACCCAGCTTCTCGTAAAAAGGCACAGAAACCGTTAAATCTAGCGATGGTACAGTAATTTGGTTGAGGTTCATACTAATAAATTTTATACCTTAAAAGGGTAAAGTTATTAACCGACTTATAAAATTTTTACTATTAATTCTAAGTTTATTGATAAAAGACTAAAGCATCTATCTTTAAAATAAACAACAAAAATTAAAATGGCATTCGGCGTTTCACCTAAACATATAGAAGAATTTAATTTAAAAGGATTACCAATACATCACTTTTTGGTTCTCGCAACTGAAACAGCCAAGAACCTTGAATGGGATATTAGCCATATAAGTGAAAAAGGTTTTATAGCTTATACAAGTAATTCTCTTAGCTCTTGGGAAGAAGAAATCGCAATAAAGATAGAAGATGAAGCAATAAAGATTAAGAGCGAATGTACTGGTAATCAGTTTACAGATTGGGGCAGAAACAAAAAAAATATAGAAGATTTTTTTGCAGCTTTTGAAGAAATAGAATTAAACTTTACAGAAGAAGAATTTGAAGAAAGATACCTAGAACTAAGCCAAAACTTTGCAACAACAGAAGAAGATCTTCTTAGAGAATCTCCTTTGAGTAATAAAGAAAAGGTATCTGGTTTCATTTCCATTTTTAAACCCACCGAAGGTTATTACGTCACGCCAATTTTAATAATCCTCAATGTATCAATTTTCATTCTGATGCTACTTGCAGGCGTTCACATATTAACGCCTGAAAGCCAAGATTTAATTAACTGGGGAGCTAACTTTAAGCCATATACACTAGATGGAGGTTGGTTAAGATTACTTACCTCATGTTTTTTACATGCAGGTATACTTCACCTTTTATTAAATATGTATGCACTATTATATATAGGAGTCCTTTTAGAACCTCTATTGGGGAAAAGTAGGTTTTTATCTGCTTATCTCATTTCTGGTATTGCAGCAAGTTTGGCAAGTCTATGGTGGAATGATTTAACAGTAAGCGTAGGAGCATCAGGGGCAATTTTTGGCATGTATGGAGTTTTGCTCGCTTTATTATTAAATAATATTATTGGCAGCGCCGTAAAAAAAGCCATGCTAACTAGTATTTCTTTTTTTATAGGCTACAACATCCTTTATGGAATAAGAACAGACAGTGGGATAGATAATGCAGCTCACATTGGTGGACTCTTAAGCGGAGTAGTTATTGGATATGCTTTAATTCCAAGTCTAAAAAATTATAACAATACCTCTTATAAATATTCGACTATTGGTGGATTGTCTGCCTTGCTACTAGGCATTTCATTTGTTATGTATAGTACTCTGCCCAACGACATTGGTAAATACAACAAAGAAATGCAAAGATTCGCTTCAATGGAAGCAATGGCTATTGAAGTACTTCAACTACCTCAAAATATAGCAAAAGAAGAAGCTTTAAAAGAAATAAAAGACAAAGGCATTTACTACTGGAACGAGAACCTCAAACTTATAAACAACCTCATAGAATTAGATTTGCCTGAAGTAATTCAAGAACGAAACAAGATTCTGAGAGAGTATTGTGAAATTAGAATCAAGAGCTATCAATTAATTTATAAAGGCCTTGAAGAAGAAACAGATATTTATCAGAATGAAATTTTACAGTATAATGCTCAAATTGAAAATATCATAAACAGTCTAAATAGCCCACAATAGAATATCTGCATTCTTTCTAATCAAAACAAACTTACAATACTAAATATAAGATCATATGGATAATTTTATGATTGCATTTGTGGCAATGTTAGCCACTGTGTTTTTCTCTAGACTAATAAATGAAAAGGCAAATAAAAAGCTCGATCCGGATAAAAAACTTCTTCTAATCGACTTATTTTCAGATAGTAGAAGCTGGTCTAAGGTGCAATTTTCGCAATTGTAATACTCTTTTTTTTAAGCTTAAAATTTAAGCTCTTACCTAATGTTTGGATTAACATCATCTATTTCACATCATTATTAATTTACTTCGTGATTATGACCAGACATACTCACAAAAAACTTAAGCGAAATGACTTCCCTGATGATTATATAAAGTCATATATCTTTTCGATTTCTGTGCGACTAATTGGACTCGTTATCTTTGTTTCTCGAATCAATTTTTAAGTTGTTAATACTATCAACATAACCAATGAAAACACAAAAATTCGGACAAGATAGAATAAATGATGTTCGTAAGAGACTCTCAACTTTGAGTGATGAAGATTACGATTATGAGATTTTTGATTTCTTAAGTGACAAAGAAAATCTTGATGAAAAGTTGAGTGTACTACAATTGGAAATAATGGCTACCTACATACTTGAATATGAAGTTAACAATGGAGGTTTCGATCAGTTTTTTCTAAACAATGAAGATAAATATATTGATGCTGCTATAAATGGTTTGAAGAAAATTGAAGCTGTTGAATTTACTAGCCTTGCAGAAAAAGCTAAGGAAATATATCTAAGTAATATTAATCAAGCTATAATTGGTAGAAACCATGAATTTGATGTATTAGATGATAGTTTTTACGATTTACCATCTTACCGTACTCAAAGAATCGCATTCACTAAAAAGCATTTAGATGAAATTCTGATCGATAATTAGACTTGCCCTCCTCCCTATTCAAAACTAACTTAGCTGCTGCAAAATTAAAGACCTATACCAAAACCAGCAGCATGAATTACCAATCGATACTGGCACAAAATATTGAGCTAATCAAGCAAGCAGCTCCTGACCATAAATCGACCAAAGACAAAGTACATAGAGAATGGGCAAGCATTATCAGAAATGATATTTCTTTTATGGCTTTGACTTATCAATACTTGGTAGCCAATCTGGCAAACTTCGAAAAAAAATCTACCACTGAGCAAATAGACCTGTACAAGTACTTACTGGTTTTGGCGAGCTTCTCTCCACAATACAACCTGCTTTCTAAAATCGACCATATTCTCAGCCAATACAATGAGCCGATTTGTAAGTCTATCGAGCGCTTATTAGATGTGGCTGATTTTCAGATTATTGAAAGCAACAAAATTATTCATACTGGAACACTTGGCGATTTTATCTCATTAATCTTCGAGTTGTACTATACACACACTTCGAGTGAAAGTATTTGCAGGGAAAAAATAGCTCCATACATTCTACCTCTTTGTAAAAACTTCAATACAAATAATACCTATCTGGCTCATTTACTTCCGTATCATCCAGAAGCTATTTACACGACAACTCAACTTTTACTGCTTTACATTGAGCAAAAAAATGACAGTATTTTGTTCCAAAGTATTTGCTACGATATGCTGGGAGAATATGCTAAAAGAGAAGATTTTATACATAAAAATGCTCCAAAAATCTTTACTGAGTTATTTAAGCTTAAACAAGATTGGTCGAGTGAAGACATCAGTTTTTTAATTGATAAAGGTATTTTAGCTGCTTTCGGAATCAACCTTGCCAGTAAAGAAGCGCAACTCGAAGCACTCACCGAAAGAATTGCAATTCTTAAAGCCAAAGAATTACATAAAGGAGTAAAACACTATAAAGAACAAAAGCAGAAAATTGAAGCAAACTACGAAGGCATCCAACAAAAAAAATGGAATGGTGCTGTTCGCTCCATTGCTGTAAAAAAGCCAATTACCAAAGCTTTAGAAGTAGCAATTAAAGCCTTTGCTCAACATCAACAAATAAGTGTTTTAAGTGCATTATTCAATGATAGCATCGAGTTTAAAAACAAGCCAAAACTCTATAGTTTCCATAAAAACCCAAAAGTTATTTTTAAAGATTTTGCATTTAAACTATGGGTGATAGAAGAGCTGATGTACAAGCAAGAATTACTCAAACCAAAGTTTGATGTGCGGGAGTTTGCCAAAGAATACGACAAAAGGCAAATAGACGTCGAGCACGATGGTTATAGCATTATTCCAGAGGTACAGAAGTATTTTAAGCAATTAGATATTCCTCTGGAGTTACTCAACCAAGTGAAAGAACTCGGCATAGATGATGGTATTTTTGGAGGTTCAGATGTATACAATCAGTTATGGCCTTACTACGATCCCGGTTGTGGTGATGAGCTTTTACCGATCTCCAACAAAGCAGTGGATGATCTTGCATTGTTACCCAATTTAAAAAAGATTATAGGCTTGGAACTATCCAACCCCGGAAAAAAACTGGTAAAAGTCCTTAAAGAAAAAGGTATTGAACTAGAAGAAGTTGATAAATAGAAATCAAAATGAATAATCAACTCAAAGAAAGGCTTTTTAAGTTTTTACAAACCTGTGATAACTACAGAGGCAGAAAGATTATTATTAAAGAATTTATTACGACCAATAAAGATAATTACAACAGACATTTTACTACCTTTTCTGAATTGGAGTTTACGTTGCAAAGTTGTGGTGCGAGAATAAGTGGTGGAAGAGCCATGTTTTTAGGTGATAAATTGTCTTATGAAATCGCCATTGACATAATTGTTGATTTAATAGAAATAGATGAGCTCAATTTTGAGTTGGTCGAAAAATATAGCGAATCGGTTTATAGAAAATCTGAACTCAGGTTTGAGTAAACATTAAAAAGCCTAAAAAACAGTAATTTCGAGACATAATAAACTTTACAAAATTCACTTCTGTTAATTATTACACACTTTCGCTACATTTGAATTTTGCAAATCGTATCTCTCTGATGAAAAACATTAAAGTAACCTCACTCGAAGAATTTTACAAAGAAGCTGTCAACTTCACTGGTAAAGATTTAGAACAAATTCTACCTCCGGGAATCAATAAAGAAATTGGGCACTTTAATATATTCGACATTGCAGAAACCATACAATCTGTAAAGCAAAAGGCAGAGATGCCATACAACCGCAGAGCTTATTATAAAATCAGTTTGATCAGAGGGAAAAACAGGGCAGAATATGCCGATAAGGTAATGCAAGTGCAAAAAAACGCTTTGCTTTTTGCTACGCCCAAAGTACCTTACCACTGGGTTGCTGAAGATGAAAACCAAGCTGGCTGCTTTTGTGTATTCACAGAAGAGTTTATGATAAAGAATAAAAGTGGCGTGGTGCTAGATGAGTTACCAATCTTTAAATCAGGCAGTTACCCCGTATTTGAGATTAGTAATGAGCTGGCAGAAGAGCTGAATCACATCTTCAAAAAAATAAAAAAAGAGATAGCATCTGACTATGAATTTAAATATGATATGCTGCGAAATTATGTAGTAGAACTCATCCATTACGGACAAAAGCTACAGCCAGTTACCGCTGCTCATGCAAGCCAAAATGCTTCTTCGCGCATCTTATCACTGTTTATAGAATTGCTAGAAAGACAGTTTCCGATAGAATCTCCCGCACAAAAACTAAAACTAAGATCGGCAAAAGAGTATGCAGAGCGCCTTGCCATCCATGTAAACCATCTGAATAAAGTCTTAAAAGAAAGCACTGGCAAAACCACTACAGAGATTATTACCAGTAGAATAGTACAAGAAGCTAAAATACTTCTAAGGCAAACCGACTGGAATATCTCAGAGATTGCTTTTAGTCTGGGCTTCGAAGAAGTTGCCCATTTCTCTAACTTCTTTAAAAAGCAGACTACTTTTACTCCTATAACATTCCGCGCATAAGCCACTTATTTGAATTTTGCAAAGCATGGATTGATGTTCGCAAACAGCTAGGCTAATTTTAGCTCATCTTTGTTGTATCAAATTTTAAAACCAAACAAATTAAAAGATGGCAACAACAGAAAATAAAATAGCTTTAGTAACTGGCGGCAGTCGTGGTTTAGGTAGAGATATGGCAATTAACCTTGCTAAAAAAGGAATTGACGTAGTGTTGACTTACAACAGCAACCAGCAAAAAGCAGAAGAAGTAGTAGCAGAAATTAAAGCTTTAAGGCAAAATGCAATTGCATTTCAATTGAACACTGGTGATGTAAAAGCTTTCGATGAGTTTATTAGTAATGTAACTACACACTTAAAAGAGAATACTGGCAGCCCTAATTTCGATTTCTTGATTAATAATGCGGGTACTGCGCTTTACGCACCTTTTGCAGAAACTACAGAAGAGCAATTAGATAACATTGTGAATATCCACTACAAAGGTGTGTTTTTCTTAACACAAAAAGCTTTGCCTTATATGAATGAAGGTGGTAGAATAATCAATATATCTTCTGGTTTAGCAAGGTTCTCTTTACCGGGTTCATCAGCTTATGGAGCAATGAAAGGCGCTATTGAAGTACTTACCAGATACCTCGCCAAGGAATTAGGTTCACGCGGAATTGCTGCCAATGTAGTAGCTCCGGGAGCAATCGAAACAGATTTTGGAAACGGAAATATAAGAGATAATAAAGAAGCCAACGCCATGGTAGCTAACATGACAGCACTTGGCCGTGCTGGTTTGCCAGAAGATATTGGTGGCGTAGTAGCATTCTTATGTAGCGAAGAAGCCCGCTGGATAAACGGACAAAGAATTGAAGTTTCTGGTGGAATGAATTTATAATTATCCACTCAACAAAGATTTACCATAACGGTTTGGGCATTGCTCGAACCGTTTTTTTGTTTTATTCGAACATGAATAACAAACCACCCTACAGCCTTTCCCTAAAGAGAAGTTACATCAACAAACCAAAAGCTAAAAAGTTTATTAACATCTTCATTTTAACATTAAAAAGTGGTAACTTTTGATGAAATTAATTTACCGCTATTTTGACACTATTAACATGAAACATTTGAAGGAAAATATACTCTTAATTTTAACCTCAGGAATACTTTTTATTGGATTACTTTTTCTATTTAACAAGTATGTTTTTGATAAAGAACTAACTACAATAGATATGGCATTTCAAGCTGCTTTTTATGCAATAATGTTCCCTATTGTATTATACTTCTTTACAGATAAGAAAGAAAATGCTTGATTGGTAGGAGCTTTCTACCTCTAGCTAATCAATTTGAAAGATTAATCCGCCACCAAGGTAAGCACCTTGCATATCGCCATTTATTTGAATAAAACCAGTTAATTTTCTTCTGGTATAGTATAAGCATTTGCCTAATACAAAAGTTTTGTCTCTACCTCCATAGCTTTCCCAATAACCAATTGCACCATTTTTCAGCTTATATACAACTTCCCACGTCAAACTAAAATTAACATATAGCTTTCTTGGATTGAAATTTATCACATTAAAATCTTCTTTGCTATAGCTAGTTCCATACTTTTTATAAACATCTTTTCTAAAGTAATAATAGTCGCCACCTTCATACATCATACTAAACTTTCCACCTATTATCCGCCAATCTACCCTGTTGAATGGAATATTTAAATTAAGCTCTCCTGTTACTCCTCCACCAAAAAAGTTTTTAGATCCACCATTAAACTCACCAACCGCATTGGCATCATACACTCCACCATGCACAATTGCACTGTAAGCAGCATTTATATTTTTACCTGTATAACTCTTGATATACGATAACTCTCCCAACTGTATACTGCTAAATTCAATAGGATTTACCTCCGTAGGTTCATCTTCTAAAGTATGGTAATAGCTACCTTGCAAATAAGTACCTTTTGCTCTTTCACCTCGATACACTGGCTTGGGTAATACACTAGACTCTGTCACAAAATTACCCGCTCCATAATAGTAAGTTCTAGTACAACTTACTAAAACTAATAGCATAAAAAATGGTATAAGATATTTCATAGCTGATAATTAAATATTCATCCTACTGCATTAGGTTTTAATTAGCGCTACTTCACCTGTTCGATTGTTAAATACCATTTGCTGCACGGTAATACCCATTTTTATATTCTCATCACTTAAAACCTGAATGCATTCTCTAAAACTCAGGTCCTGCTCACTGCTTAGTAGCAAAGTAGCTCTATCGAACCTACCACAAGAAGTACTTTGCAGAATACTATCGTCTGTTTCGTTGTTTTGCAGCTTTTTATAATCGTTGGTAACTACTATATAGCCTTTGCCCGACTCAGGTACTCTGGTTGCAAACCGGCTTGGCGTTCTTTCGATTACTGCCATTTCTCCTACATTAACTCCAGAAAGTAAGAGCAGACAGTCACTCACAATTATGGTTGCTTCTAGCTGCCTTTTTGCTTCATTAAAAGACTCAGCACTATCTAAAACATCTCGCAGTAAAAATGAGATTGGCATTGCTACTTCTGGTGAATCGTTGCTCAATACCGCATTTAATGTTACCGAAAACTTACCGGGTTTTGTACCAGACAGAGCACCTACAAAGCCTGCCCAGCCTACCGTCTTGTAAACTGTTTTACCACCTCGCTGAAAGTTAAAAATTTTAGAATGGGTAGATAATAAATTGTTTTCGGTATGCCAGTCTAAATTTCTAGCATGCACAACCGTATCTGCATTGTTAAAAGCAAAAGCGGTACAGCCAAAATAAAACTTAAGTACATCGTAATACAAATTGGCAATTAGTATCTGGTCTGCGGAGTATTTAGAAATTGAAGCAATAAAATCAATTTCTTCTAGGTAAGATGTGGGGATTAATTGCTGTTTGTACAAACCGATAATGTCGAAAATGCTTGTTTCACCAGCAAGATCACTCAAATAACATTCGATTAGCTCATCAATCTCAGCGGCGTGATTCTTTAAAAAAGCCCATCTTTCGCTAGCAGGTAAATCGAGATTTACAATATATTCTTTTTCCATATTCGATAGCTGATTAATGTATCAAGAGTTTTATGAAATAAATTCCACAAACCCTTAAACACCCTAAATATGGTTAAAAATAAGCTTTTTTGATAATTTTATAACCTTCTATTTCCTGATTTAATAAGTGAAATCTGCGATTAAAGCTTTTAAAAGGCATTTTATTAACCTCAGCTCTTTTTATGCTTATCCATTAAGTTGATATTATGCATCACACCCAACCATAAAACATTATAGCTATTGTAGTTTGATACATTACTTGTACTCACCAACTGATGCATATAAGTAAAATACACCGATAGATTTTTAGAAAAACTCATAGATGGCCCCACTATAATTCTATTCTTATCAAACACATTGGTTACCACTTCTTTGCCTGCATTGAGAAAAATCTCGTCTCCGATCTTAAGCGAAAGCCTTTTACTAGGATTATCCTCAGAAAAATTTACCAAGGGAATTTTAAACATAATTCTGTATCGGAAGCGGAAATTAAAACTGGTTTCATCATCTAACAACTCTGTTTGATTCACCAACTTTCGAAAGCGATGCTCTAACCTAAACCGATGGACTGTTCCTACTTTGCCATAAGCAATTTTAGCACTCACTTCTTGATATGGCCGCAATTCAATTTTATTCATGCACTCAGAATTATAGAAACCCAAATTGGCTACACCTAAAACAAATTTCACCTGTGGATTAAGGTTATAACCGATACCTGTTCTGAGAATATACATGGATTTTGATTGCAGGCGATCTTCTAAAAACAAACCACCATCTGACAACCAACTCCATCTTTCTGAAAACCTGATATTGTTAAAATATTGGAACCACTGCTGATGATAAGTTTCTATAGTTTTAACCTGAGCCAAACTAGAAAAGCTAAGAAACAGCAACATAAAAGCTATAGGTAGTTTTATGTAAGCCTGATGTTTCGGTGTATTTTCTGGTGGTAAATTGATGAGTGTCATTGTCATAATTTTGGAGCTGAGTTGCATCGATTAACCAAATCGCATCATTATGACGAAAAATAGAATACACCTATTCTTTTATAGATAGTCTGGGGTAATTGAGGTGAGTTAATTCTACTCAAAGATTTTTTAAAGAAATGCCCACCTTTAACAAGCAGGCATTTCCATATTAATAGTATATTCTTTTTCCAAATGTGATAGCTGATTTGATATGGAAAAAGTAACTGTGGAAATAAGATTTTTAAATGATTTATGATGTTAAAATAACTGTTTAATATCAGGTTTTGAAAACATCACTATCATTAAATCTCATCAAAAATGTTGGTTTTCATCTGGTCCTGGATCGGCGTACGCAGGGTCTATTGCCCGAATGTAAATTTCTCCATTTTCCAGCACCTTCACATCAAGCGGCACTATGGTAGTTCCTCTTTGGTTAATGGTTTGAGCAGTTTCAGATAAATCTTTGCTTTCTACTCCATCCCTATCCACAGGAGGAATATCGCCATTAAAAAATGCTGTACACCACCATTTACCATCACGTGTTTGGAATGGCGTTCCATGTCCCAAGAAGCGACCAACAAATTTTCTTGGTCCATATTTACCTGTAATTTCATCAGCCACACAATAGTACAAATTGTAAGAACCTTTGCGCATTTTATCTGTAGACCAAGCGGTTCCAAATGAAACATACTTGCCACCTATTTTGCGCATAGTTGCTCCTTCGTGACCAATTCGGGTAATGGTTTCTCCTTGCTTTTGCGGGTTTTGTCTTTCGCTAGCAGGCTCGATATAGTAAGGCTCTGTAGCCAATCCACTAAAATCGTCTTTAATCTTAGCAATATAGGTATTGCCCCAAAGTGCATACCAAGTGCCATCGTCGTCTTTAAACAAAGAAGGATCGTGTTTTTCGTCGAAAGCCTCGCCCATAGGGTGTTTCCAAGGGCCTTTTACTTTAGCTCCTTTTGTAAAAGCCAAACTGCTCACCGCTGCCGGGCAATGTACCAAAGCCCATTTGTCTTTTACCCAGTGAATTTCGGGAGCCCAAATCACCTCTTCTTTAATCTCGTTCTTATCTTTTTTGTACTGATAAGAATCTTTTATTGTGAATGGCGTGCCCAGATATTCCCAATCGATTAAGTCTTTGCTTCGCCAAAGCTGAACTTTTGAACCAACGATGCTTCCTTTAAAAAGCCCTTTGTTGTAAGGATCAGTTTTTTCTTTTGGATCACCGGGGTTGGGTGTGGTACCAGTTAAATAGTAATAATCATCTGGCCCTAAGATAATGTAAGGGTCTCGTATCCAATGATCTTTAAGAAACAGTGCCTTGTCGTGAGACTTGAGACCTGCTTCAATTTCGGCTCGGGTGTTTACCGAAGCCACCGCTGCAAAAGCAACTTTTGCGGTTTGTTCTTGTGCATACGCTCCCTGTAAACACAAGGCAATAAGCACAGTGAAAATAATTGTTTTCATTTTTCTAGTAAATTAAGCTGTTAAAAATTTGTCTATTCAGACTGCGATTAAGTTAGCAAAATTTCGAACTTTTTAAAAATGTAGCCACTTTACACCAAATTCGTACAGCTCAATTACTAGCATCAGTTTTTTACTGGTAAACCCAATAAGTACAATTTTTTAGACTTGCCTTTTATTACACCTTTTTCCCAAGTATAGTCCTCAGAATGAAGCCCTTCTAGCAAAACATCCATATCTTCTAATGTGTAAGTGCGACTGTTAGAAACAGCTCCATCCCAAGCAATAAAAATAGGCAGAAGTGGAATGAGGTAGGTAAAAACGATTTGCTTCCAATTCATCGGGCGAACCATGGGAGTTATAAACAAAGTAGTAATAATATTTATCGGGATGGGTAACCACCACAGCCAAACCGGCGGAAAACTATTGTCGCTAATCTCAAACACACATATTGGTTGTCGGGCATCTTTGGCATCTTTTAAAATGCTTTTTGCCAGATCGGGTTTCATATGGTGCATGCTACAAATCATGGTTCTAATACCTTTATATTTTTCAGGTAAGTTTGTAGCATCGATGGGTTCTGTGAGGTAGGTAATGTCACTATCTCTTTGGCTGTTTATTTCTGTTGCAACATCTGTATTGGGGTACAAATCACTCAAATTCAGGCTAAGATCAGTTACTCCATGTTTCTCTTTTAGAATTTGAACTACCTCAGGCATTGGCCCGCCACCGCCAGAACACATATCTATTATTTTAGGAGATTCACTATAGGGCAGTGTTTTGGCAATAAGTGAAGCCAATTCATCTGCCGAACCTAAAAGTTTATGAATGGCTACAATGTAGCGGGTCATGAGCATTCTGAGCCAATTGGGGAACCAAGACTGATCTTCAAATTCAAAAAGGTGTATTCTTTTCATTTCCAGAGAGGTAAAAAAATATATTAGCTAATGAGAGGTTTGATACAATCAATAAAAAACACTTTCTAGTAAGAATCTGATTTCTTAGAAATTGAAGTATTCTTTTTGTCCTTTTGACTTGATTCAAAAGAACGAAAAAATCAAGACTGTGGACAAATTCGCTAAATTTCCTCCATGATCACTAAAAAATCTGAAACAGCAGCGGCTGACGCTCACTTCGTTCAAACACCAGAATTTTTCACGTAATCATTTCAAAAATTCTTAACGCAATTTGACCAAGGTCACCCATTTAAGAAAATCATTTAGTGATATCAATTTATATCTAAAACATCACACTAAATATAAAAAATCCGGAAGTTTAATTTTAGAATTTTGACTTTATCTTAATTAACTCTCCTAACATTTTTGTGCGTGTTACATGCGATTGTAAGCCTAGTTTTTCTGCAATGCTCACAATTGCTAGATTTAAAGAATCAATCTCTGTTTCGCGATGATTGTTGATGTCTTGTAAGGTAGAAATTAACTGACCATCAGAACTTTTACTGATAAATAACAAGCGTTCTTCTATTTTTTCTTGCGACAAGTTTATATTAGATGCTTTGGCTATTTGCAGACACTCTACTATAACTTCTTTAGCCAGCTGCAAAACATCATTATCTCGCTGAAAAATACCATTATCCACATTTAACAATGGACATATAGAATTAAAAACACAGTTAATAATTGTTTTTTGCCATGCTATTTTTTGAATGTTATCTACATCAGTAAAAGCAAAATTAGTTGTAGAAATCGCCTGTACAAGTTGTTGTAAATCTGTTTTTTTACTTTTTACACTACCTACTGTAGAAGCTGCTACTGGTTTATAACTGATTTCTGTTTCACTCAAACTCTCACTGGTAGCAAACAAAACACATCGATACAATTCTGGAAAGTCAGCATCAATAAAAGCTGCTTCAACCCCTAAGCCATTTTGCAAAATTACAAGTGGCGAACTACCAGTTTTGCCTTTTAATTTTTGAGCCATTGCCTCATTGCCATAGGCTTTTGTAGCCACTAAAATAATTCCGTCTAGCGCATCTACAAGGCTTAATGAGATAGACTTCACTTTTACTGGAGGAAGTTCTTCGCCTTTATAGCGGCAATTTATAAGCGTGGTGGTTTCCGGAATATCGTCTTGGCTTGCTCTAAGCAAAACCACGTTTTTTTCTGCTAAAATGAGATTTACTGCAAGAGCCTTCCCGATTGCTCCAGCACCAAGAATGTAAATTGGGGTATTCATGCCGGTAAGTAGTTAAATTTATCTTAAAAAATGATAGTCGAAATAGTCACTATATTAATGACACGCTATAGGAAGTTTTGGTTCGGTAGTTTTAAAATGAAGTCATTAATGAATTAAACATCCTAATTTTAAGCATAAAAAAGTTGACTTTATGTAAATTATACTTTACATTTAGTATTGTATACTTAACTTTTTTAACATGAAATATCAATTCCCCCTTACTTGGTTTAGAGGAAGCTTCTATTTAGGAATAGTTTTCTCAGTTTTTGCAATTTCTGCTATGATCTACGAATATTTTAATAATGATGAATGGAATATTCAAAGCCTTAATGGTCATCTAGCTTATGGTTTGCTATTTATATATTTTTCGGGTAAACCCATGGTAGATGAGCGTATCCGTTATTTAAAATTTAAAGGACTCACTACCGGATTTGTGATCTCATTTATTCTGGTAAATATCTTTAACTACTTATATACCTACCCTGATGGTAACCAGCAAAATGCTATTTCTTCCTATCTTTTTGCCTTAATTTGCCTCATTATCTCATTTGTGTGTTTTTATGTATTGAAACTGAAGGATGAAAAACCTGATTAAAGTAGAGAGAGCTAGAAATAATTTATCACAAGCAAGTCTTGCCGAAAAAGTAAACGTAACACGACAAACAATTCACGCTATTGAAAAAGGTAGATTTGTCCCTTCAACCATGCTAGCATTAAAAATATCAGTAGTCTTAAATATTAAAGTAGATGAACTTTTCGAGTTAGAAGAGTCTGATTGGGAATGAGTACTTTCAATAAAAGTTAGAGTTAATATTCCAATTCCTCATCAGTAAGCTTAATCCCTAGAAAGTATTTCTTGAGCCATTCTTTCTCGCTGCCAAGGTAAAAGTTTTCTTCGTCGTTGTATATTGCTATAAAACCACCAGAGTTCATACTAAAATCGTAAGACTTGCCGCTCTTCATTTCTAGCTCGCCTTTAATATCACATGGGTAGTAATCGAATCGGTAGTGTATGTCTGAGGGATGTTGCCACTTCATGGCATCTAACACTTTGGAGAAGGTAAGTTCATCGGGATAATGCCAATCTATACAACCAGTAAAACCCTCATTATCAAATATGTAATCGTCTACATCTACATCTGTAACTGAGTCGGCAAGAAAATCTATTGCCCAGAGGCTGTCTTGGCTAACGTATACTTCTTCTGGTATAGAATCGGACTGAGTGCCATTTAGATTCTCCAAATCGGCAAAATTGTCTGGAGATTTTTTGATTTCTGAACAAGCAAAAGCTGCAATTAGTAAAAAGGGGAAAATAAATTTATTCATTTGTCTGGTAATAACTAAGCTGGTATTTCTGCATCTGATTTTTTCAACTTAGGCCATAATTGGATAGTTCCAATGAGGTAAAGTGAACCAAATACGATGCAAATTAAAGAGCTAACGATCATAAATACCATTTTATCTGCCAGTTCCTGAAAGTATACATGGTCTGCAAAGAGCACAAGGGGGATTCCAGCCAAACCACGCAAAAGGTAAATAGCCGAAATTGTGAGCAAACCGACCTTTAATAGTGGTAAAGGTTTTATTAAACCTGCTCCAGAAAAACCATACATTGCCCAAATGGCAAATACTATTGTAATAAATGAGGTAACTATTACCGGATACCATGCATTTTGCTCAGAAAGTTGCGCCATCTCCTCACCTGCCCCAAAAAATCGATACCAGTCTGCACCACCAATAATAATGGCAATATGCATAATTGAAACAAGCGCACTACAAACTCCTCCTAAAAACAAAAAGCTATCTCTAATCTTCATAACTGTTTACTTTTCCCATAACAACTTGCCGGTGTGATTTACCCCATTCGGCTAACTCTCCAATCACTTTTTCAATCGTTTTGCCATGTTCGGTGATGTTGTATTCTACAGTTGGAGGAAAAGTATCTTTTACTGTTCGCTTAATCAACTTATTTTCTTCGAGCTGTTTGAGCTCTTTAGAGAGAATTTTGTCGGTTATGGTCTGTAAGTCTCTGGATATTTGTTTAAACCGCTTTGTTTCGTTTAGAAGTGATATTAGAATTAATATTTTCCACTTGCCACTCAATACCTCTAAGGCATCGCGTACAGGCATTAAAACCACTTGGCAAGTTGCAAAATTACGCTCTTTGGGAAAATCTTTTTGTTCACACATAATGAATTCGCTTGTATACTTTCCTAAAGGATAGCACTATCCTTTAGGATATTAATATCTTTTGAATAGTAAATATGCATAGGTTTGCATTGAATAAAAAATGATTCTGACATGAACGCAAAAAAAATTACCTACTGGATAAGTACCGGCATAGTAACACTAATGATGCTTTTTAGTGCATTTATGTACTTAAGCAGTGAAGAGATGGTAGCGAACTTTCAACACCTTGGTTTTCCACAATATTTTAGAGTAGAGCTGGCAATTGCCAAGTTTATTGGTGCTGCCATACTTATAATCCCGATGATTCCAGCAAAGTTTAAAGAATGGGCTTATGCAGGTTTCGCAATCGTTTTTATCTCAGCAGCTACAGCGCATATTGCTAGCGGAGATGGCATTGCCGGAGGAATTGCACCAATTATTTTTCTAATAATACTAATTGTTTCTTATTCTACTAAACAAGAGGCTGTATCAGCTAGTTAATATTATATTGGGGTGGCATTGTTTTAATAGATATTGTACTCTATCACAATTAGTCCCGGACAGTGTTGCCCTAATTTTTTATTTTTTCTGTTGATACTCCTCCAAAGTAATCTCATAGTAAGCCTGTATACATCCGTATTGGAAACAATGGTGAATGTAGGTCATCCCGATTTTTTCCATTACTCTGCGAGAAGCCATGTTTTCTGGATGCGCCGATGAAACCAGTTTTTTTAATCCCATAATTTCAAACCCGTATTTCAATAAACCAAAAGAAGCTTCGGTAGCATAACCTTTATTCCAATGCTCTTTTAGCATTCGGTAGCCTATTTCTATCTCGGGAGTATCGTCGTAATAAACCAGACCACTGGCACCAATAAAAGTATTCGTTTCTTTGAGTACAGTTGCCCAAATACCCAAACCGGGTTTTCTGGTATAGTGAGAAATTAGCATTTCCAGTTCTTGTTTCATTTGCTCCTTGTTTCTCACTGAGCCATCTCCCACGTATTTCATAATTTCTGGGTCACTGTTCATTCTGAAAAGGTCATCAAAATCAGCAGGTACAATATGGCGAAGCTGTAATCTATCGGTTTCTAACACTAGCATAATTACTCTATTTCTATTCTCAACTAAGCTAGTAAACTTGCCAAAAAACCACTATTAATCCATTAGTAAAAATTAAATTTTCTCTGCAATTACTGTCTGAAATCTACTTACAGGCTCGTTATAGCTAATTTTAAAGCCATGTTTTTGTAGCAAAGCAGCAACTTCTGTAGGAACAATTTTCACTTTTTGGTAGGTACTTACTTTTTGCTGCCAACCTTCTGGTGTTTTTTCGTAAAGTAAATCTGTTACTTGTACTTTATCTGGCAAATACTCCAAAATACAAGTGAGAATTCTATGCGCATCACTTTTTACTGGAATAAACCTTTGCACACCTTGCAGCTCAAAAGTATAATCTCTAAAAGAAAGTAAGAGTTTTCCTCCACTAGCTAATATTTTTGCACAATCTGCTATCAAGGTTTCAATTTCGCTTTTATTAGCTAAATGCATAAGAGTATCTCCCCAGCATACAATGAGTGCGGGTTGTAAATCGGCAAAATTATTTACTGCTTTTATATCTCCTTCAACAATGTTTACTGGTAATTCTTTGGTGTGTTCTTTAAGCTCTTTCAGCAACTGGCTGTTAAAGTCTATAGCTGTTACCTTGTAACCTAGCTTTGCCAGTGCCACTGTTTGTATTCCATGCCCTGCACCCAAATCAATTGCTTTGTTATTTTGGCTTGGCAACAATGTATGGGCTTTAAGAAACTCTTTAAAAGCTTCCTTTTGTGCATTAAAATCGCCAGCCATCCACGAATAAAAATTTCCCAGATGTTTATCGTAATGTTCTTTTGCTGTCATAAAAATGAAATATTAAAAAATCATATTCTTAATATACAGTAATTCACAACAGTAAAAATATAAATCTTTTCAATTGCAGATTTCCTTTTCTATTCTTCTGGCCTCGAGCTCTAAAGGCCCATAGGGATAGCCAACTTCTATGCATTCTTTTAAATAGTATTTTAGAAAGCGCATTACATTTCCATAGCGCTCATATTGCATGGTATGGGTAAGCTCATGCACTACCAAATTTCTTCTAAGCCAAAAATCTGACCTAATGTAAATACCATACCTAAAGGTAACTCCAATAGTATTGGGAGTTAGTAAACCTGTAGCGCTTACAGCTTCTCTTAATACAGGTATATTGGGTGTCGGAATTGTGTCTACTTCTAGCAGCCTTACTTTTTCTATTTGATCAACTCCAATGAGATAAGCATCTATTTTAAGGTCGTCGGTAAGTGGTATACCATTTTGGATAATAAAGTCTTCTTGATTTCTTGCCCACTCGCTAGCCATGGGCAAAAGACTGTCTAGTTCTTTTTTAGAGATCATGCCTTTTCTGTGCTAAAAAAATTAAGTTTCAGTTATGTTACTCTTCTAGGTAACACGATTATTTGGAGGTAGGTGTTGAAGGCAAGGTATTGATGAGTGTAGTTGTTGTTAGAAAAAAAATTCTATGTCTTTAACTGGATTTTTTGCAAACTTGTTTTCAGAGTTCTTTCAATTAAGAGAAGGGCTGCGAGGTAGCTTGTTCCTGTATTAATAATTAAGTTTTTAACCAGATTGCACCTATATTTCAGGTTGCGCACTCGCTTTTTCCCCTGCAAATGCAAGGTGAGTAATTTATCTTCTTCAGGCATTGTATGAAGTTTTGAAAGTTGAAATTGTGAATTTGCATATAATTTAAAATTCAAAAAGCAATGAAACAAATTTAGCCCTACTCAAAAAGTAAAAATTAATGCACATTTCGAAAAATTCACTAATTAGAAATAATTATCTCCAATAACAAAGCAA
The DNA here is from genome assembly GCF_026250525.1 of Chondrinema litorale. Taxonomy (GTDB): domain Bacteria; phylum Bacteroidota; class Bacteroidia; order Cytophagales; family Flammeovirgaceae; genus Chondrinema; species Chondrinema litorale. The sequence continues at coordinate 1,309,419 of NZ_CP111043.1, forward strand.
ATACATCAATTAAATGCTTCAAGTTCTGTTTGTAAAACCTTTTTAGTTTCTTCACAATCTTCTATTCCTTTTTCGGCTGTTTTCATTGCAATTAAATAAGTGCCATACAAACTCTGGATAATATTTTTTAGCATCAACTTATCCATAAAGTCGTAATTACCATTTCGTATTTGCCGAGTGTCTACTTCATATATTAAAAAATCGCTAAAGTATTTTTCCATAATATTATGCTGCCTGTAATAGTCTTGTTTAATTAACTCGTGTTGAGCGTAGTGTTTCTCTAGCATGAGTTTGAAATCGAAATCATCAAACAGTTTTAGGTCTCCCGAATTAATTAAAGCTTTGTAAGTAGCATCATGAGGTCTAAAATTTACTATAAGCGCCATGTTAAATACTTTTCTCATAATTGTATCTCGCCCAACTTTCTTACCATCTAAAAAGGGTGAAATTACATGGATGGTGTTCATCTTTCTATCAAAGTAATCTATATTATCGTGTAAGCCCTCAATCTCACTATCTAAATCCACGATTAGGCTTTGCAAATACTGTTTTTTCACTTTGTTATTTTTACTGTTTTCTGCCCACTGGTTTATGGCAAAAGCGATGGTAATACCAATAGTTACAATAATAATTTCTCCAACAGCATATTTCCAGTTAATCTTTTTCATGCTTTCAGTTTTATTATTTGTAGACCTGCATATTGAATACTTACAAAAAGTAAATACTTATTTTAATAAATTTTGGAAACATTTTCCTCTTCAGGTGTGTATTGTTATGGGCTTTGGCATTTAGCCTCTCACAGGAAGAAATAGTACAGGTTTCCTTATTTATTTTCTTTCCCCAAAATTCTTTTCTGGAAATACTGAAAGATCAATACTTTCCCAGAAAGTTTTCATGGTATAATGCTACTTTATATTAATAAAATTTTATTTTTAAAAGGACTAAAATAACATAAACTTATGCGTATAGAGAGTGATTTAAAACTTGGTTTTAAAGATGTGATGATAAGACCCAAGCGATCTACGCTAAAAAGTAGAAAACAAGTTTCTTTAGAAAGAGAATTTAAATTTCTACATAGTGGGCAAATTTGGAAGGGCATTCCTATTATAGCTGCTAATATGGATACTGTTGGCACTTTTGAAATGGCAAAAGCACTTGCCGAAAAAAAGCTTTTTACAGCTATACATAAGCATTATGAATTAAATGAATGGGAAAGTTTTTTTAAGGAAACTGTAAATGAAACAAGCAATTTTATAGCTGCAAGTATTGGCACCGTACAAAGAGACTCCGAAAAACTAGCCGCAATTGTAAAACTCAACCCAGCACTAAAGTTTATTTGTATTGATGTTGCCAACGGATACTCAGAACATTTTGTAGAATTTGTAAAGAAAACCAGAGAGCAATATCCAGATAAGGTAATAATTGCAGGCAATGTAGTAACTGGCGAAATGGTAGAAGAGCTTTTACTCGCTGGAGCAGATATTATAAAAGTAGGTATTGGCCCGGGTTCGGTCTGTACTACCAGAGTAAAAACAGGTGTAGGTTACCCGCAACTTTCTGCCATTATCGAATGTGCCGATGCAGCACATGGTTTAGGCGGACAAATTATTAGCGATGGTGGCTGTACTACTCCCGGAGATATTGCCAAAGCTTTTGGGGCCGGAGCCGATTTTGTAATGATTGGCGGTATGCTTGCCGGACACACCGAAAGTGGTGGAGAGTTAATTGAAGAAGATGGCAAAAAATATAAGCAATTTTACGGGATGAGTTCTTCAACAGCTATGGAGAAACATTTTGGGGGTGTAGCTGAGTATCGTGCTAGTGAAGGCAAAACTGTAAAAGTGCCTTTTAAAGGAGATGTTGAGTATACCTTGCAAGATATTTTAGGTGGTATTCGCAGTACTTGTACTTATGTTGGTGCTCCTCGCCTAAAAGAGCTTACCAAACGTACTACTTTTATAAGAGTGGTGGAGCAAGAAAACCGAGTATATAACAATAAGTAATTTTATAAGCACTGAGTTATTCAGTGCTTTTCTTTTTCTTCTAACAATGTTTTGAGGTTATTGAGAATCTTATTCCAAACCTGTTCTGTATAACCTTTATCTTCTAAGTCTTGATTGTTATCTTCTTTCACATTTACCAAAATTCCGTTTAGCTCTTTAGTAAGCTCAATGGTAATTGTTTTAAAGTTATCTGAGGTATCATTAGGTTTAGAAGAGAGACTATAGCGATTATACTGCAACATGTTTTCAGGAATCATTAAAAGTATCAATCCGTTTTCTTCAAAAGGTTTTCCGTCTAACTCACCTACCCATTCTATTTTGCTACCTTCTTTCCAATTAGAGGTAATCTCAGTACCAAACATATATTTCTTAATTATTTTCGGGTTTATTAGAGCATCCCAAATTACTTCTACTGGTACATTTATTATTTTATTAATTTCTGCAATATGTTCTTTGTACATGATAGTTGGTTCGATTTAGCTACAGCCTGAGTTAATATATTCTATGTTTTGAAAAACCAGATACAACAGCTTTTGTTCTGTACACTCTTATGGTTATCTAAAAAATCTTATTTTTTTTCTAAAATTTTAGATTTACAGCATAAATACGAATAAAAACCTCCAATTTTGAGCCTGATTCAGACATAATCGATTTATTAGATCATAATGCGAACTATTAAAATAATGCAATTATATTCTAAAAAACATTACATTATTCAATTCACTCGTTAAGTTCACAGAGCCATATTTAGGTATAACCTATCACCATACATGCTATGAAACTATTTGTATTGTTTTTACTGATTTCACTTTTCAACCTCCAAACAGAACCAGTTTGTACAGATATAAAAACAGGAACTTTCAAAATTAGCAATCAAGAAACGGGTACCCACATTATTACAAGAACTAAGAATAAACAAGTTGAAGAACATCTAGAACGAAATGTAAAAGTGCGCTATAAAGTAAATTGGTTAGATAACTGTACTTATCAACTTTACGACCGCAAAGTGCTTAAAGGGGATAAATATGGAGATAGTAAAAATGATACATTAACCGTGAACATCACAAACATTACTACTGAATTCTACGAAGTATTTATCTCGTCTAACTTCAGCGATTTTACAGTTAAAGCAAGGCTGGATATTGTGGAGCTTTAGCATAAATGAGCATGTAACCAATACGAAATTACAGAACTCATATTCCTCCTTAAACTGGTTCTAATATCCCTTTTATAAATTCACTGTAGGCATCACCCATTGGTAATTGATCATCCACTTTAATCTCTTTCCTAAAAGTGGTTTCCTCCTGCTGTTTTACTGGATTCCAACCTGGTTTTTCTACCGAATGCCAATAAAGCCCTATGCCTCTTTTTTGCCAAAGTGGAAGATTGTTAAAGTTAATTCCATTTTGAAAAAGTAATTCATTTTTAAATGCAGTGGATTTGCCTTCTATGGTTTTGGTAGCTTCCTTCACAGATTTACCCTGCTCTCTCAACAACCAATAGCAGTGTGCATTTAATGCATTTCTATGTGCATCTTCATTTCTCCATCTAAAATAATCGACAACTAATTTATCGCTAGGCAATTGAGAAAGTCGGCAATCAAACACGCCCATATCATTTAGCAACAAAGAAAACTTAGCACTTGCCTCACCCGCCAAAATCGAATTTATTTTTCTGGTTTTACGGGCAAAAGCAGTTTCGTTAAGATCGAATAAGAGAGAAATCTCATCGCTTTGTGTGTATCCATAAATTACTTTAAAGCCACAATTCATTAAATGGCTAACAGTCTCCACCATTATATCTCTAAATCGCTCGTCGAATGGACGCTTAAAATTATGTTTCTCTTTAGTAAGGTGCGTAAAACCTCTTCCATCAATTCTTGCCACAATATACATATTCGGTGGCACACAAAAATCGTGGGCAGTTTCGTAAATGCGTAATTGCTTATCAAGCTCGTTAAACTTCATTTTGCCAGTTGCTAATTATAAATTTATTGTCTTTAATTTCTACAGAATACAGTTCATCAAAGCCTTCTTGGTAGGTGGGTAAAACTATTTTTTTATAGCAAGCTTTAACACCCACTTCCGGAATTCTTTGTTTTCCTGTACGCTGGTTATTTCTTTCTAGCGCATCATCTAAAGTACTCTTAAAATAATAACCTATTATTTTATACTTGCGAGCCCGAGCCTGATCGATAAAAAGCTTGCGATCTTCAATGGTTGGGCTAGTATTATCCACCACAAATTTTGAATGCGTCGCAAAACAGGTTTCTAAGAATAGATTTTGCTTATTGCGGGTATTTAGCAAGTCGAGACTAATGCGAATATGAGTATTAAAGAAATACTCTTTGTAAAAGGTTGATTTGCCGCTTCCTTGAATTCCTGTGAAAATAATCGCTTCCAATACTTAAATATTTACTTTTTTCTACTGCAACCAAATATAATTTTTAAGTGGCTATAATAAATAGAAGAAGTGCAGGTATAATAATTATTCACAAGTTTTTATTTAAAACAAATTGCACATATGAAAATATCTGTATCTCTCATCGCTTTATTGCTAGTGAGTTTGTATTCGCAGGCTCAATTTTTTGTTCAACAATTACCACAAGACCAGATCTTAAATAACGATAAGGCCTATGTAGTTACCAATCAAGGTGACACAGTGAAAGGGGTAATTATTAATGGCTCTATTCTTAGAGACTCTGTAAATGGCGATCTTCTTGAGGCTTTTACAATTAAAACAGATCAAGGAAAAATTAAATACAAGATGTTAGAAATTCAAACACTGGGTGTTATACCGGGTGTAGGAGCCAAACATAAAGACATGCCTCTATTAACTACTTTAAAAAAAGCTTCTGATACTACTTTTTTAAAAGCGGTAGAAACAGAATGGGTAATTTTTGAGCGTATATTATTACCAGGAAAAAGAGAAGTATACGACTTGGCTCAATTAGTGAACCCAGGATTCGACTCTAAAATTAAGGTATACACACGCCGTGAAGCTAACGACTCAGGAAATTTAAGTTTCGCTTCTATTAGCTTAACTGGTGGTGAAGACCTATCACACCTTGTATCTATAAATAATGAAAGACCTATACTAGTTACAAAAAGAAAATACCAGAAAGATGGTTATAATATGGTTTTTAAAGACTGCGACATGCTTAGCCAAGGCAAGTTAATGTGGAAAGAGTTTGCTAAGCATATTTATGTATATGATACAAAATGTGAGTAGGCTTAGTCTTTTTTATTCTTGAGATAAGTATTAGCTAATCCACACAGCGCAGTAACTATTTTGCCATCTTCCCATTTGTGGAGATTAGAGCCTTGCCTAAATCCACATTGGGTTGTTTTTATATCTTCCAACCCATCTATTTCCATAAATACAATACCTTGCTTGCCCATTGATCCATAAGTCATACAGCCATACTTACTACCATCACACATTTCTATACTTTTGATTTTTCCACTTCGCAAGTAGTTTTCTATAAAATCTCTCACACAAGCAGCATCAACAATATCCAATTTATATCGCTGTTCAAGATTGTTGATAATAAATAAAGGACTATACGAATTTACATTTGTCAAAGTAGAAGAATATAACATCACATCATCCGGATTAAACTTTACAGTATCTCTATAAAGATCTTTTATAAGTGTCTCTATTTTTTCTTCTAATGGTAGTTGATTAAAAAGCGCTGCTGCTTCAGCTCGGGCATCAATGGGTTTTGCGCTAGTAGAATCTGTATCTGCGTATTGTGCATAAGCAGATTGTAAAAAGATTAGATACGAAATGCTTAAAGTTAGTAAGATGCTAAAAAATGCCTTTTTCATTATTTCACAGTTAATTGGTAGAAAACCACAATTTAGCATCTAAAACAAAAAAAGCAAGAACAAATAAAATGTTCTTGCCTTTAAACTTTTATACGTATTCAATTTATTTCTTTTCTATTGCTTCTTTTATGCCTTTGAGGTTTTCTGTAAAGTATTCGAGTTGTTCCAACAAAGCAGCCATTTGATTATTGCTACCATAGCCTTTTTGTTTCTGGTTTTTCATGAATACTTTTTTGATCTCTTCCCAACGGTTATGGGCAACTTCATCTAGCCAGTTCATCATGCCTTTAAATATTAGCATGTTGGCTTCTGCTCCAGAGGTAAGCGTTTGAGACTCATTTTCGTAATGAGAAAGCACCAATGTTTGCAATTCTTTTTCATTCATTACCGGCATTACTTTCTCAGCCAATTTGTTCATGTTACGGTAAGAACCTTGCAATTTAAAGGCTGGCTCAGTACGGTATTCATCCGCCTGTGCTGCCGACTCAATGTATTTCAAGTTTACTTTAAGAATTGCATCACGTATTTTCAACAATTTAGAAAGTACGCTCACATACTCGTTGAGTTCGTCAGAGTCCATATTGGCTTCAAAGTCGAGACCTTCTCTATTGCCCGTTTCCGCATAGCGAATAACCGTGTGAATATCTTTACGGCTTCTTACTGCTAGTTTGGTTAATACCGGATTAGAAGTAAGCGCATTCTCGATATAACTCAATCTGAATTGCGATTCTGTATCGCCAATAATATCACCTAGATTGTAAGTATCGGCTCTGTTTGCCAACATATCTGGAATTCTAAACTTCTCGCCACTTTCTGTATAAGGGTTACCTGCCATTACCACACACACCCTTTTTCCTCTTAGATCATAAGTTTGCGGGACGCCTTTGTACACACCTTCAATCTTTCTTTGACCATCGCAAAGTGAGATAAATTTTTGTAAAAACTCTGGGTTACAGTGCTGTATATCATCTAGATACACCATTACATTGTCGCCCATCTCAAATGCAAGGTTGAGCTTTTTTAGTTCTTCTCTGGCACTGGCATTTCCAGCATCGTCGGGATCGAGAGAAGTTACTTGGTGCCCAATTGCAGGCCCGTTTATCTTCATAAAAATCAAACCGATTCTGTTGGCGATGTACTCCATGAGTGTAGTTTTACCATAACCCGGAGGCGAAATTAAGAGCAACATACCCATTAAATCTGTCCGTTTGTTATGTCCCACTACACCAATTTGTTTGGCAAGGTTATCACCGATTAAAGGCAAATACACTTGGTCTACCAACTGGTTTCTCACAAAAGAGCTCAACACCCTTGGCTTAAACTCATCTAACCTAATCTGCTGGCGGAATTTATCCACCATCGATTTTTTTAGCTCTTGAAATTTTGTATAAGCAGGCACAACTTTATTCTCGAACTTGCTGAGCCTTTGCATAAAGTTGTGGTAGTTAAGTGTATAACTTCCCTTCTCTATAGAATTATGCTCACCACTTAAACCTTCAATTGCCTGTTCTACTTCCACATTCAAAACATTCGCATTATCGAATGAATTGGTGAAGAGTAACACTGCAGCTTCATTAATACTTGTAGCTACATTACTAATACCATCAAAAGTTTGGCCTTGCAACCAAGCTTTCAGCCAATCACAAATGAGTGTAAAGGCATCTTCTGGAATATCTTTTAATGAGGCAACAGAATGCTTATAAGTAGCCTCAGCATCTTTATCCTTTAGGTCTTTAGTGAAACCTTCACAAATAAATGCAGCTTCTCTACTGATAGTAAATATATCATTTTCAGCTAGTTCTAAAGTAAGATAACTTGCTGCTTGTTTAGCAATACTAGCAGTAAACAATCCTGAACTTTCTACAAATGCAGTGATTTCAGTTGCTAAATCATCAATCAATTGTTGCTGATCTTCGCTATTCGGGAAAAGCTTTCTAATAACCGCTTGCCCACGAATTCGATGCAGAAGTAAAGCTTTGCTGTTATCGCCTTCTTTTAAATCTTCTGCAAACATCTGCCACCATAATGCAGCGCAAGCACGTACATCGGGCATAAACCTCAACAAATCAATTCTACTTTCCAGATCGATGAGCTTTTGCAGTAAAATGGCTGCGTCGGCATCATGTACACCTTTTTGGTAACCCTCTTGATAGCGAGGTGCCATATAGGTTTGAATCTTTGAAGCCAGTTCTTTTACTGGTAAACCTGCTTGCTCGCTTAGTGCTTTATCTCGCTTAATTTGTTTTAAGTATTGATAAGCCAAGTACTCAGCCCTATACACATCACTGTTCTCAGAAACAATATCTTGAACCATAATAGCTGGCTGGAAATGGTTTCCAGACAAATCTGCTTTTTCAAAGAAATTAGTTCCCGAAAGATGGTAATACAAATCGCCATCGCGTTGTACCAAACTCACATCCAGCGACTGCACATTTACAGAGAATTTGTGTTTACCCAAGGTGATCACATTTTCTCCATCAGCAAATAAATCTTGCCTATCTTTTAACTGTCTTACCGCCTCTTCTTTGGTTGAATTCAGTTTGCTTTGCAGGTCATCTGCCTTCACGTTATCATCCAAAGATTGCAACTGCGTAATCATTTCTTGCACTTTGTGCACCATGATATCAGCCGCGAAATAGGCATTAATCTCGCTTACTTCTTTAAAAGACTTTACCTTATGCTCAATGCTTTTGAGTATTCTATCAGCAGCACTTTGCAGTGAGGTTGCCTTCTTATTTCTCTGCTCAGTAAGACTCAGTTTTTTGCTTTCAAAAGCTTGATAAACTTCGTCTCGCTTGTCTGCAAGTTGTGGAATAAACTCATCGAAATCGGCAAATTTGCCTTCCAGTTCTTCGAGCTGTACCATCAACCTAGTCATGTATTCTTCGCAGCGCTGAGGAGTGTCGCTTACATCCAGATAGTTAACTACCGATTGACTAATTAAACGCAATTGCGCAGCAAATTCGGCTTTTGCCTCAGTGCCTAACAGGTTTTTACGTACCTGTTTTAACTTGGCTTTTACTTGGTTAAGCGAAGCATAAATATCTGAAATATTATCGATGATGGCTGTTGTTTGTGTGGCATCATCAATCTTAAGATTACTTACAATCTCGATCAACATCTCTAACTCCTGCCCAATCTGATCGTTTTCTTGTTGTACTTGATCAGCTTCCGCCACTTTGCTTACTGCATCAATCTTATCTTTTTGCCCAGCAACTTTTTGCTCGTAAGGCAACAAGGAGTTTTCTTCTAAGAGAAAAGCCACACACTTTTGCGAAACCTCTTCGTTTCTCTCTGCTAGCTGTTTTTCTAGCTCTTCTATAGCCGGAATATCTGCATAGCGAAGCTCTTTGAGAGAAATCGTTTCACCACGAATGCTACGAATATTGGCAAGGGTTTCAACAAAATCGTTGATCTCTTTGTATTGCCTTCTTCTTACTTTATCTACTAACTCTTTGGCTTCTTTAGAAACCTTGCCAACTGCTTCGAGTGTAGCTTTCTTAATCCTTCTTACCTTCTCAAACTCCTCAATTGCTACCACCGAGTTTTGGTGGATTTCCTGCAAAACAGTATCTATCTGGAAAGCCTCTTCGTGGCCAATCCAGTAATAACTGTCTCCAATCTCACTTGATTTCTTCGCTACATCTTGATAAAGCGTTGTATAAGCCTCCTCCTTCTGAATGAGCTTTAGCAACTCGTTACACTCTGCCATTGCCCGCACAATATCTTTGTTACCTACTTTGTATAGATAACTTTCATTTTGAGTAGGCACCTCATAATCTGGATGCACATAAGGAGTTTGCCAAAGTTGGAGCGCATGGTGCTTTTTAGGCTCATGATCTGCCTTAAAATACACCAACTCACCATTTCTAAAAAAAGAATAACCGCTACATATTACCGGACTTTCTACTGTTTGTTCTATCCTGTTATAAGAAAGCAATACATAATCGCCCTCAGCAGGATTGTAGAACACATATTGAAAATCTTCTCCATTGGGAGAAATATTCTTTTTCTCGAAGCGCATTCCAGTTAGGCTCTCATCGTAAATTTTAAGCTCACCGGTTTGCAAATAATATCCTTGCGAATAAATAATACCTTGCTCATCTGGTAAAAGCACACAAGCATCTTTAATACTATCGATTCTGTGTACCTCGCCCAGTTTATAATTGAATACGAAAAAGCGAAAATGCTCTTCCATATAAGGTTTAATCTTGAGCAGAATTAGGTTGCCTAAATCTGCAAAGTAAATCTCTGCATCATCCAGTGTTTGTTCTGGTTGGCTTACTTCTTCTGCATAAATCCCTTCTCCTGAATCTGTATTATCTTCAATTTTGATGGTAAGATCACCACCAATGGTTTCCACAAACACTTTATCCATAATGGAAATGTGTGGGTGTTGCCCTTCTCTATGGTGATCGCGGCTTGCTCTCTTCCACTCAAACTCATGCTGTGCCGGATATTTTATTTCGTGATCGCTGCGATTATCAAGGTATGTGAGCTTTTCTCCTTCAACCAAAAACTTAAAAGCTTTTACACTGCTTGTGTCTTTGGATGTTTGAAATTTGAGGAAAAGGTGCGGCCCAATAACCACAAACTTAGAAAAAGTTGTATGCTTGTAATATTTGTAAAGTTGACGGAAATCCTCAGCAAAACGCTCATCTGAAAGCAATGAAAGGTCTTTTGCATGAAAGCTGTCATCGTCTGATCTGAACTGATAAACACTGAAAACATCAGATATTTCCACCTCAGACTTTAAACCTATATGCACATTGTAACCAAAAATAAAATGGTCGCCTACCGCTATCATGTCGCGGGGAACACAATTATTCTCTGTGCTAATTCGCTCGGTTTTTAACAAGGTAGTCGGAATATTACCAAAGGTATCTTTCCTTACCTCGTTTAGCTGGTTTAATTTTTCTTGTAGTGTATTGCCACTTTGCTTCAGCCTCTGCTTTAATATCTCATAGGTACCAGCATCTATTTGCGGTGATTCTGTAGCTTGTGGTGTTGTATTTTGTTCCATTTTTTTCAGTTAACAGGTGGTTACAGTTAGCAGTATTTCATTTACTGTTACTAGAGAGCAATTATCAGTCATCGTATTCTGACAACTGATAACTGTTGACTGTTCTCTGAATATTGATTACAAACCAAGTGCTTTCACTGGCATTTCGGCAATGCCTGATTTTCTGGCGTGGTCTATCAAACTACTGATAAAGCTCTGCTCTTTCGAGTCGTTGCTGTAGCTTGAAAGTTTGAACAACAAGGCTGATACACTCAAGTTTTTGATATCTTCTGTGGTTAATCCGAATCTGGAAATCATGTCTCTTACTTTCTCAATCATGTTACCATTTTCAGAATCAAGCAAGTTGCTTTTGATCTCCTGTATAGTACTACTGCTTTCTACAAAGCGGTCTACTGATTTACCAGTGGTAATAGACTGAATAATTTTCTCGAAGAACATGCTGTCTCCACCTACGATATCAATCTTAGCAGATTTTAATCCATCACTCATTACTTGAGCTTGTGCCATTGCAATGTCTTTTTGCACATTTACACGCGCCATTTCAATATCCTTCTCAATCTGCAATTTCAAGCGGAATTCTTCCAAACCTCTACCAGCTTCGTCTAACAATTTGTTAGCCTCAGCTTCTGCTCTAATTCTCTGTGCTTCTACCAATGCTTTCTCATTAGCTACTTTAGCCTCAGCCATACCTTGTTTCTCAATGGCAATTGCCTTCGCTTCCATACCTTTTGCCTCTGCTTTGGCTGTTTCTTCGATAGTTTTAGCATCTGCAGCAGCTTGCAACTCTTGAGCTTGCGCTTTAAATTCAATTACTTTCGCTTCTGCAATACCTCTAGCAGCTTCGTCTTCTATTTTCGCTTTAGCCAACACTTTGGTAGCTTCTGCATCTTTTTCTGCGATCATAAATTCAGTATCTGCATCAATGCGTTTTTGTTTCGCTCTAATTTCAGCAGCCTGTCTTTGTGCTTCAGCAGCTTTTACTTCTTTCAATAATTGCTCTTCTGCATCTTGCTCAGCTTTGGTAATCGATACTTTTTTCAAACGATCAGCCTCTGCATAAGCCTGAGTATCTTTAATCTTCTCTTGCTCTTCTACCACAGATTTTTCAAGAATGATACGCTCTTTAATTACATCTTGAATATCGCGTTTCTCTTGCTCAAGGGCTTTTTCTTTAGCAATATTTGCCAACGAAACAATTTTCTCTCTTTCTGTAGCTTCTAGCATTCTTTCTTTTTCTAGGCGCTCTGTCTCTACTGCATCTACTTTCTCTTTGTTTTTCTGAGCAATAATTACTTGTCTCTCTTTATTTTGAGTAGCAATCTCCAATTCTTCATCTACACGGATGCGTGCATTTTCTGCTTTCAATCTTTCTTCGTGCTCTACCATTGAGGCAGCAGCTTCTTCTCTTGAGCGAATTGTTGAAATTTCTCTGCGTTGTTTTTCTTCTGCTTCAGCTTGTTGTTTTTCAAGCTCAAGAACTGCTTCTTGTCTTTCAACATCTTGCTTTTTGATGGTTTTCTCTTCGTCGTTTCTAATCTTGTTAGCAAGTATCTTTTGAGCAGCAGTTTTCTCAGTAATTTTCTTGATACCTTCAGAATCTAAGATATTATCTGGATCGAGTGAAGCAAGTGGTGTTTGCTCTAAGTAGTCAATCGCACAGTCTTCTAGTATATAACCATTAAGGTCTGTACCAATCGCCTTTCTTACCATGTTGTTCAACTCATCTCTCGAATTGTATAAATCGATAAAGTCGAATTGCTTACCTACGGTTTTTAAAGCTTCTGAGAATTTTGCTTCAAACAAAGCAACAAGCAAACTCGTATCCGATGCTCTATCGCAACCAATCGCTTGAGCAACATCCATCACACTATCGCGATTCACTCTCACAAAGAATGCAACCCTAATATCAGCACGAAGGTTATCCTTACAAATCAATCCATTTTTACCTTCTCTGCTAATTTCGAAGCTCTGAACAGAAATATCCATAATATCCATTCTTTGCAAAACAGGTATTACCGTACCTCCATTAAAGAACACTTTTGCACCTCCAATGCCTGTTCTTACTATTACTTTACCTTGTTGTATTTTTTTAAAAAAGCTGGCAATTATAGCAACTGTACCAAAAACGATCACGGCAGTAGCTACCAGAAAAATTATCACTGTTTGTCCAATCATATCTTTTAGAAATTAAATTGTAATTCAGTTTTATATAAATGTGTTTTTAAATTCAATTTGATGTGTGATAGGCTTCTACCACATAGCAGTTTTTATCTTCTTTGCGCATCAGTACCAATGCCTGATCACCTTTATTAAGCGGAGTACCGTCGTGTGTTACCACATAAACTGTTTGGGCTATGCCATCTAGTTTTACTTCTGCCAATCCCATATTTTCACCATCAGCCGTACTTCTCAAAGTACAAACTTTGCCAACTACCTTTACATCATCTGGTTTGTTGATGTGCTTAAACATTTGCACAAAAGGCATACAAGCAACTTTGGTTAACAACAAACTCACTATAATGAGTGGGATAAATAATATTGCAGCTACGCCCCAAGAGCTGTTTGCTAGGTAATAATTACTTAAAACAGAACCTACCCAAAGAAACAGTGCAAAAAAGCTTATCAGAATCATGATAGGGATTTCACCTATATTGAAAAAGTAAAGCAGATTGTTGACTGCACTTCCTCCTTCTGCTGATACATCTGCGTCTGTGTCTACGTCTGCATCCATATCTATATCGGCATCCAAGTCTACGTCAACATCAAAACTGCTTAGATCAAGTACACCTACAAATGTGCCCAACCAGTAAAATGAAACCAATATCATTAAAAATGTATAAGGCAAGTTTACAGGCTCCAAAGCATAACTTAGAAATTCCATAGTAGTATAGTTTAAAGTCTTAGCAGCTTTGGCAAAGCGATGCCAACAGAGAAATAAAATTGTATTTCTCCTGCTTTATGTAAGACGAATTGTGATTTAAGATTTTTAATAGTTTGGTGTGAATCTGATTCCTACGCTACTTTATCAATCTCTTATTTTTCAGAAAATTTATTAGTACAAAAAACTCCTCCATTATTTACATTTAGTTAAAATTTTCTAACGTAATAAACCAAATATTTTGGTATATTTTGATAGTATTTTCTTCCTCTTTTTTGATAATTAGACAAAGTAATTCCTGCTGAGCTTTTTAAACCCAGATGCTTAAATGTTCGAAAATTACAATGAATTATTGCTCGATAAGGAAAAAGCCTTTCCAGCCAATTCTCTGATTTGCTTATTTTTTCTTGTAACAGATTAGTAGCAAGCAAAAGATTTTTATTACAAAATTTTATTAAAAAGAATTAAAATAATTCTGTTAATTAATACTCAGGCAAGAGAGCTTATCAGAGGAGAAGTGGATATGTATTTGCCTGTAGTACTTTCATTTTTTTGTAACTTAATTGATAATATATTTTACTAAAAATTGAATATCAAGGTTACATAAAAATATAAATATTTACAGATTTAACATTCTGTTAATTTTTATATATCTCCAGCGATTCCAGAAGAGGCATACTTTATATATTTAAATATAAATTAGCCATATAACTCATATACCTATACAAAAAGATATATAATACAAAATTATAAGCCAGCGTATATACTTTGATTAAAATTGAATTATATGGGTATTGAGTAGATAAAAAACATCTGATCTAAGAAAATACTCAATATAAATTCATGTTAAAATAGCCTCCAACTTTCATTTACCAATACCTGGTTTATTCGTGTAAGAATTTAGTAACAAAAAAACAATACAAATTCACCTAAAAAGGTTATTCATGTATACTTTTACGCAAATATTTTAAGGGTATCGTAACATGAGTTTTTTCATTTAATAAGTAAAAAATTATCATAAACACCCCTAGCAATTTTTTAAGACCATATGATATAATTACCAGCTAATGTTTAAAAATAATTACCAATTAAATAAAGTACTATTCAAATCTTTTCCTACAAATAGTTTACACCTTTTACTTTTCATAAGCTTCTTTACTCTAACTCATTGTAGTTTTGCACAAGAAAATAGTGAGCAGAAATTCTGGAATCGGTTCTATATTTCACCAACTATATCTTACATCTTTAGCAGTGCAGAATCTGGAAACGAATTGATAGGAACTAATGGACTCTTTAAAGGTATAGCTTCGGGACTCAATTTTAATTATCAAATTAATCAGACATTTGGGTTTAGACTTTCTACAAATTATCTCAAAGGACAAGAACAAGTAGCCAATAAAGTCTCTTTTCCCATTTATGAGGTTAGAGCTTGGGGCAGAGGAGTTTTCATATCACCTTCAGTAGTATTTCTTTCTAATAAAAGCTTTTTTAATGTAACACCATTCTTAACATTTGGAGCTCTTACAGGCTTTCCAGAAGTAGTTTATACTTACCAAAATGAAAAAGCCATTTTTACTGGAAATACATTTATAGGTATAAATAGTGCCTTAGGAGGAAAAATTAAATTGAACAAATCATTGTCTTTTAATATAGAAGTTCAAGCTCAAAAAGCTAATTATACACCTAGTAGAGTCGTCTACCAAAGTAATGATTCTGTTATTATTGATGAGTCTGAAGATGAGCTAAATACTTCATTTAAACTCGACAATTTTAATCTCTCATTAAGTCTTAGTTATAAATTCAAAAACAGCAAATAATGCGTCTCAAAAATATACTTATAGTAGCATTACTATTGGGCGTATTACAAGCAAAAGCCCAACAGCACCTTTTCGATTTAAGTCTTGCTCCGCGTTTACATCTGGAAGAAAAACCAGAGTATATAGACCATAAAGTAAGAGCTATTTCAAATTTATCAATAGGATATTGTTACCTCCCAGATTCTTTAAACTTGGGTATTGGCCTAACTTATGAATATTTTTCTGAACCTTATAAAGCTAGTAACTATTTTGGTTATAAGATCAGATATCATGCAGTTAAAGTACCTATACTTTTAAAAACTCCTTTAAGTGAAAAGATTAATTTAATGCTTAAATCTGGGCCTTCTTTCTACTTTCCATTTATTCATGACACAGATATAAGCACATTATATAACCCTACTCTAAAGGGAGGGCTTAAAATCGGTTATTATAATAGCCTATCTTTTATTATGCATACAAAAGGAATGGTACAATATGGAATCTCTGTTTTTTCAAATTCCATTATTTCAGAATTTAATATGATTAATTCTGATGAAGATATTTTGGCAAATCAGGATAGCTACTCTCATGTGGGACTTTCTTTTTCTTTAATGATAAACTTTACCAAATAACCATGCGCACTTATCAGTACATATACATTTTTATTTCATGTTTATTTTTGACTAGTTGTTACGAAGAAAATATAACCGAAGAGAATCCTGCACCATTTATTGAATTACTTGGCTTCTCACCCAACGAATCCATAACAAATGCCTTTAACGAAGAACAACAAGCATTTAGCTTTTTAATTAAATTTTCTGATGAGCAAGGTGATATTGGAATAATCTATGAAAACATAAACGAAACAGAAAGAAATTTAATAATTGAAATGTATGACCAAAATGGTAAAATAGACGAATCAGATGGAGGTAATTATAGCATGATTTTCTTCGATGAAGCTACTACTCCAAATAGTCTTAATAGTGAAGGAGGTTATCAGCTTTACAAATTCAGCCCTTTTAGTGGCGAAATTGCGGCTATCTTTCAATTTCCATATAATGGCTATAAAAACTATGTTTCCCCATATTACTTCCAAATCTATCTCCTTGATAGAGAAAACAATAAAAGTAATGTAATAACAACCCCTTCATTTGAGATAACCGAATAGCACTTATTCAAATAAAAAAATAATCCAGAACTTGTTAAATAAACAATGTATTAATTCTTATTTAATATCTCTCAACAATTCGGTAATTTAAGTAGTTGAAATGCTGATTAAGACCAATTAAATTCTTTCTTGGTCTTTATTTCGGGCATAACTGTGCATTTACTTTTCTACTTGTGACTATCTGTGTGTATATTCAGGATGCATTAATTTACTATCTACCAGAAAATACCACCTTAATAAGTAAACACAAAAAGCTAAATGGTTGACAAAAAACAACACATAATCGACGATAAAGAGCTAATAAACGGACTTAGCCGAGACGATTATGCCAGTTTTGAATGTATTTATAATAAATACTATCAACCTCTGTATAACTACTCTTGCCAGTTTAGTGGAATTAAAGCCTACAACCACGATTGCATTCAAGACTTATTTATAGACCTCTGGAATAACCGTAGTAAAACCACCATTACTTACTCTTTGCAAGCTTATCTTTATAAGAGTTTGCGGTATAAAATCCAGCATCAGATAAGAAAAGACCAAACAAGAGCTAAGAACATACAAGGCTATTTTGAAGATTCGTTTGAGATATTTTTTCATGAGCAAGAATACTTGGAGAAGATTGAGTTAGAAAAACACCATATCTCAAAACTAAAGGATAGCATACAACAACTTGCCCCCAAACAGAGAGAGTTAATCTACCTCATCTATTTTAATAACCTCTCTTATGATGATGTTTCTCAGATTATGGGCATCAGTAAAAAAACGGCATACAATCAGGTGCATAGTGCGATTAAAAATCTGAGAACTTCTCTAGGCGATTTAATATTTACCCTACTTTTTATATACCCGAATTTACCTTAACCAAGAGTTTATACACGAAACTCGCAACAAAAAAGCCAATTACTTGCCATGCCACATCTAAACAAGTCATTTATTTACGATTATCATAAAATTGAAAAATATTTAAAATCTGACTAGGAAAAAGTTTGGGTACTTACACATATAAGAAAAGCTCTCTTATCAAGTACAAATATGAACCAGACTGAAGCATTTTTAAACGATCCAAAATTTTGGCTATGGGTTAAATCACCAGATAAAGAACTCGACGATTACTGGCAATCTTGGTGCGAGCAACATCCTGATAAGATAAAAGAACTACAAGAAGCAAGAGCATTTTTAAGCACCATCGAGTTTAAACAATTCACCGCCAGCGAAACTGAGAAGCAAAGCGATTGGGCAAAGATTAAAGCTGGCACTCAGAGCCAAACAACAACATTCTATCGCTTTACAAATTTCTATCGTATTGCGGCCATCATCACTCTAATTTTAATCTCTATTGTATCAGCCTACTTATTCTTCGAGCAACTTAATGTTGAAAAAGCACCAGTGGTTACCATGGAACAACGAGCTACTAATGCTGGACAAAAAATCTCACTTAAATTGACCGATGGCACTTATATAAAACTGAACTCAGGCAGTAAACTCATTTATCCGTCACAATTTTCAGATACAGCCAGAATAGTAAAACTTATTGGAGAGGCATATTTCGAAGTAGCCAAAGACGCTAAAAGACCTTTTTTAGTGGAAGCCGGAAATATTACTACCAAAGTACTTGGCACCCGATTTAATGTGAATGGTTACAGCGAAAACGTATCAGTTTCTTTGATTGAAGGCTCAGTAGAAGTAAGTAATGAAACCGATGGAAAGACTACTCGACAGTTGATTGTTCCTGGTGAAAAAGCCCGATGGACTAACAATGAGTTTACCATAGAAAAACTAAATAAACTGGAAATCGGCTGGAAAGATAACATCCTGTACTTCCAAAAAAGCAGCATTTCCGAAATTAAAAATGTATTGGAAAAGTGGTACGGAGTTACCATTCATATAGATCAACCAGAAAAGATAATGAAATCCTTTAATGGTGAATTTCAAGACGAAAGCCTCGACAATGTGCTGGAAAGTATGGGCTTCGCCATGAAGTTTAACTACCGAATAGAAGATAAACATGTATACATAAACCCTAACGAAAATGAATAATTCGAGCTAAAAAAAACCAGTACATCTCCATCTACCGAAGATATACTGGCTAAAATTCTGCAACTCTGCCAACATTACTCAAGCGACCAAACCATACATAATGTACAGGCAGAGCCACTAACTATTTATTAATTTTAATTATCTAAAAATATGAAAAATGAAATATTATACCTAACGAAAATGCTATCTAAACTTTTTTTGTATGGCTTGCTACTTCAGACAGTTTTTTACTCTGTAATACTGGCTTCTGAAGGCACCGCTCAGGTAAAAAATGTGAAAGAGGTAGATGTAATTGTAAATGCAGATATCTCCACACTTAATGCTTTTTTTAAAGATATAGAGCGACAAACACTTTACAAGTTTGCTTATTCTGATCAAAATCTACGACACGATAAGATTAAAGGAAAGCTACAAAGCGGTGAAAGAAACTTTTACGAAGTACTGCGCGAGCTTTCTAAAATCAATAAACTAAAATTTAAACAGGTAAATAATTCTATTTCGGTAGATGCAGAAAAACCTGATGAAAAGGAAGATGATTTTTATGAACTGTTACAAGAGATTGATATCAGCGGCACCATTACCTCTAGCGAAGATGGAGAAGGGTTACCCGGTGTAAATGTGATTTTAAAAGGAACTTCGCAAGGCGCAGTAAGTGACATTAATGGCAATTATAAAATAAAAGTACCTTCTACTAACAGTGTATTGGTTTTCAGTTTTGTTGGATTCAATTCGCAAGAAATTACTGTTGGTAACCAATCTGTAATTGATGTTGCACTTTCGCCAGATATTCGATCGCTAGAAGAAATTGTGGTGGTTGGTTATGGTGTACAAGACAAATCTGACTTAACAGGCTCTGTCGCTTCTATTAACTCAGAAGATTTTGAACAACAACCTTTAATTCGTACCGAAAATGCATTAAAAGGCAGAACGGCCGGAGTTACTGTCCAAACGCCAAGTGGTGCTCCGGGTGCAAGCATGAAAATAAGAATTAGAGGTTTTAACTCTATTAATGGTAATAATAATCCTCTTTATGTAATAGACGGATTTATTGGAGCAGATATTTCTACGCTTAACCCTAATGATATTGCTTCGATGGATGTGTTGAAAGATGCTTCTGCCACAGCGATTTATGGTTCTAGAGGTTCTAATGGTGTAGTAATTATCACAACTAAATCGGGTAAAAAAGGACAGCTTAAGATAGACTTTGACGCTTTTTATAGTGCTGATAAAATTAGCCGTAAACTAGATTTACTCAATGCAGAAGAATACATGAATGTGGTAAATGCAAGAAACCGAGATTTAAACCTCAACGATGTTTTTACTCAAAGTGAAATTGATTCTGTTGCCAGTACTGGTGGTACCAATTGGCTCGACGAAATTTTAAGAACTGGAGCCACTCAAAATTACCAGCTTGCACTTAGTGGCGGTACCGATAAAACCAGATTCTATATTTCAGGTTCAATGTCAGATCAAGAAGGCATTATCAAAAATTCGTACTATAAAAGATATGGCATAAGAGCTAACCTTAGTTCAGAACTTACTAAAAAAATTGATGTAGATTTTAACATCTATGCAAACCACACTTTTGCCAGAAACAACTATACGTACGATGGTAGAGGTACAGCATTAGGTGCAGCTCATGTTTTTCCGCCAAACATCGCAGTAATAGACGAAGCAACACAAGGCTATACGGTCTCACCCGGTTCTTATGGGCCAATAGCCGGCAACCCAGTGTATCAGGTTACAGAAAGGTTGTTTGACGAAAAAAAATGGAATACTTGGTCTAAACTTCAATTAAATTATGAAATTATTGAAGGTTTAAAATTCTCTGTAATGGGTGGTGTAAATGGCGTTTTTACGCATAGCCCAACCTTTAAGCGTTTCCAACCCGGCGCAGATGAATCTACCAGCGAGGCCATCCAGACAGATAATTTTTATTACAGGTTGCAAAATACCAACATCTTAAATTATGCAAAAAAACTGGGTAGCAATCACAAGTTTGATATTTCGGCTATTTACGAACAACAGATCACCAAATCGGAAGGCAATTATGCTTATGCTACTGGTTTAACCACCAATGCATTAACCTATTACCGATTGCAATTAGGTGCGAATCAGCAAGTATCTTCAGGTTATTCTGATGAAACCCTACAATCATTTCTTGGTCGGGTAAATTATACTTTTAAAGATAGATACCTTTTTACGGCTTCTTTTAGGGCTGATGGTTCTTCTAAATTTGGTGAAGGCAACAAATACGGATATTTCCCTTCTGCCGCCCTTGCTTGGCGACTTTCAGATGAGCCATTTTTAAATACAGTTGATTTTATCAGCGATTTAAAAATAAGAACCAGTGTTGGTAAAGTAGGTAGTCAGGCGATTTCACCATATCAAACACTTACCACATTAGCACTCAACCAGAATTATCCATTTAACAACACTTCTATGAGTGTGGGTGTTGGTCCGGGAACTCCTTCTAACCCCGATTTAAAGTGGGAAACTACCACGCAATACAATGTAGGTATTGACTATGGAATTTTAGGTGGAAAAGTAAATGGTACTATAGATTATTACCACAAAGAAACCAACGATCTGTTGCTAAATGTACCAGTTCCAAGATATGCAGGTGGTGGAAGTGTGCTTAAAAATATAGGCTCTGTTGAGAATAAAGGATTTGAGTTTTTGGTAAACTGGTCTACCATCGATCATGCTAATTTCAAATTAAACACTTCTTTCAACCTCAGTATTAACCGAAATAAAATTCTTTCACTAGGAGAAGATAGTGTGCTATACATTGGCAACTTTATACTAAAACCGGGTGAGCCAATTTCTCAGTTTTACGGACTCACTTACGAAGGAACTTGGAAAGAAAACGAAGCTGATGAAGCCGCAGAGTTTTATCAAGTTCCGGGCGATCCGCGATAC
Organism: Chondrinema litorale; assembly: GCF_026250525.1. GTDB lineage: Bacteria > Bacteroidota > Bacteroidia > Cytophagales > Flammeovirgaceae > Chondrinema > Chondrinema litorale. The sequence goes on from NZ_CP111043.1 coordinate 1,331,079, forward strand.
AGAGATGTAAATGGAGATAAAGTAATTGGTAATGAAGACATGAGTATTTTGGGAAGCCCACTTCCAGATTTTAACTGGGGATGGAATACCAGCATCGAATACAAAAACTTCGATTTAAATGTACTCATCAATGGCACACAAGGAAATCAGGTTTGGAACCATACTCGATTCTTAATTCTTGGCAGTGGTGATGCCATTCCTACATCTAAGGAAATACTCAACCGATGGACGCCAGAGAATAACCAGTCAGACATTCCGGGCTTTAGTGCAACGAGTAACTCAAGAGCCAACTCAAATCAATGGATAGAAGATGGTAGTTTTATCAGAATTGCCAATGTTACTTTAGGCTATACCATTCCTGAAACGGTATTAAAAAACACGTTGAATAGAGCTAGGTTTTACATCAGTGTTCAAAACTTAGGTTTAATTACCAATTATTCTAGTTACGACCCAGAGCTTTCTACTACGCCACTTGGTTCAGACACGCAACAAGGTATTGACAACAGCACTTACCCAGCAGTTAGAACCTTTACTGTAGGCACTAAAATCTCTCTTTAAATGATTTAACCGAAATTATCATGCTTTATAAAAATATGAAAATAACTTCCATTACAACGATTTTGCTCATTCTGGCAATGGTTTTTTCTTGTCAAGATTTGGAAGAAGAGGCCAAAGGAACATTAATTAGCGATTCATTTTTTTCATCCTTATCCGATTTAGATGCAGGTGTAACCGCCACTTACTCCGAAGTAATCTCTGGAGCATGGGGAGGTATTGCATCCAGAGATATTTGGGCACCATTAATGGGTGCTGATGATCTTACCACTTTACCCACGCAATCTGGTTGGTCGCAATACGATCGATTTGCAGTAGAACCACTCAGTGGTATTGTTTCCATTTTCTGGGGGCAACATTATAAGGTTATCTACTCAGCCAACAATGTAATTGAAAACTATGAGAAAGTAGTTGCCGAAGAAGATGCCATTCTATCTAGAGTTGCTCAGGTGAGGTTTTTACGAGCATTTTCTTACTTCTGGTTGGTAAGACTTTTTGGCGATGTACCCATCACAACCACCACATTAGATATGGAAATTACCAGAGCGCCCAAAGAAGAAGTTTATGCTTTAATAGAAGAAGACCTTTTGTTTGCCGAACAACATTTACCAGAAGCATGGCCCGGCGAGCCCGGTCGTGTTACAGTTTGGGCAGCAAAATCTTTACTTTCTCAAGTGTATTTAACGATGGCAGGCTGGCCACTAAAAGATGAATCTAAATATGCATTGGCAGCTCAAAAAGCAGAAGAAGTAATAAACAATTCTTCGCATTATCTACTACCCAACTTCGAAGATGTATGGCTTATGTCTAATGAATTGAATGATGAGATTGTTTGGGGGCTACAGTTTTGTCGTCTGGTAGATTGTGGCACCAATGCCAGAACTAGTATCACCGCCACCACTATGGGCCCAAGTGAAGAAGGTGGTTGGGATCAAATCTTTTTCGAAGTTGGGTTCTTTAACGATTTTCCTGAAGGACCAAGAAAAGATGTTACTTTCCACACCACATTTACAGATGGTACCGAATGGCAAAACAGCAATGCCAAACATCCTTTTGTGGGCAAATTTAGAGATGGGTCTGTACCAAGAGAAGACAACTATGAAAGTATGTACCTAACTGGTAGAAACTTGCAAATATTGAGATATTCAGAAGTATTGCTCACTTATGCTGAGGCAGCGGCCATGTCTTCTGGACCTAGTGAAAAAGCTTATGAGGCCGTAAACATGGTAAAAAGAAGGGCGAAAGGTTTGCCTATTGACACACCAGACCCATCTGTTGACTTGGAGCCGGGCTTGTCTAACACTGAGTTTAGAGATGCCGTATTGCAAGAAAAAGCTTGGGAGCTAGCTGCTGAATACACCAGATGGTTTGATCTTGTAAGAACCGAAAAAGTAAAAGAAGCTAACCAGAATAAAGCCAATGGCGATCTAGCACCACTTGGCGATATTACCGAAGAAGATTATCTAATGCCGATTCCAGCTGTGGAGTTACAACTCAACCCCAATTTGACACAAAATATCGGTTATTAGTTGCTCAATGGGGCAGGTAAACGCTTGCCCCAATTTTCAAACTTTCGGTTATGTTTTCATCACAGTCCATCACAGAAAGTAGCATAACATTTCATAAATTGATATAGCCATACTTGCATTTTTTTAAAAGTGCATCGCGCTAATTTTTTCTAAAGCTTAAAAATCATTCAATATAATTTTTTGATAAACTATACTCATGCGACTCAGATTAATTTTCGTTTTCAGCCTTATCCTTAGTTCAGCATCACTTTATGCCCAAGAGTTTAATGGTTTAAATGTGAATATGAATAACCTTTACCAACTGTCAGATGCTAAAACTAGATCGATTAGCCCAGAAAACTTTACTGGTGAAAAAGGCGGTGGAGGCAGAACAACCGTAGAAGATGGAAGTGCCGGAGCGGCTGCCAGAGATTTAGGTCTTGGTTGGAAAACAAATCCTTTTATTGTCATTCCTGCTGATTCAGTTTTTGAACTGGCAAATATTGATGGCTCCGGAGCTATTCAACACATCTGGATGACTCCAACAGGTAACTGGCGATATTCGGTAATTAGAATCTATTGGGATGATGAAAAAGAACCGTCTGTAGAAGTACCTGTAGGTGATTTTTTTGCAGCCGCTTACGAATACAAACAGATTAATTCTCTAGCAGTTTGTGTAAATCCCGGTAGTGCTTTTAATAGTTATTGGGTGATGCCTTTCAGAAAAAAGTGTCGCATTACAATGGAAAACATCGATACCAAACCCATGCGTTTGTATTACCAAATCGATTATACCTTAACCGAAGTGCCAGAAGATGCCGCCTATTTCCACGCACAGTTCAGAAGAGTAAATCCTGTTAAATACAAAGATGTCTACACCATTGTGGATAACATAAAAGGCAAAGGGCAGTATGTGGGAACTTACATGGCTTGGCAAAGCAACAACAATGGCTGGTGGGGCGAAGGTGAAATTAAATTTTTTATGGATGGTGATAAGCAATTCCCGACCATTTGCGGCACTGGTACCGAAGATTATTTTTGTGGCTCCTACGGATTTGCCATAAAAGGAAAATACATAGATTATACAACTCCTTATGCCGGCTTCCATGTAATTAGACCTGAGGGAGATTTTACCTATAAATCGCAAACCAGATTTGGCATGTATCGCTGGCATGTAACCGACCCTATCCGTTTTAACAAAGACCTAAAAGTAACCATGCAAGCATTGGGTTGGAGAAGCGATGGAAGATATTTGCCTTTAAAAGACGACATTGCTTCTGTGGCTTTTTGGTATCAGGCAGAGCCACATAATGCTTTCCCAGATTTTCCATCGAAAGATGAGCTAGAAATTAACTAGTAAAAATTTAAGCAATTTTTCGAAGAGAATTTTTAAGGAGTGAGAGGCAATTAACACCTCATTTCTTCTTAACTGAGATTCTTTTTGCCTTTACATTCTAATCAAATGAAAAAAAAGCATCAATCAGTGATAAAAACGATATTTAAATCAACCTTTCTATTATTCCTTTTTGCCCTTAATAGCTGCAAAGAACAAACAGCTAGCATTATTCCAATCACCAAAGACATGGTGATTAACGAAACTGGTTATGGAAAACACATGGCTTGGTTTGACGAGCAAGAAGCAAATGAAACCCCTACTACCCGATGGGAAACTTATGGGGTAAAAACTTACTGGCCTGCCGGAATTATTATCGACTTTGGCAGCAAATATAAAATTAGAGAGATATTAATTTTTGATGGAGAAAAAGAGAGAAATATAAGTGGAGGTGAACTGCAAGTTTCTACTGGAGCTCCATTTAATTGGCAAGATTCTATAAAAGTACAGATGGATAATGCCAACTCATGGATAACATTAAACTGCAACTACGAAACCCGATATCTGCACTTAGAAAAACTAGCAACCAATTTCTATAATCAATCGGCAGAGTTTCCAGAAAACTGCGATTTGGCTATAAAAGAGGTAATTATTAAAGGATATCCATTGGAAGACACTTCACCAAAAGTCACTCAAACTACACCTGAAAATTTTGGAATTACAATGGATGAATTTATTGGGATGAACTCTTATATCACCATTCCTGATAAACTACACGAAGCTATCGGACTGGTTAGAGAATACAGGCCTTGGGGATGGAATGGTGTAACCGATTTAGAAACGCCAATTAATTGGGGAGACTTAAACGAAGTTGCCGGAAAAGAAAAATACCCTCAAGCAGATATGAATAACAGTGATTTGTATTATCAAAAAATGAAAGATATGGGAATTGAAGCTGTTCCTTGTATTCATCGACATGTAGATCAAGCAAATGAACATGAAAATATACCCAACTTTGGAGGCAACCCTAACGATCCGCTTTCATATAAAATCATGGCTGATTATTCTTTCCAATACGTGGCTAGATATGGAAATCAAAAAGTATCAGAAAACCTACTTCGAACTACTGAAGCGAGCCCAAAGAAAAGCGGAATGGGATTCATCAATTATTTCGAAAACTGGAATGAGCCAAACAGATGGTGGGGAGATCCTGCCGGACATTTTACACCTTATCAGTTTGCAGCATTTTGCAGTGCTTCTTACGATGGACACCTCAACCAAATGGGAGATGGTTTTGGAGTAAAAAATGCAGACCCAAATACCAAATATGTTTTTGGTGGATTGGCTGAACTTTCACTCAGCTATGTACAAGCGATGAAATTATGGGCAGATCATCATCGAGATGGCTCCTTCCCTGCTGATGTAATTAACCTACATCATTACTGCAATACAAGAGGCAAGCAACATTCTGGTGAAGAAGCACATGGCATAAGCCCAGAAGCAGATGGACTAAAAGAAAAACTCGAAAAGATAGTAGCATGGCGAGATAAACACTTACCAGATAAAGAACTCTGGTTAAGCGAATTTGGCTGGGATACAGACGAAGGCAGCTATCAATCAGCAGCTTTTGGCCATGCACTTTACCCAGATAAAATCAGCATGTTTGAGATACAAGGGCAATGGTTAGTAAGAGAATATTTGATTGGTGCCGGTGCGGGAATTGATAGAATGATGATGTACCTCGCCAATGATCTAAAAAATTACCAACACGATGTTTTTGGTGAATGTGGCTTTGTTACAGTAGATGATGAACTCAAGCCTTCTTGGTATTATGTAAAAACATTAAAAGACGCGCTAAGTGGAATGACTTTTCAAGCTGAACAAAACTCAGACAATGAAAATGTATGGATTTATAAGTTTAGTAATCCTGAAACAAAAGAAGGAGCTTATGTGCTTTGGTGTCCAACTTCTGATGGAACAACTGTGAATAACTTTTCTCTTCCACTTAGTGATACAAGCCAAACAGCCACTGAGATCAAACTGGAACATCAACAAGAAGCAGGTATCTCCACCGAATTAAACATTGAAAATAATACTGTAACAGTGAATGTAACTGAAAGACCTTTAATAATTTTAGTAGATCAACTTTAATCGTAAAATATGAAATATGGAAAATTAATCTTGCTATTTATCTCTGCTTGGTTAGCAGCCTGTTCGCCTCAGAGAGAGAAAATACCACAACCCAATATTTTGTTTATCGCGGTGGATGATTTGAGGCCGGAACTGGGTTGCTATGGACAAAGTCACATTATTTCGCCCAATATCGACAAATTGGCCAACTCAGGAATGGCATTTACAAATGCCTATTGCAACATTCCTGTATGTGGTGCTTCAAGGGCAAGTTTACTAACTGGGATTCGCCCCACAGCAAACCGCTTTGTAGATTACAATACTTGGGCTAACGAAGATGTTCCCGGAGCGATTAGTTTGCCGGCACTTTTCAAGCAAAATGGTTATCACACAATTTCCAACGGAAAGGTATTTCATCATAAAGATGATTTAAAAGACAGTTGGACAGAGGCACCTTGGAATCCGGCAGAAACGAGTAGTTATATGAACTACCAGACACAGCTTAACCAAGATATTTTTAGTGATGGCACACAAAGAGGTTTTCCTTACGAAGCAGGTGATGTGGCTGACACAGCCTATTTTGACGGAAAAATTGCATCAAAAACCATTGCTGATCTTAAAAGACTCAAAGAAGAAGGCAAGCCATTTTTTGTGGCTACGGGTTTCTTAAAACCACATTTGCCATTTAATGCTCCTAAAAAATATTGGGATTTATATCCTGAGGAGAATATTCAATTACCAGACAATTATTATCCGCCACAAAATGCACCTAAAGCGGCTATTCATAATTTTGGGGAATTGAGATCGTATTACAGCATTCCTAAAAAGGGACCTGTGGCAGATAGTACAGCATTAAACTTAATTAGGGGTTATTATGCTTGTGTGAGTTATGTGGATGTTCAAATTGGTCTCGTGTTGGATGCTTTAGATGAATTAGGCTTAGCCGAAAATACCATTGTGGTACTTTGGGGCGACCACGGTTGGCAATTGGGCGAACATAGTATTTGGTGTAAACATGCCAATTTTAAAACCTCACTCAATGCACCTTTAATAATAAGAGCACCTGGTTATAATGATGAACACAGATCAAAAGCTTTGGTGGAGTTTATAGACATTTACCCAACTTTATGTGAACTATCTGGACTTGAAAAGCCTACACAGCTACATGGTAAAAGTTTTGTGCCATTGCTCGAAAATCCAGATCAAGCATGGAAAGAGAAAGTGTATTCCAGATTTATAAAAGGTGAATCTATTATTACAGATAGGTATTTGTATACAGAATGGATTAACCAGCAAGATTCTATTTATGCGAGTATGTTGTATGATCACCAAACTGACCCAGATGAAAACAAGAATATTGTTGGTGCTGATGGCATAAAAGACACTGTACAAAGCTTGCATAATCAATTACACCAACACATCGAAACTGATAGAACCTATATAAATGAAAGCCAGCAAGGTGGTTAGGATTTAAGCACTTTGCATATATTCCCCCAAGCTGTAATGAGTGATTTATGGTTTGGGGTTTGTCTAACACGCATTTATCACAATACCATCTTTAAACCTCTTTGCTGTTTGAAATGCAGCTTTTAATTTATTTATGTAAAGAAGAAAATAATTTTTCCAGAGATCATCATTTAATTCACTACTCTTCATTTTCGAAATATTATAAGCTTCCCTTAAATCTTCTTCTACAATTAATTGTAAAGCATCGCATATTTCAGCCGCTAATTCTGATTTTATGTAGAAGGGATCATCAAAATACCTAAAGCTTATTCCATTTATCTCTTTTACTATATTATTTTCAGAATTATCACATTTTATCAATAATGGAATAATTTCATCCCAAGATTTATCTAAATAAAAATGTCTTTCTGGGTTATCATGATATTTACCACCCATAAAACAATAATTATTATCAAAGTAATCGCTAGCTTCTTCAGGATTCTGAACAAAATAATCGATCATCTTATCTTCTACTCTATAATACTCTTTTACGATACCCATAATTATCCCATCTAATTTACATCTTTCTCTCCTCGTATTCTTTTCTGGTAAGTCTGTATTGCACCACGGTTAGGTATTTTTCATCTTTTCTAAAATGCTCTACTAACTCGGCTTCTTTAATCATTCCATTTTTTTTCATCACTTTGCCTGATGCAGGGTTATCTATTAAATGTGTTGCAAAGATTTTATTCAAGTTTAACACTTCAAACCCAAAACTTAACACTGCTCCGGCGGCTTCTGTGGCATAGCCATTACCCCAATATGGTTCACCAATCCAATAACCTAGTTCGGCTTTGTTAAATCGGTTATCTATTTTGAGCCCCATACCTCCAATAAACTTGTTGCTTTCTTTTATTGCGACTCTAAAAGTAAATTGAGTTCTTCTTTTAAAACCTTCGTTTGCTGAGTTAATCCAGTATATGGCATCTTCCTCTTTATAAGGATGTGGGATATTCATAGTCATGTCTGCAACTTTCTTATTACTAGCATATGATACTATGTTAGGAATGTCTGCTGCTTGCAACTGACTTAACCTTAGCCTTTCAGTTTTTATATCAGAAAACATAATTTATTTTTTAAACTTCTAATATATCAGGTTTTGTAATTTATTTAATAAATACGAACAAAAGCATTTCTGAGCACCGAAGAAGCCTCACCCTAAAATATGTTATAAAAAATTAACATTATACCTCAAAAAAGTGAAATTTCGTGTATTTCATAAGCATTTTCTTCGTTACTATGCCAGATTAGATAAACTTGATTAACCTAAATTTCATTGACAAAATGCAAAAAACTACCATTAAAACATTAGGAATTAAACTGTGCTTTATTGCAGCTTCTACATGGCTATTATTTTCATGCTCTGAAGAAGACGAAGTAACTCCTGTAACTAATCTTTCTTTGGAGGCTACAGCTTCAGCGAGTTCTACATACTATGGTTATTCGGCAGATAATATAAACGATGGCGATACTAATACAGAAGTAGGTCCGAAAAGCAGTTGGACCAATTCTAACAGTAGTACTGATAGTGGAAAACTACCTCAATGGGTGATGTTGGATTTTGGAACAGAGAAATCATTTTCAAGGATAGAATTATATACTTCAGAAGATTACTTAATTCAAGATTACCAGTTACAGTATTTTGATGGAGTGGCTTGGCAAACAATTGAGGATGTAACCGACAATACTTTTCTTATTCGATCTCACACTTTTGACAAAATAATAAGCTCAAAAGTAAGACTATACGGCACCAAAGGACCAGACAACCAGAGTGTTTATGTAAGAGTAAATGAGCTGGAAGTTTGGACTGAGTAGGTAATTCAACCATAATTGTAATTGATGTGCTAACCGAAGCGGGCTACCTGCTTCGGTTTTTGATTTTTTTTACTCCATCCGTTCTCTTTTCTCCATATTGTATTTATCACCTTCTTTAAGGAAGTAAAAAAGCTGATTTCTTTCGGGCAGATTTTTTAGGGCGAATCCTTCGCGAGACCAAAAAGTAGTATCGTAAATCAATACATAGCTTTTACCTATCACCTCAAACTCATTTCCCTGCACCACAACCGCTGTGCTCTCGTCAATACCGATGCCTAATAGCTCAGGCTTGTTCTTTAAAATATCGAACATATCAAACTGCCTGTTGCGCACCAACACGTGCTGATCTATGGCAATGTTTTTCACAAAACCAAAACCCTCTTCATGGTCACCCATCATAATCTGATTGTTTTTTGTGTCGCCTCTCGCCAAATAAGAACCTTGTATGGTCGCTCCTGCCGAAGAGCCACCAATTACGCCTCCTTTATCCAGAATTTGCCAAAACATGCCCTCTGTTTTAGTGTCTTTGTAAGCATCTACCAGTCGCCATTGCCTACCTCCACCAAACCAAACTGCTTTGGCATTTTTTAATGGTTCAATAAAAGCATCAGTATCGGCTGTTTCTCTATCATACGTATGTAGTAAAGTTACATTTGTGGCACCAGCTTCTTTTAATGCAGGTATGGCACTATAAGTCTCATCATAACTTTCTCCACCTCCTGCTGTTGGAATCACAACAATAGGGGCATCTTTTCCTCCAGCTAATTCTATAAAACGTTTCCAGATTTCGTTGCCAACTTTACCACCTCCTACAATTACCAAAGAGCCCTTTTGGGGTCCAGTAGTTACAAGTTCTTCTGGTTCACTTTGAGAAAAAGCTATAGTAAAAGTGAATAATAAATTTAATAAAAGGAAAGCTGATTTTTTCATGAAATACTTTGTTACGTTTAGGCCCAAGACTTAATATTTACAAAATCCACATTGTGTCTTTTTAATATTTTCGCTTTTGGTAATACATTTATGTAAAAACTAAAATTAGTAAATTGAAACTGATTTAATTAAGAGGTGAGACGATTAAGCAAAAAAATAAATTCCCAAAAAAAGCTAGACTTCTTCTATATCAATCTCGTCTAATAAAATGTAATGGACTTAAAACTCTAATAAAGTGCAGTAAATAAAAATTGAGCTTATAAATTAGCCGGTAAATACTCGAAAGGGCTTAAGCCTTAACAACAAGTTTAACTAACAAAGAATCATGCGTTTCAACTTCATTTTGCTATTCATTCTACTAACTTTCAATTTAAAAGCGCAATCTGGCTTTGACTCCAACAACCTTGAGAGTTATTTAAGGCTAGAAAACTACCTTACAAAATCTGATGATATCGATAACACGATTAATTATACCTGTGCAGTTTTTATTTCTCCTTCTGAAATTAAAATCAATGAAATAAAGAATGAATGTACACAGGAAGACGATTTTTTTGTAATAGCAGATGATAATATCTATTATGCATATAATGCCTCGGAGTTAGTCAATTCTTTAAAAATAAAAACTGTAGATCTAACTTCTGGAACGGTAAAGTTCACCAACCCAAAAAACAAAGAAAGCTGGATTCTTAATACAGAAAAAGCCGGTGCACCTGGCTGGAACATTATCCTCTATAAGCCAGGTAGAAAACCTGCTTTTAAATCTTCTATTGACCTAAGCGAAGCAGAAATTAAAACTTATTTTGGTTTGTAAGTAAGATAAATCACATACTTTGGATCAAACGAACCTCGCCACATACCTCAGTATAGCATTACCCATTTTGGTTATGCTACTCGTTTCCATTATTCAAAAACCAATAAGGTTTAAACTAGTTATCCCCTTTGTAATAATAGTAGTTGCTTGGTTTTTCGGAATAAGAGTATTAAATAAATTTATTGAGTTTTTAATTCTGTATTCCTCAATAACAATTGTTTTAGTCTATTTGATTAAGCGACCTGTAGATAGCCATAAAATAGCTAAACTGTCTACAGTTTTAGTAATGTGGGCGATAGTAATTATAGTATTTTTAGGGATATTTAGTATCAAACCCATCCGGCTTATTATAGTTGTACTAGCCTACCCCGGATTTATAGGAGCTCTTATTTTTTTCTATAAAAGAATTCCAAAATTAAAAAATGCCATCATTGCGATAGTTATTCTTGCTCATACATCCCTCTCAATCTTTATAGGAATTGGCAGTTGGAGCGGATACTTTTCTGAACAAACAATAAAGCCGTTAAGCAAAAATAACTTTATCATTTTTAAGACAAATGGCGCATTTCTCCACTCTTATCTAAGCTGTACATTGGCTAAGAATTTTTTCGGTAAGTATATCTATTTTGAAGTTGATACAATTGCATTTAATAGTGGCAAAATTGAAGATGCGATAATTAAAGAAGATGATGAAAACCAACAGATACGAGTAACAGTAGATGAAAAAACAGAAGTGCTTCAATGGTAGATTTATTGAGTATAGATAAATCACTTCCTCTTTTTTCTTTTCTTTTGAGCGCTTAATTGTTTCTTTAATTTTGGAGACTTTATCCAACTTTCGCCAAATCGATGATTTAGCCCAAATTCAATATCATTTATCATTTGTGAGTCAGATTGTTTCTCAATTTCTTCATTAAGGTAAGCTCTAACTTCTATCACTAATTCTTCATCCCAATTTACCATACCACTGGCTTTTGCGCTATCAAAACTACACCTAGAATAATGAAGATACTCTAACACATATGTTGTTTTACTCTTCTCGATTAATGCTTGACCGATTTCACCTAAATATCTATAACACCCAAAAGCTTTAACAGAAGTTTCGCAATGAGCAACAAATAAGTCCCTTAGTAATTCAACTGAAACTTCATATTTTAGGTGTCTTATTTTTTTACTGACATCGGTTCTAAATACATCATTAAGATCATAATATCCTCCCTGCTCATCCTCAAAACAGTTAAAGCGAATTTGATCTAAATCTACTTTAGAAATATAGTTTAATATAAAATTTTCAAGCTCTTGAGACATCGATGAACTGTGGGTTAATTTTAACATAAAAAGGTTAAAAACCTTTAAATTTTAGTAAAATCGAAGTATTACAACCTATATTTAGGCATAAAAAAAGTATTAGCAATCTGATTTTCAAATCTATATTTTGAATATCTATTTCAACCTTCAGCATGGAAAATAAAAATTACTTCTTGATAAAATCGAGCTTGTACTCCCTTTCATTTATTTTTTATTACTCTCAATCTCACTTCCAACTTCTAACATAAAACACAAAATTAAAGTGCTTCATTATCTACAAATGCAAGCTATAATAGTGCTACCTACTATAACTAATAGTAATTAAAAGTAATACTTTATATAACCTAGTGAATAATATTTTCAATCTTATAAATTTTCATAAAAACATGAAATACCTTTATAGCACATTATTATTAATTATCATTTCTTTCTCTGCCAATGCACAACTCAGCAAAGGGCTAAAACAAATTGGAGGATCGATTAATGCATCTCATTCAAAAACAAACTCAGAAAACCCTGGATATATATCATCCGATATTTATGATGATAGCAGGACTAGCTTTAGTTTTTCACCTTCTTTTGGGTTCTTCATAAAAGATAATATTAGTTTAAGTGCAGGATTGGGCTATAATTATTTAAAAAATATATCAGAATACCCTGATGATGAAGGAACAACTAAGGAAACTTTCAAAAACAAAAGTTTTACGTTCACAATCAATAGCCGCTTTCACAAATCAGTTACAGACAACTTTTATCTTTTTTTGCAACCATCTGCAAGCGTAAGTATCGGTAACAGACAATACGAACAACATGAAGATGAAGGCACAAAATACTACACATTTTCATTAGGAATTAGTCCAGGTTTGCTATTTATGATTAATGAAAAATTTGGCATTGAAAGCACTTTTGGTTTTTTAGGTTATACCAAATCTAAAAATAAGCCTTATGATGATTCTCAAACCCTCCCAAATTCAGAAAATAATAATCTAAATTTTAACTTATCTCCAAGTACATTACAGTTTGGCTTTCGATATTATTTCGAGTAAGACCTTAATTATCTAAGCATAATTAATTTAAAACAGCTCCTACCATAAATAATCGAATACCATGAAATACATATATAGTACATTTTTACTAATCATCATCTCCATATCAGCACATGCACAATTAGATAAGGGATTGAAACAAATTGGTAGTTCATTCTCATTCAATTCAAGAGATTTTACCAATGAAAATGTGAACACCGCTTACGACGACAATGATTTTACATTAAATATATCTCCTAGATTCGGGTATTTCATAAATGATAATGTGAGTATAGGTTTTGGATTAGGATATACCAGTATTAATAACAAAACTGAGGTTCTAAGAAACAACTCCTCTATACCCATAAATTACAAGACAACAACAAACACTTTTGATTTTTCAATTTTTAGTAGATTTCATAAACCTATTACAGATAAGTTTTATGTTTTTTTACAACCATTTGCCTCAGCAAGTTTCGGTAAAACGCATAGTGATGAATATACTGATAATCAACAGGTAAGAAGCTTAGACATTGGTATGTCGCCAGGCCTATTATATATGATCAATAAAAACTTTGGACTTGAAAGCACTTTTGGATTTATTGGTTATAACCACTATAGTACAAAAGCTGTAGACAATCCTAGAACAGCTACAGAAACCTCACGGAATAACATTGGCTTAGATTTATCTACCTACACTTTAGAGTTAGGGTTGTATTATTATTTTTAAGAAATGATTTTAGCTAAAAAGCTGTTGAATCATCTAGCTTCAACAGCTTTTTTATTGCAAAATTCGTAATACACAAAATAATATGTGGCCCCGACAGGATTCAAACCTATGAGGTCACATGTTTGATTACCAGAACGTTACATTACTTTGTAACATTGGTGTACACAAAGTAGAAACAATTTTTTTCATGCTTTTACCCTGGTTATGCATACACCCTAATCTTTCCCAACTGAATACTTGCCATACTCTTAACCTCTTGAAAACCTGCTATTATAGCTGTTACCTGCTTTTCAAGAACAGTAATCTTTTTCTGGAGTATTTTATTTTCTTTTTCACTTGTCTCTATATTGGGTTTTGTAACTTTTTTACTTGAAGAAATCGACACTTCATCTAAAAATGGATCACCTTGGTCTGCTATAAACCAATTTAGATTGATGTTAGGATGTAGCTCTTTCATTTTAATTACAAAATCCATTGGTACTTCATGTTTTCCATCCCAATATCTTTTGAGCATATTAGTAGTTTTTTGAAAATGGTTAACTAGCTGATATTTATCAACCTCCTTCCATTCACCAAAAATTAAACTAAGTTTATCTGATTGGTTTTTCATGAAAATTTACTTTTATTTAGGAAATAAATTTGGAAAATATATTTTGCATAAATACTTTTGAAAAACAAATTTACGAAATGATTATACAAAATTCATTTACAAAATAACGTAAATTATTTTTAAATGATTACTTTTTATGTAAAAAAGTACCAACCAAAACTCAATTATCTATGTTTAAAACGATTTATAAAGCTTTAAATGAGAATAGAGTTGATGATGCAAAAAGAATATGTATTCAACAACTTCATTTACAGAATAAAAGAGTTAAAAAGTCGAACGAAAAAAGATTATTGAAGGTAAATAAATAAAAAAAGCCAAGTGCTACCAACACCTGGCTTCAAGTTCAACTGTGAAATCAAACTTTTTTATAGACATGACAAATAACGTAAAAAAAGATGAAAATTCTATCTGGCAACACAGAAGAAATTTCAACAAGCAGTGTGAAATCGAGAATCGGCAGAAGAATCGAGTAAAAAAGCGAGATACAGAAAAGCCTTTGATTCTTAAATATTTATAATTTTTCACACTCAAGAAATTCAAATAATGTTAACAACAGCTTATATAATATTAGGGATAGTTATCCCCTGCTTGCTCATTTTACAGTATGTTATCTCCAGAAAGATTAAAAGGGAGAATGATGAACTTTTTGATAATGGGTGAAGCTTTGACTTGCCAAAGGTTAAGCCTTCACTCAATTAAGGGCTAAAAACTTGATTAAGTTTTCTAGTCTTTCCTTATAAAAGATACCATGAAAGCTTAATAAGCTTTCATGGTGTTCACCAAAAGTCAAGGGCAGCCAATCCCAACCACAGTCCCGGCTACCCTAATGAAATAGAAACTGCCTAAAATTATGGAAAATATTAAGGATATTAATGTTTTGAAAAACTTTTTTTTGAAAATATTTACCCGAAATTACGTAGAAAAAAAGGACTATTATAGTAGGTTCTTTGGTGTATTTGCCGTTTTTACTCTTATCAGTATTGCAGCGCAATGTTATTCTGGTTATTCAGAATTAAGCTTTTTTGAAGCTAATTTGGCATTTTTAAAGCTCCCTCATCCTTTTTACTTTGCTCTACTAACTACAGTTCTATTTGAAATATTCAAGTCCATAGTAACCTTAAAGTTTTTTCACGAATTTTTGGGATATCCTAAATCATTTAATCTCTTTTTTTTATTATTATCTATTACATGTATAGGTGGCTCTATCTGGTTTAGTATGCATGGTATTGAAAGAAAAACAGTAAAGAATTTCTCTCCTCCCCCAATAGATGAAAAAACGAACAATACAGATCAAATATTCAAAAACAATTTAGCTCAAATTGATAATACCATTAAAGATATTCAATCCCGCTACACCTATCAAGGAACAGTTTATATACCAAAGTCTGGCAATAAATGGCATTCAACTGATCAAGTATCTATTGATCGAGAAAAACTAAATAAACTGGAAACTCAAAAGTCAGAACTCATTAGTGAACATACCAAACAAAGAGCTACTCTTATAAAAGAGTTTGAATCCAGTTTAAACTCTTATAATAATAAGCTTTTAGGAGCTTTACAAGAAAACAGATATAATGTGATATTCTCGGAAAGTATCTACATCATATGTATGATATTTAATTGTATTTTTTCCTTTAAATCAGCATTGGAATATAGTAGTCAATCAAGTAACAACAATCAAGCACCACCTCCCAATCTTAAAGAAAAAACAAAGCAAAAAGGAGTTAATCTCAATCAAAACACCCTTGAAAAACATCAAATGAATGGCAGTCCATTCAATGATAGCAATCTAAAGATTTTTAGGAATGAGGTTGAAAGCCAAAACAATGAAAATATGCCTTTAGGTAATGTTACTGAGACAGTAACACAGTTCGAGAAATATACAGAATTAGGACTTACTAAAGCCCCAGAAGGATACGAACCACGAAAATGTAAATGTTGTGGTCAACCTTTTTTTGCCAATGTAGTTAATGAATCCTCTAATAAAAAAATATACTGTTCAAAAGAATGTGCAGACAAGAAAAGAAAGGAACATACCTATAAAAAAAGAGAGGAAAGAAAATTGGATAAATTAAAGCTTGTGGAAAGCAGTTTAGACTCTGCTCAGCAATGTATTTTATGGAAAAAAACTGGCACTGACAATGAAGAAAATTAAACCAAATAGCAACTAGACAATTACCATTATGGAAAAAGTAATACATAAAGTCATTGAGTCTGAAAAACCGATAAGGCTCTTACATAAGCATATTAAAGCCTACAATAAAGATAAGTCACTTGGTCTTCAAATTAGAGAACAACACACAAAAACTGCTGAGACTATTTTTAAAATTGCCATCAAGAAAAATGTGAACTTTTCTAACCCATTACACACCAGTTTAGTGGAACTGGGGCAGGAAAGATATGTATGTGGGTATTTTAAAGACAATGGTGCATCTATCGCTTCACAATTAAATATCCATGTAAAAAGCTTAGATAGTCATATAGAACGGCTTGCAATAGCAGGTATATTAACCGCTTATAAAGTAACTCTAAACGGTGGAAATATCAGAAGAAAAGGGAATCATAAAGAAACCCTTTTTGCCATCAACAGTCAATTTTTTAACCTAAGCAATCAATAGAATGATATCTGAATTTCATAATCTGCCACCACCGTAAATTAATCTTTCATATTCGAGAAAGTGAAAAATTGTGCGCACAATTTAGAGACTTTAAATAATGTCTATAACAACGTAAAAACAGGCAAGTGAAATTTCTTTGCCTTTACTTTCCGAAGTACTTGGAATACTTTTCCACCTTCTGGAAGTAAGGCCTTACTGTGTCAGAAAGACTTACCTAAAAACTTTCTGAAATTACTTACAGAAAATACTTTCAGAAAGCTTTCAGAAAGTGTGAGAAGTAGGAAGAGTTTTGAGCATAAAAGAAAAATTTCAAAAATGATGAATGGTTCAAATTTGATGAATAGTGCAGAAAAAGAGCGAAAGTACAGGTGCATTGTAAAAGTATCAGGTGAAAAGTTTGTAAAATATAATACCAGTAACCTGCTTGATTTTACTGATTTTTTAGATAAAAAGTATCCAAATTGGCGCTGGTTCAATGTCTACAACAAAAAAAACAGAAAGCAAATAGGCAGTTTTACAAAAAAGCGAAGACCTAATCAAAAAAATATTTAAGACGCAGGAAAAGAGTATCATAACTCTTTATTGCTTGGCAACTGCAACTAAAAATAAGTTGCAACAATTCAAAAGGGGGGACATTTATTAGTCCTCCCATCATTTAAACCAATTCAGTAATTACCATGCAATTAAAATACACAAATAGAGAAGTATCAGAAATGAGTATTTCTGATTTAATGAAAGTTATTAATAACCCATCAGTGGTTGAAATCTCTAGAAAGAATGCTAGAGATAGTTTGGATGCATTGATCAAAGAGCACTATATCAAACAAAATGCTTTTTCACCAATAAATACTCTTTCGAAGTGTCAAAAGAACTCTTTGATAAAACTGTGGGTAGTATTTAAAAATTCAAAAAAAACTGAGGGTTGGGTAGAAAGGTATTACAGCATAGATTATCCTCATGAAAGAGAGCTATTTAAAGACCAAGAACTCATTGAAACCCGACTAAAAAATGAAAACATTCATTTTGTAAAAAACTTCTATGGTTATAATAAACCTCTTACTGGCTATAAAAAGTTATATGATTTAGCAATGAATTACTACAGACAAGGCAGAGTTTTGCACATGAAATTCTACTTAAATACAGTGTATGAACAACAGGAAAATGGAGAGTTCATGCCTAAAGAATTATATGGTTGGTCGATTGACAATTCATATAAACAGTATAATCAAAATAATGACTCAACTGGAAAAATTATTACAATGATTTAATTATGATTTTATAAAACTTATTCTTTTCACTCAGAATAAACACCTTAAATTAGGCATCTATATATCATTTACTTGATATTATAATTGAATGATCTTAATATATTCGAATTGCAAATTATGTATTTTTAATTTAATGATTTTATCTACAATTATTTGTATAATTGAGTGTTGATTTTAAAAAAAAAGAAGCTGAAAATGAAGTTAGATAACTTTAAGCGATATCAAAATGGACTAACTTTAGATACTTTATTTCCAAAATTAATGGGTGTTTGCGCATGTGGTTGTGCAAATAAACTAGAAGGAAGGCGAAAAAAATGGTATAGTGATGAATGTAGAAAAAAAGCACTTTTTGAATTTTATATTATAAAAGGAGATCCTACTTTTATAAGAAAACTACTTTTTGAAATTGATAAAGGATTTTGTAGAAGTTGTGGCTCTTCCGATGAAGAATGGGAAGCAGATCATATTATACCAGTAACATTGGGAGGTGGAGCCTGTGGACTAGACAACTACCAAACATTGTGTAAACATTGCCATATTGAAAAATCAAAATTAGATACTATCCCAAATAGCTCTTATGTTTTTACATCCAGATTTAATATCATTTGTAATTCTTATTATCGAATTAGGGCAGATTGAAGTAAAATCTCTAAAAACATCATAAGATATACAAAGCTTGTTATCTAGCTGTTCATTATCAAATACAATATTTTCAATTGCATACATGTATAGAATTGCAGAAATATATTTAGATGTATCTTCTGGTAATTCTGTACTTTGACTAATATGAACTTTACCTATTCCGAATTTATTTATTCCTTTATTGTTTACTTTCCTTATTATGATATCTGGATTAACACTTACATCAACTCCTTCAATTATTATATTCTTTTTATGAATATCTAAAGCAGAATAAATTAAGTTTTTATTTATTGCATTCGTGTTCAACACAAATTCTAAGGCCTCAATTGAATTCCTTTTTTCATTTTCTAAGAAATCATTATTAATACCTTTATTTCTTAGATAATCTAAACATTTTAAAATAATCTCAGCATTAAAGTTACTTTGTAGATAAGCATTAATTGCTTTTCTTGCATCAGAATAATAAGTATAAGTAAAACGGTTTTCATCTGGATTTTTGAATGTTTCAAGAATTTTACGTTGACGTGTAGAATTGGCCGTCAAAAATTCGCCTAGCTTATTTATAGAAATTTTTGGTGTGTTCTTATTAGTCATGATAATAAATTATTATAAATCAGAAAAAACTACTATTATTTGATCAAAGTCATAAATTAATCAAATAATAGTAAATATATTAATTATTCAAATAATTGACTCCTAATAAATTATTGATTCAAAACATCAAATATTAGATGATTCTCTTAATAAAATCTATAGAAAGTAGTAGGGTAAATTATATATATTTAGTCAACCAATTAAATAACAAACTAATCAGATGAAGGATCTGCTAAATAAGATATCGTCATATAACATTTTCAATTATCTGTTCCCTGGTGTCTTATATGCAGTCATTATAAGTAAAATAACAAAAATTAATATCTTACAAGAAGATATACTTGTTGGAGCTTTTCTTTATTATTTCATAGGTCTTGTCATAAGCCGTATTGGTTCTTTGTTAATTGAACCATTTTTAAAGAAAATCAAATTCATAAAGTTTGCTGAATATTCTGACTTTATTCAAGCATCTAAAGATGATCCAAAAATTGAGGTTTTATCAGAATCAAATAACACTTATAGAACTCTGACTTCATTATTTTTTTTGATTATTATTTCCAAAGTCTTTTTATTGTTATCAAATAAATACCAATGGCTTATAGACTATAAATGGTATTTTATCTCCAGTAGCCTTTTAATAATGTTTGCTTTTTCTTATAGAAAACAGACTATTTATATCACAAAAAGAATTAAAAATTCATTGAAAAGTAAAAACAGAATTATATCATGAGCAATCATTGTGAAGTTGTCTTTTGGGATGTGCAACATGGTCATATGACATATATTAAAACTCCTAATAACAGACATATTGTAATAGATTTGGGAACTGGGGATTATTCAAAAGGAATTGAGAATTTTAGCCCATTACTTCATCTAAAAAATAAATACAAAGTAAATCAGCTTGATTACGTTATCATTACTCATCCCCACCTAGATCATATTGACGACATTCTCAATTTTGATGCTTTGAAACCAAGAGTATTACTTAGGCCAAATCATTTAAGTAATGATGAAGTAATGGAGAGAGTACTTGAAAGAGACAGAGCAAAATTTGAAAAATATTGTGAAATAAATAATAGATACAACCAACCAATTGATCCAAGTTCAATTGATGATAAATCAAATCCTAGTAATTGGGGTGGGCTTGAAATAAAAACCTTTATTCCAAAATCTTGTAATCATAACAATTTTAATAATCATAGTATAATAAGTGTTTTTGAATTTGCAAATATAAAAGTTGTAATACCTGGAGATAATGAAAAATGCTCTTTTGACGAGCTTATGTCTAAAAATGATTTTGTTGAAGCTATATCAAATGCTGATATTTTACTAGCTCCTCATCATGGACGTATGTCAGGATTTAATAACGACTTTGTTAAGGCTGTAAATCCTAGAATAACTGTTGTATCAGACTCCAAGTTTTGTGACACAAGTGCTAATGCAAATTATACTGCAAAAAGTAGAGGATGGACTGTACACAATAAAAGTAATTTCACTTCAAAACAAAGAAAATGTTTAACAACAGCTTCTGATGGAGAAGTGGTAGCACATTTTGGATATCAACCAAGTGGCAGGAGTTATCTAAAGGTAATGATTAAATAAGAAAATTGAACTTGCTGTTATATGATAATCATAATTTTTGATTTCCCCTTTTTGTGAATGGATCAAAAAGTATTTTTGAAATTCTTTTACATTAAAAAAGTAAATAATGATAATTTCACCAAATTAAATATATCGTTTAATTTTAACAGGGTATTAGCATTACGTCTATTATATTCATTATTTGAATATTAAGCTATTCTGATGCTTAATAAATTTTTTTCTTTTTTAGATATTTAATAGAAATATATATGCATGTTAAAAAACTAAAAATAGTAAAGTTATATGGTTATATTGATAAAGTAATTGACTTCAATCATGACTTAACTATACTTGTCGGAATTAATGGGGCAGGAAAGACTAGTATATTAAATATTGTTAATTGGATTCTTAGGCCATCTCTACCAAATTTATGTGTGACCGACTTTAAGTCACTCACACTATTTTTTGAATACCAAAAAGAAAATTACGAAATAAATTGCATCCATTATAAATCAACTTTTCGCTATAAATTGAAGGTAGGGAGCAGTCAAATGCATCCTCTTATAGTGAAATTGAGAGAACATCCCTCAAATATTGAAAATAATGAAAATCTTAAACAACAAGTACTTCAAAGTTATTTGCATCTAGGTCCAGATGATAAGGAGAAAAAAACTTGGCAAGTTATTTCTAAATTCCCAAAACCAACAGTTGTAGGTTTAGATAGACATTTATATGCAGAAGAGTCTGAACAAGTATTTGTTGAAGACAGCTTGAAAGGAGATGTCATTAGAAGAAAACAAAAAGTGTCTATTTCTCCACTTGATCGTGTAAAGGAAATAATAAATAAAGAATATAGAAAACAAAAAAACTCAATTCTTAACCTTACAAATTCTCTTAAAAATCACTTAATGCTTTCGGCTTTTAATGGAAGTATTACTGAAGAATCCTTTTCAAGTGGAATTAGATACAAACTCACATATCAACAAATAGAAAATGCTGAAAATCGAGTACATGACTATTTTGAGAATTTTGAAGAGACAATCTTTGGAGATTCGGAAAAGGAAACAGTAAAAAAATATTTTTCTGATTTAAAAGCTATTACTACAGAATATCAAAATAACCCTGAAAAAGACATTGTAAAACTCCTATACGGATTAAATGCAAACCAATTTATAAAAGTCAGAAAACTACTTCGTGAATTCGAAAAATTTGAAGAAAAAGTTTCAAAAACAACTGCACAAATTCAAAACTATTTACAAACTTTAAATTATTTTTTTAAAGATTCTGGTAAGGAAATAGCGTTTAAAGAAGATACTTTTGAATTAACTTTTAATACAATTAATAGAAAAGGAGAGATAGAAATCAAATATAAAGATATTAACTTTTTATCATCAGGTGAACAACAGATATTAATCCTTTTCTCTTATATAGCATTTAATAATTCCGATGGTAAAATATTTATAATAGATGAGCCAGAGCTCTCATTACATATTAAATGGCAAGAAGATTTCTTAGAAAAATTAGATACAATAACACCAAATAACACGCAAATTATTCTTGCAACTCATAGTCCAATTTTAGTAAGTAAAAAGAAAAAAAAGGCGCAGTTGTTAGTGCCTTATAATTAATTAAGTAATTATTATGGAGCAAGGATTTCCAGTACTGACAGATTCATTTCTCAATGGGCAAGATATATTTTATGGACAATTTAATGATATTGAATTTTATGTAGAGGATACTGATCAAGAAAATTTATATTTTAATGTTTTAAAAAAGTTATTTCCTGATTTAAAATTTGAAAAGATATTTCCTCTCAATGGTAAAACCAATGTTATATCTACAGCTCAACAAACAAGTAATGATAATAAAAAAGTTTATATAGTTGACCTAGATTTTGATGAAATACTTAATCAAAAAGAAAATATTAATAATTTGTTTTATTTAAACTGCTATTCAATTGAAAACTCTTTACTTTCAAAAGAAGCTGTTTATGAAATTATAAAACAACATAATCCAAAGTTAAAAGATGCTGATATAACAAACCAATTTAATTATAATTACATTCTAAAGTCTGCCGCAGAATGTTTACAAAAACTTATTGAAGCATTTGTGGTGATAAGAAAGTTTGAGCTTGGTATTCAATATTATAACATTAATACTAGCCGAGACTTTGATTTTAATATTCCTTCTCCGCATTTTAGAATGAATTTTATTTCGGATTATCTAGAATCAGTTGAACAAAGTTTAAAACATATTGATCGTAGATTCACACTTTTATCTAAGTCTAAAGAATTTAGAAGCTACTTTAATAAATTAGTTAACTTTCTGTTAAATGCTCCAGGTAAATATATTCTAAGAATTATCAAAGATAGACTCTATCAGATGAATTTAATTTATAATATGTCACTTGAATCATTTACCTATCTACTTTCTAAAGAATTTCAAGGCGAAGAATTAGACTATTTAAAAAGTGAAATATCATCTTTTATAGAATAAGAATACTCTTTTTAAGTTGCCCTGTTTTTTATTTTTAGTGTCTTTGAATCCAATATTTAATATAAATGTCATAAGATACGATAAATATTTGGTATCGTTGATGTCCATAATAATGGTTTCAAAAAAGCCAATAATCGTCATTTATGTTAATAAAAACATTCTATGCCTGGTTAGCTTAAACCAGGCTTTTTGTTTGGAAGATCTGAAGGTTTATGTTAGGGAAGTGCAAAAACTAGCAAGCTGGTCACCAAATTAAATTCTATCTATTTTCAAAGTACCAAAACGTTATATAAAAATCGCTTCAAACAGAATATTCTATAAGTTTAGTTTTTATTTAACTTTTTTATCTGAAGTAATTTTTGAGTGTCTTCTAAATCAAGTAATCTACTTGCAGTTTCTTTTGCTTTAATGAGTTGATTGATATTTATAATATCAATGGAAAGCCCTTCTTTATTAAGCGTTGATCTATGTTTATAACAGTGATTAAAGCCCACACCTGTTATTTCAGTATAAATATGAATGAGATTAGGTTTTGAGCCAAATTCAAAAAGCATATGAGGGTTTTTAATATTTTCTGGAGAAAAGTTGATAGAACTATAACCAAATTCTCTAGTGGCACATATAAAATTCATTAAATTGTCAATGTGTGGTGAAACCCAGATATCAAGTCCTTTTGTGGATCTATTAAAACCATGATAAACAACCGCATATCCTCCCACTATCAAGTATTTTACTTGGTAAATATTTAAGAATCCAATAAATTTTTTATAATTCTGGTTACTGGTCATATTTAATCTTCTATTACTGGCACTTTAACTTCAAGAAATTGCAGCATTCTTCTACTTTTGATGTTGCAGAGCTTCCATTCCATATTTCACAAAATCAATTTCTCTTAGAGGATACTCTGGAATATTCTCCAGTTTGTTTAGTGCTTTTCCAGCTCTAACACGTCTACTGATTGTTACCCGACAAGTATTATTCTGACAAGAGAGTGTGTCCTGCTTTATAGTTAAAAAAGGTTCTAAGCAGTGATAACAAATTTTTTCATAATATAATCTACCTCTAAAAACTTGTCTTGCCAGCACATTTTTCTTACCTAATATTGATCTATCTATCCTCATAGTAGCATTAATTAAAATGTATATAAAATTAACTATAATTAACCATACTTAACTATCATGTACAGTTTTAGTGATCTATACCTGCATATAAGTACAAAAAAAAGCCTAAAAACAAGGCAACAAAGCTTAAAATTTTGTTTTTTTATACTATCATTTAAGCATAAAATTATGATTAAACCTATTGAAAGCTTGCAAATTGTAGATGCTAAAGTTATTATGAATTTACTGGGTTGCTCCCAAGCCACTGCTTACAGGAAAATACAAGCAATTAAGAAGGAGAAAAGAAATCCAGATAAGGCAATGATTACTTTAACAGAGTTCTGCGATTATTACGAGATTAAAAAATAAAACATGCTCATACTTAGTCAATCTTTATCAATGTTACTCACAATTTATCAGTGGTTTTGATAAAAGTATAATCTATTAGTTGATTAGCTAAAACTAAAAAAGAGTTTTAGTCTATGATACTACAAAGATTTTTTAAGCGAGTTAAATTTTTAATTCGTCGTCTATTCGCCTCTACTGCTATCAAAGAGGTGCTTTCCTTTACTGCCCAGCTGCGTGCAGTAGTAGAAAATCCTGCTACCACTGATATTATTATCCTCACACCTTCTGAAACAGATGACAAAGTATTTGCTAAAATTAAAGACGCTTTTACTACAGTAGACACCTTTGAGGAAATCACTGCTAAGGCAAAGGAAAAAGAAGGCGTTGATTTGGTTGAATACTTTGTAGAAAGGGTTAGAAACACCAAGAAAAGTAAACGAGGGGCTGTTTATCTAGCTATTGCTTCAGAGCTGCTTAGAAAGGTAGATGAAAAGTACTCCCACTCTGAAGCAGACACCCTTGTCCAGCTTGCCTATACAGATCAAAAGTATAGGTCATGAAAAGAGCTATAGAAACGGGTTTATTGATTACTGCTGTGGTAGTTGTTATCTGGCTATATCGACTTTATAGGCTGGCTAATCAATTACAGGTGTTTAATAATATCCAAGTGCATAACTTGGATACTGGAGGAATCAACCTGACAGCTAACAGCCTGATCAAAAATCCGACTGATGTTAGCTTAAGCATTACTAAACCATTTATCAGTTTGTATTTACCAGGCGAATCAAGTCCATTTGCCTCTTCAGTCATTGATTCAGGCATTGTCACTTTTGAGCCAGACAGTCAAAGTGTGATTAGCACTAAAATACCCATAGATTATCAAAATGCCGTCAGTCTTCCTATGAAGCTTATTTCTAATACAGCTATAGATGTAGAAGTCACTGCCCGCTTCGGTTTATTTAAGTTATTCCAGTTCAAAAAACGAGAAAGGGTTTCTATATGAATGCAGTAAGCACACATATCGCCAGTCTTTCAGATGGAAAAGATACCTATTTGGGAAGAGCCACTATTGAAGAAACACTTCAGCAGATGAAAAGAATTGCTACACTCTATTCCTACCAGGTAGCTTCTTTGGCTTTAGAGCTGAAAGGAAAAGACCGCAAGGCCTCTGCAAAAAATATTTGGAATTGGGTAAGAAAGCATATCAGGTATCAAAAAGATGTATCTGGAAAGGAAGAATTAAGGAGACCTGCAAGGGTGATCAAAGATCAAGCAGGTGACTGTGATTGCACGAGTATATTGATCTCTGCCCTACTTCAAAACTTAGGTATCCCTCATTTTTTTAGAGTAGTAGATGTAACAGGTGAAGGTTGGGAGCATGTCTATATTGTTGCCTTAGATGAGTTAGGAAATCACATATACTTAGATACTGTCCCAGAAATACCCTATTTCAATTTTGAACACCCCCATATCAAAAAACAAGATTTTTATATGAAAAACTTAGCTGGTATTGATAATGAAGAACTGATTCTTATCAATACATATTTAAGCGAAATCATGCTTGCCTTAAACAAGTTTGAAGAAACAGAGGAAATCAAACTTGAAAAAGCCCTAGTAAAAACAGTCAGGGTATACTTAAATGATGCCAGTCTATCTAAAAAGGTAATTGAAAATGCATACCAAAGAAGCATTTACTTCAAAGAAGTATACAAGGAGCTTTTAGGCTATGCCATGAATGGCTTAGGGGTGATTCCTGTTGTTGCTGCTGGTGCAGTTGCTCTAGTAAATAGTAATGCAGGAAAAGCCATCATTTCAACGATTGGCTCAAAAGTAACTGGAGCCATTAGTAATTTATTAAAGAAAGGTGGCAAAGGAGGGATTGGGCAAACCACACTTTCCCCAGGAGATATTTTTGAGGATCAAGCAGGCAATACAGTTAAAATCCTGAGTGATTATGATAGCGGCTTAGGTTATTCCATGTCCATCAATAATGGGGCTTCCACTTCAGCAGTAAGAGCCTCAGAGGCAGCTATTGGTATAGATGGCAAAATCTATTTGAGAAATCGCGGAGGCAAAGACAAAGATCCAGAGTATTTTTTAATTGAAAAAGGGGCTTCTTTTGCTGGAAGGCAAAATATCAAGCTTTTATACAAAGCAGACAAAAACTCACAAGGAGAATGGCCTAAAGCGGTATTGGATGCATTCGAAGCGCAAATTGTTGCACAAAATGCCAGTGCACAACAAAGTGTACAGCAGTATGCTACTACCACACAAAATAGTTATCAGCCGACAGGCACTCAAACAGATCAATCTGCTTCCAGGTCACTTACCATTACTACTGAAAATCAAGATCCTGAAAAAGGAAATAGTGAATCATTTTATCAAAAGAATAAAACGCTCATCATGGTAGTGGTGGCTATAGTGGTGATGATCACTGTAGGAAGTGGCATTTTTTTAATGAGTAAAAAATCAAAATAAGATGACAAAATTATATGAACTGTCTGGGATTAGCCCAAGCATGAGTCCTGATGTCTTAGATACCTTGCTTTTAGAAGTGTATGCTTTATATAAAAAGTTAAAAGCAGGGCAAAATGAAAAAGAAGCAGCCATTGCCAAAACAGTGATTGTCTTTTCTGATACTGATCAAGGCAAAATGGCATTAAACAATGCCATTAAAAATTCAGCCTATTCTGCTATCTATCAAGACATTTACAATGTGCTCTATCCTCAGCAATTAGGCAATATCACTCCTTTGGTCTTTGGTAATGAAAGTAATAGTCAGCAAACAGTAATTGCTCCCAATGATCAAGAGACAATAAGGCTCATCGAGTACTTTGCAGATTACTACCAAAGAAAGTATGAATCTCTATTCAAAGGGAAATCATTTTTCCAACTCTTAGCAGACAGAGGTTTAATTAACAAATCAACTACTGATGCGCTTAAAAAATCAAGCAATCCAGGCACAGTGTATTCTATACCCTATAGAATTGCCTATCAAGAATACATCAATTATTCTAATGACAAATTGATCTTAGATGCTAAAAGATTGGGTTTTCAAGACTTCAAAGGAGCAACAAATGAAGCTGCAACCAAATCAGAGCCCAGCTCTGGGACGAATCCTGGAACCAATTCTGGAACCAGCATTCAAGAAAGAAGTATTACCACACAAAATGCCACAGAAATGACAGATAATATAAAATTAAAGCCCGTTACTGCTAGCGATGAAGCAGATTTACCTACTCGCTCATTAACTACAGTAGTTCCCACGGATACACCACCAAGTAATGAGGATGGAAAGTTTTCCATCAAAGAATTTATCAATAAAAACAAAACCTGGCTTATTGTAACAGTTGTTTCTATTGTGGCCATCATTACAGGTTATTTTGTCTTTAAACCCAAGAAGAAAAGAAGAAAAAGTCTGGCTGGAGTAAGAAGAAAGAGACGAACTGCTCGCAGAACTGCTCGCGGAAGCATTCGCACGAGTACAGCAAAAAGAAGAACATCTACCAGGACAAGTAGCAGTACTACTCGCAGGCGAAGAAGAAAACCCACTAGAAGGCTTAACGGTTCAAATGTTTTACTCATAGAGCCTCCTAAAATGATTGTGTCTAAAACAAAGCCAAAACGCAGAAAAACGACTTCTACAAGTACTTCCAGAAGCAAAACTACTGCAAAAAGAAAGCCTGTGACTCGAAGAAAAACAACTGCTAGAAGAAGTACTTCCACTCGCAGAAGAAGGGCTGCATAGTAAGCAGATAACTGATCATTTTAATTTTTTAAAAAGTTTTTATCATCAATAATTTTCAACAAAATGGATCTTACACAAGAAGAAATGGTTTTAGCTGGCCTGAATGGAAAATTAGCTGGCGCAAATCAAGAGGCTATTAATCAATTATTGGCCAGAGAAGCTTCAGCTCATCCATACAGACGCCAATTTTTAGAAAGGCTGAACTACATGCCTGAAAGTATTCAGCAAGAACTACTCACTGGTAGATTGCAAATGGTGGATCATACCTATTTTAAAACAGAAACATTTACGGGCTCCTCCTGTGATGTCTTTCAAGAGGATGATGATATTCAGGTGGGTGTGGGTAATGTGGCTAAAAGTCGCTTGGAAAAAAATCGTCCCTTTGTCCTTTCTGCCATTCAATTATTGTATGCTACAGATGCCGCTGATGCAGTAGCGAATTTTGAAAGTGTAGAATACCCAGTAGCATTAAAAAGAGGCGAAGTTTCTTTTAGGTATAACTCCAAAGATGTACTTGAAAAATTGCCTGTGTTAGGAAGTTTTGATCCAGGTTTAGATGGCTATATGATCGATAAGCAGTATGGACTGTATGAATTGAAAAATCCGAAAGTAATGATGGATGATCGTATTGAGTTTGCAGTCAGACTGTATGCAGGTCAAACTTTGGGGGCAAATGCTCATGCCATTAAGGTGCATTTGATTGGCACTACGGTAAGACCTTTCTAAACAAAGAAGCTCAACTGAATTGGACATTAACCCAGTTTCATGCTGGGTTATAAATTTTTTTATATGAATAGCGATACTTTAGAAACCTCTTTCAATGCTTATGTAGCTGAATTAAATAGGGCAAAATGGGTAGAAGCCTTAGAAATTGCTGTTACTGCTCAAGGTGGAGAGTTTAGTGTAAAATATGAGCATCAGCTTGATTATGATCGCATTGATGGAATTTGTGTGAACTATTTACCTGATGCATCAGATGAAAAGTCTGGTGAAATTGTAGAGTTTAAAATTGACAATGAAAGTGTATTCTTTGATAAGGGATTGGGTCTGGATTTTATCACAGCCAGAGATCACCTGAATTTAACAGATCGCTTTTTTCGTGTTTCCAAGAAAATAGATCGAGATGAAAATATACAAATCACGATCAAGGACACGACTACAGGTGCATTCACAGCTTATGTGAGAAAGTTTTACTTATTGATGAGTAAGCCTGTATAAGATATGTCTTATGTACAAAAAATATTTTCTGGCAATCTGACTGATGGAGGTTACGAGATTTTTGAAGAAAAAATCGGTCAATCCAAAAAACGCATCACAGGTGTTTTGATTCATCCTGAAGGTAATGCACAGAAAGTAAGTGTTACACTCAGGTATTGCAAAGGGACAAAGGCAGTTTTCAGGAAAATTGATATTGCGAAAAAATCTATGGTCGATGGGATTCCTTATGGTTTATCCAAAAACTTCCATCCACTTTCCCTATCAGTGCAACAAGACATTTTAACAGGCAGCATCAGCAGTCAAGGAACAGGAAAAGTAAATATTTTTTTGAGATATGATTAACAGGCTGATTGAACAGGAAATACGAAAATTCAATGCGGAAAGCTTTGAAATTGAAAACAGGCTCATTGAAAATGATCAGGTCATTTACCTGCTCCCTAATCAGTTTGCCATTGTTGAATACTTCCAGGTAAAAAGCAATGACAGTGTATTTGATATTTCAGTTTTCTCTGATGATAAAAAAATCAATTACACGGAAAAGAACTGTATTCCTATTCAAGATCCACTAGGGAGCAGGTATTTTGCTGCCTCTCACAGAATGAGCATTCACAGAGGATTTATACAATCTCAAAAGAAGGCACTGACCACTGAAGAATATTTTATCAACTACTATTTGGTAAATACATACTTATGCTAGCAGAACTTGAAAATATTAAAAATAGGGCAAAATATATTTCTCAATACTTTGAGATAAGGGATGGAGAAAACAGGCAATTACTCATTAGTACTCAGGTAAATAATCCCCAGAATGCCAGCTTTAATGATGTGATTGATAACTATGTCAATGATCCTACCTTTAAAGTGCTTGAAATCAAATTAGGCAATAGCCCTGGAGATAGTAAAAAAGTAACTTATTACTTATCTGCTGCGGGTTATGAAGGAGAAGAAAGCAACTTTGCTCAACTCTTAGCAGGTCATAGAGCTCATCAGAATGGTGTCGTGATTAATGGAATAGAGAAAACTGGGGGAAGTGTAGAAGAATTAATTGCCAACAAGCTAGCCGCCTATGATGCCCAATTACAAGAAAGGTTATTAGAAGAGAAATTTTTATCCAAAAGCAGGGAGCTAGAAATCATTAAAGAATACAATGAGCGAGAATTAAAGCTCAAAGAAGAAGCTCAAAAGGAAAATATGAAAGTACTGGAGGCACAATTGAAAAGAGAGCGGGAAGAGCGAGCTACCTTAAAAGATATTGGTAGAGGTGCGATGGAATTTCTGGCAGGAATAGGTAAAGAATGGATTACAGGTAATAAAGGACTTTCTGGTATTGATAGCAAAGACAAACCTTCTGAAGAATCAAAGTCTATAAAACCCAAAAAAAGCCCCATTAGCTTTCAGATTGTCAATCAAAATAATGCAGGGAAGGAAGAAGAAAAAGCAAACGATCTCGTCAGTGTGCTATCTGGATTATCCCAAAAAAAGAAAGCCCTTGTACTGCAAATTATCCAAGAATCTGATGATGAAGATTTTGTAGAAGACTTAGAAGCATTTTTAAAAGAGGAATCGGAAGAAGAAATTCAAGAAGCTGAAATCATGAGCCATGACGAGCAAAAAGAAAATTCAAATTGAACTTCAGGTCACCGATCCTGAAAAATCAGGATGGCTGAATATAGGCCTATCAGGTACAGAAGAATTCATCAAAAATGTACTGCCTAAAAACTCTAAAGCAGACAGATTTTTTAGTGCAGTTTCCAGCGTCCTTGCTATCCGATTTAAAGACAAAGAAGAAGCAGAGGAAGTCGAATTTGAAGAAATAAAAAAATGAGATTAGAAAAAAAACATACAACCTTAATTGTGCCAGTCATCACTGTGGCTATTACAGTAGTAATAGTAGTCGTCGTGTATTTTTTAATCAAAAAAAATAAAGAGGCTCACAGACCTGAGAATGACTTAGGGGCTATCTATAACCAGATACCAGAAAGATTCTATCCTTGTAATGATGGTACTTATAGCAGTACAGGCTATTGCAACTGGCATCAAGGAAGAGCTGAAGGAGAAGTCGTTGAATTTGCCACTTCCCAGGAATTGATTTATCAGGGATTAACTGTGAGTCCTGTGGATATATATGCAGTTTGGCTACCTATCTCGCAGATAAAAACAGATACAGACCGTTTCCAAAACAGAGAAGAAGATTTTAGTCAGGAATCAGTTAAGCGCATTATTGAAAACTTTGATCATAACTTATTAGATCCGGTAACAGTCTGGCGAGATGTCCACAATCAAATATGGATGTTATCTGGACACAGTAGGCTTGAAGCACATAAGCAGCTTAGAAAAAAAGTAATTCCAGCTAGATTTTTTGTAGGTACAGAAAAAGCAGCCATTGACTTTTCAAGATTCTATGCCAATAGAGGACAAACACCTGAAAAGCTTATTGAAGACATTAAAATTTTTAAGCGATTAAGGGATGAGGAAAAATTATCAGTAGCAGAGCTGAAGAACAGGTTTGAAGGCATGTATAACAAATTAGAATTATATAGCTATTTAAACCCTCAAGGTGATTTTATCAGATACCTTTCATTGCCTAAAAACCAACAAGACCAGTTTCCTCTACTAGAAATAAAAGCCATGTGGATTGGGGCTTTAAAAAAGCTGTATCCATTCAAAATTACTAATGCCCATGAGGCAGAATTATTCCGGTACTTATACCAAAGTGCTGAAGGATCTAAACTTAAAAAAGACGATTTCTTCTTTAAGGTTTCTCAAGTGATCAATCGAATAGACTTTGACTCACATGAACCATTGGCCTTAGAACGCAAAGGAGATACAGGAATTTATGCACGGTCAGATACTGGAGAAAGTGCTAAAAGAATCAAAGAAATTGACTTGGCATTAAGGAACTACAGTAGCATTTTAAAAAATGATCGAAAAGCAGACAAAGAGCGAATTACTGCAACAGTAAACAGGCTGTTACAAGAAAGGGATTATTTAAGTAAGGGAATATCAGAAAGCCTAAAACAGCAAACATCCTTATTTGGAATTAAAATTATTGCCTAATGAAAAATAAACAGATTCTCCTTCCAAGTATAGTACTGATAATAGTAGTGGTGATTTTAATTTATTCTTTGAAATACAAGAAAAATAAAACCCTGCAAGGTCTGGGAATGATAGAGCCCGATAACTGGCAAGGATTAGAGGTCTTCGACGGAGTCTTCGACCGAGTATACACAGATACTAAAAGCACATTAGGCTCATTGGCTTCTGCTTCAGATAAAACCTATGATTTTATTACCAATATGGTCATAGAAATGATTGAAAAATCAAAAGATTTGGAATGGAGAAAACCTTGGAAGTCTGTAGAAAAGTATGGCATCTATGCACAGAATTACAATTCAAAAATTCCTTATAAGGGTTTCAATGCCCTGTTTTTAAACTTCATCATTCCATTTAACAGAAACAAAGCCTGGGATGTCCCCTACTTTTTAACCTTTAAACAAGTCAAAGAGAAAAAAGGTAAGATTAAGAAATTCGCTAAAGGCTATCCCATCTATTACTATAATGTAGTCTATAAAGATGGAAATAAAAGCATCAGCAAAGAAGAGTATTGGGAAAGGTATGATCACTACAAAAAATCTGGAAAACTGGAAGAATTAAACAGTTATGCTTTCTTAAAGTACTATACTGTTTTCAATGCGGAAGATATCGAGGGAATTGATTTTCATTTACCCCAACCTGTAGTTCCTCAAAGAGAAATTGAAAGAATAGAATCGGCTGAGGCAATCCTAAGGAATATGCCCAAACGTCCCCCGATCTATTTTAAACAAGATCGTGCATTTTACATGCCATCTCATGACTTTGTCAATATGCCAGATCAGCATTTGTTTGAGGATGATCATCAGTTTTATTCTACCCTTTTTCATGAACTGGCGCACTCTACCAAACATGAAACAAGACTGGATGATAAGCAAAGAGGTGGCAGTAAAGGAACTCCTGAATATGCCTTTGAAGAGTTAATTGCTGAATTATCAGCTTGTTTTCTTTGCGGTCAATCAGGGATATTTTTTGATGTACTCCAGAAAAGCAGTGCAGCCTATCTTGAAAGCTGGAAATCAAGATTAATTGCTGCTATGAAACAGGATAATAAATTTTTTATCAGGGCAGCAGGTAAGGCACAAAAAGCGGCTGATTACATCTTAGATAAAGATCCAGAAGGCATTCCCCGCTACATGCGAAATGATGCCATCTTAACGGACTGGAGAACTCAACAAGCATTACCTGTACAAGTTCGAAAACCGAATCATCCACCAGAAATGATTCGGCAAGCTGGGAGTCAACTATCATTATTTGGTATCAAACTCCTGGCATAATGAAAACAACAAAATTAAAAAAAGCACTACGCATATTTCAATTAGGTTTTGTGGTGCTCACTGCGGTAATAATTATTCTAGAATTTATTGAAGAAAACAATCATGGAAAAATACAAAGTTGATATAGAAATCGAAGCTGAGAACCAGACAGAGGCAGTAGAAAAACTAGAAGCATTTCAGAAAATGACTTCTGCTTTATCTCATGAAGAGTTCATCATGACAGCCAATTTTATGGAAGAAAATCCGGCAGCCATCGCACAAATAAAAGCCTGGATAGATAACCCACCTCCTATTCTTTCTTCAGTGAAAAAGGTGTTATTCGGTAAATCAGCTTAAAAGATGAACCCTGTATTTATTACTTCTATCCTCAATAGCAAACCAGTGCGGAATATCTCTACTGCCATCATAGTGATAGTAGTAGTTTTTGTGGTCTACAAATTTGGGCAGTCTGCTATCAATAAGATGAGAGAAAATACCAGGAAAGAGAATCTGGATAATTTAAACAATGCCTATGCAGCCAGAATCTATAACCTATTCTTTCCATTTGGTGAGCTTTGGGCATGGTGGGTGAATACCGATGAAGATAAAGTAATTGAAATAGCTGAACAAATAGGTAAAAAGCGAATTGATGAAGTAGCTAAAGCTTATAGACTCAGTTACAACAGGGTATTAATTGATGACATTAGAAAATTCCTTGACGATGAGGAACAAGAAAGGTTTTTTAAAGCAATAGCAGCATGAAAAAGAAAAGTAAAAAGCAGATAAAAACAATTGATGCCCTTATTGTCTCAATAGCTATTGTGCTTACTATTTGGGGTATTACCTATTTTCTTAAAAACAGGAAATCGAAGTCTGTAATAGCAGATAACTCAACAGATAATATTTCTTCATTTACGCAAGAAAAAAATTCGGTGGTCAAAACTGATAACACTCCCATTGCTTTTAAGGAAGTAAATAACAGTTATTTTGCTGAAAACCCTTATGCTTTTTCAACAGTTGACAAGCTCAACATCAGAGAGAGTCCAGGCAATGGCAAAGTAATCAAACAGGTAAACAAAGGATCCTACATTGGAAAACACACTGGTAAAAGTACAGATATTGGTACTCCAACCAGTCCAGGTCGTTGGGCTAAATTGCAAACTGATGAAGGAGAAGCCTGGGTGTTTAGTGGCTTTATCGAAAGCAAGGAATCACAGCAATTAAGTGGACTCAATCAAAAAATTAAAGTCATTGCTTAAATGTTACCAAGAGGTTTTAGAAATAACAATCCTGGAAACCTAGTAATTACCTCTTCTGATTGGAAAGGCAAATTACCTATTGCACAAAATACTGATGGCCACTTTGAACAATTCTCACAATTGTTCTGGGGTGTAAGAGCCATGTTAATTGATATTGTGGGTGATATCGCTCAAGATGGAAAAGACACTTTAAACAAGTTAATTGCTGAATATGCACCATCATTTGAAAACAATACTTCAGCTTACATTGATTATGTCAGCAGGAAAACAGGCTTGAAACCAGGTGAAAAAATCTCTTTAGACAAAAAGACTTTATCAAAACTCATAAGGGCAAAAATAGAAGTGGAAAACGGCAAACAATACGCTGATCTATACTACAAGGAATCAGACTTTGAAAAGGCATTTAATGAACTACCTATTTCTACCCTGGCTTTGATTGGTATCAATACCCATAAGCTGCCTGTACTCCTTGTTGTTTCGGCTATTGTTCTAGTATGGTTAATTACTTATAAGCTTATAAAAAAATGAGAGTGTTAAAGCAAGTAACATTAACTTTTGATGAGCAGCAAGCAGTTGCGTTAACAGCACCTGAAGGAGCTATCTATGCAGAATTAGTTCTTGAAAGTAATGATATATCTAGTATTGTTTCTGCCAGATTTAAAGAAGATGGAACAAGTCCTACTGCATTAGAAGGAATGCCATTAAACCACTTTTCTGTACTTGAAGTAAAGGGAATAAACCTATCAACTTTTAAAATTATAGCTACACAGGCCGGTAATCCTCAACGCTTAAATATTCAATACTATGGCTAATAATAGAAAGTATGAACTAGGCCGAAGCTATCAAACAACAGATAATAGTTCCAGTTCTGGAAATCAAGTTAATATTAATGTCTCCAATGGACAAACCACTTTTATGATCCCCGAAAATAATGGATTTGTGGCTATGTTCATTAATGGAGTTTTACAAAGACAAGGAATAGACTACACAATAATTGGTAGTTTTTTGGAGTGGATAAGTACAGACTTTAGTCTAGAATCAACTGATGTAATTACAATCCACTACTAATATGAAAACAACATTTTTTATCTATTTTTTACTAAATGTATTTTTTATCATGACTCTAATTCATGGAAAACATCTCAAAAATGCGACTATATTAGGTCAAAAAATTGATCTTACTGGTTATACAGCCTCACAACCTGGTCAGGTAACTAGCCTTCAGGTGGTTAATGACAGAATAAATGCTGAAAAGTTAAAAGTAGCTGCTGGTAGTGGTGCTTATGTGGAAATTGTAAACAATGAATTAAAAGTAAAAGCTACTGCAATTGCTTCTGTGACTGTAAATGCTGTTGCTGTAGATCTTACTAGTTTTATAGCTTCTAATTATACTACTGGAGATGAATTTCAAGAAGGTGATACAATTGTCTTAAAATCAGCTACAGGGGGAATAAAAACGTATTTACATACTGGAGGCTCAGATATCAATGAAAATGATTTTGTTGAACTGGAAAAACCACCTTTAGAAGATGCATATATTAGAGCTTTGTTTGAAGCTGGGGAAGGTTTATCTTATGATGAAGCTACAGGCAAGTTTTCATTAAACAATCTATTAGAACAGCCTTTAGAGTATAAAGCAGGTGGTGAAAATGGAGAGTTATTGACGGGGATTGGACAATATTGGGATACTATGATGTTGGATAGTGATGGTAAAATATATGCTACTAGGTATGCTAATTTATATGTTTACGATCCATCAACCCAATCACTAACCACTTATAATAACTCCACTGTTGTTAGTTCTGGTGATGCTTTCCCAAGTGGAAATATTAATGGTAATAACATCATGTTTAAAGATGGTGACGAAATATATTTACCTTATAATGTTTCTGGTATCTTCCGATATAATTTAGTTACTGGTGAAGGTAAAGTATTTAATACTTCTGGAGGGGCTGCAAATGGCGCACAATTACCTTCTAATAATGTAAGAAGTGTTGACGGATCCAATAATTATATTGTTGCGGCCACTTCTGCGGGTTTATGGATTTATGATAAATCTACCGATACAGGAACAGTAATTACAAATGGTTCTAGTTTTAGTTCAGGTTCAGCATTTCAGGATAATGATATTTATAATGTTCAGATAGATGATAATACAATATATCTTGATGCAGATTACGAGGGGATCTGGGTATATGATATTCTAAATAATACCGCGCAAAGCTTCAATAATAGTAATTCGGGTTTACCTTCTTCTATTCAGCAATTTTTAACAGTAAGCCCCAATTATATTTTTAATCCAATGGATGAATCTGGGGTTAGTATGCACAATAGAATAACAGGTATTCATACTTTTTTAGATGCTTCTTATATACCGTCAAATGGTGTTTCACTTCCTGCAAATATTGTTTATCAAATTACATGGGATGGTGAAGAATTAGCTTGTGTTTACACTGATGGAAATACTTTAACGGGTATTTGGTTTTATAATCCTACAACAGATGAAGGAAGATTATTAAATTCTGCTACTTCTGTAAGTGGAGATGCAGTACCAAGCTTACCGACTCAAGAATTTAAACTAGTTGCCAGGGATAAAACAAACGATATTACTTATATCGCTTTATCAGATAATCCATTTTTATACAAGCATTCGATTGCAGCAGGTGCAGAGCCAACACTCCCCCAACACTTAGCAACAATAAAAACTGTTGAAGAAAAGATAGCAGCTTCACAAGGAAGCTTCGAAGAAGGCATTGTACAGCAAAACCCATCTTCTATATTATCTGGCGACAACCAAAACACAGGAATTGCTTTGCCTAAAAAACCTAAGCCAGGGCTAATATTTGTCACCATCAATTCTACTGTTCACAGGTTAGGAAATGGTGTAAAAACGATGCCTTTTTATTTCAGTGTAGATGGTGGAACAACTGCAAAAACTTTTGAAGAATTAGCTATTGGAGACACACTATTTTTTAACGGTTCTATAGCAGGTTTTGACCTGGACACCAATGATTCAATCGATGTGTATTACAATGCATAATATGTCTAAAAGGAGCTTAATAATTTAGCTCCTTCTACTTTCTTGAATACATCATGTTCTTTCAATTTTTTCAGCTATGAATGAATTTATTGTCAACCATATTTTAGGCATTATCATTTCTCAAATGGTAATTGGTATTGGAGCCTTAGTAAAGCTATATTTTGATTTTAATACGCTCAAAAGAGACTTTGTCAAAAAGGAAAAAGAAGATGAGAAAACACATAATAAAGATGAGCAATTAATCAAAGATGACTTACAGAAGCTAGAAGCAAAGATTGATAATAACTATGAAAAAATCGAAACCAAGATTGAAAACAATGCCAACCAAATAGAAAAGTTTCGGGAAGAATACCGAACCGATCAGCAGACAATCCGAGATACTTTAACTAAACTCAATTTGTATCATGAAATCCTGCAAGACAACATGAAAAAACTGGAAATAGCCTCAGCCAGAATTAAGAAGGATATGAATTAATAATTGATGAGCAAAGAGGATCAGGAAGATATCACCAAACAACTTTTAGAGAAAGGTAAAGAATTTATTGATTCAATGGAAAGGTTGTATATCAACTTATTTAATGCATTGATTTCTGATCCTGAAATATTTGTAATTGAAAAAAATGATAGCACACTTTCAAAGCCTGTAAAAGAAAAAAACATCTCCAAAATAAAAGTGATTGAAATAATAGAAAAAGAGCTAAGAAAGACTAAAAACACAGAAGTAAAGGAAATTCTAAAAGGAATAACTGCCGAAATTAATAATCTCTAAAATTCAATATTTTGTGAAAGTAATAGCAACTAGTTTTTACAAATGTGCCGGGAGATTTCCGGCATTTTTACTTTAAATTTTTACCCTTATGAAAAATATACTTACCCGCTTATATGATGATGGTAAACAAACCTTGGGAGAATGGAGAATCTATGAAAAAGAAAACTTACTTTTTGAGTGTAAAATATTAGAGCTCCCCTATAAGGATAATCAGTCAAATAAATCCTGTATCCCCAAAGGAACTTACCTGGTTAAAAAGCGACATGATCAAAGAAGTAAATTCAAATACCCACATTTACATATACAAAATGTGGTTAACAGAGATTGGATACTGATACATGTTGGGAATTTCTATACTCAAACAGCAGGCTGTATGTTACCTGGAGCATTTTTTTATGACCTTAATAAGGATGGTCTAAAAGATGTGACCAGCTCTGAAAAGACATTAAGTAAAATGATGGAGTTATTGCCTGAGAGTTTTGTCCTTGAAATTGTTTAACTAATTTTGAGCAACCCTAAAAAATTGCTTCATATCACATGATCAATTTAAGTTATTAAGTCAAAGTAAAAAGTCTGATTCATAATCAGGCTTTTTTTATGCATACTACTATTCTGCAAACTTATCAAGTGTTAATCCTCCACTCAAATACAAATATCATATATCAACATAAGGTTTTAAATATAACCGATTGTTGACGCTAATTTACTTATATCATGAAAACTACTACATCACACACAAACAAATTTGAATTTCAAGAAGATGAGAAAAAATTAAATGAATTGAAGCAAAAGCTTCATACATTAAATAAGAAATTCAAGAATGTTTTAATAAGATTAGAATCAAGTAAAAAAACTATTACTTAGTTCCTGTCAAAATTAATTTATTCATATCATCCTATATAATTTTCGAAAACACCTAATCTGTGATCAGGTGTTTTTTTATACACTTCCTTTAGAGATATTTCAAAGAAGTGATTTTTAACCCACCATAAAATCTTTTCCAAATACTTTTTCAACACTCACCCTAATTCTTTTACTAGAGAATTGTAAATAAAATTTTATAGTTGTCTTAGGACTATTATGACCTACCATTGCTGATATATCATCACTATCTAGACCACACTCATACATCATATTAATAAAAGTTTTTCGACCGGTTTTAGTTACAAGGTTTTCATCTATACCTAATATTTCAGCACACTCTTTCAAGTACTTTCTATATTTATCATAAGACATGACTTTGTCTCGTTCCTCAGAAAAAATTGGAACCTTCCAATCATACTTGACTAATATCTTCTTCACCTCTGGAAAAATAGGCACTAAGATTATTTGTTTCACACTTTTTAATCTTGCTTTACTACGCCTCTTTCTTATCCATAACTTATTGTCAATAGTTATTATATGTTTGTTATTTCTAAAATCAACCAAATCAGCATAATCGAAAGAAGTCCAACACTGAAATATAAAAGAATCTGAAACCCTTTGTAAGCTTGGTGAATTAAAGCTAAACTTTGTAAATTTTTCCAATTGTTCAGCACTTAAAAACTTTGGAGCTTCTGGTGGTTGAAAATTGTATTCGTAAAATGAAAGTTTGTTTTTTTCTAAAATATCCTTCCTAACCCCCCATGTTAAAACCCTATTTAACTGCATAATACTTCTCATAGCTGTATTATGTTTTAGATTCAATTCTCTTTCTAGAAATACCTCAAAGTTAACCCCAAACTTTTCATTAATATCTTCAACACTAATATTTAGTAGGTTATACTTTGTTAAATATTGCTTTAGATGACTTAACTTGTTATGATACTTTTTCCATGTATGCATTGTTATACTTTTATCAATTTCAGCTTCCATATCTTCTAACCATAAATAGTATAATTCAATTATTGATTTATCCACTTGGTCTTTTTCAAGAAAGAATCTTTTAATTATTTCTGCATTATAAGTACGTTTTGCAGTTTTTAGATAGGAATATATCTCCTCCAGATTAGATTTAATTTCATTAAGCTTCATTTGTTCTCCGTCATATTCCCTACTCATGATATACTTGGCATTTTTATCCCACAAGCCTATAGGAATGTGTACGCTAGTTGAAAAAGCTGTTTTTGTTCTTTTTTGATTAACTGAAATGTGACAGTAGATAGTCTGATAGTTTTTGCGTCTAGTGTTTTTAGGGAAAAATTGTACATCAAACGTTCTTTTTTTTTCATTAAATTTTGGTTTAGTAATGTGATTTATTTTACCCCCCATAATTAGCATTAATTAAATTTTTTATAATCTTTTTTGGTTACATTAATTTTTTTATTTCACGTGGAAACACTGAAATGAAGGTGGAAACAATTTATACACAAAAAATCCTCACACTTTGCATTGGAAAAACTCCCAAACGAAGAAGATTTTTAAATCAATTTTTAAACTAGAGATGTTTTTAGAGTATTTAAGGGATTTTTAGATAAGATAATAGAATCCCCTATTATATTTAACGTTGTTATTATACGCTCTTTCTGGTATCTTGGTGGCCCCGACAGGAATCGAACCTGTATCTAGAGTTTAGGAAACTCCTATTCTATCCATTGAACTACGGGGCCAATAAGTACTTAGCTTGATAAGGCTACAAAAATAGACTTTGAATCTATAAAATCAAAATACTGTTATTGCAGTTAGTATATAACAAAATCATGATTTTGGAACTTGTATTTCAAGCTTTTTCATGGTTTTAAAACCTGAAAAGTTTCGATGTTTTAAGGAAAATACCTAGCTTTCGGGAATACTTTTATATTAAATTTATTGGTTATAACCACTATGAAAGAAGACCTAGAGAATTTATGCCAGCAGGTTGTTAACCTAAGCAAAAAAGTAGGGGAATTTATTGTAAACGAATTTTACAATTTCGATAGAGATCGAATAGAATACAAGGAGTTTAACGATCCTGTATCTTATGTAGACAAAACGGCGGAAGAAATGTATGTAAAACGTTTATCTGAACTTCTACCTTCTGCTGGATTTATTTGCGAAGAAGGTCATGGTGAGAAAAATGAAGAGGGCTATAACTGGGTTATTGATCCACTAGATGGCACTACAAACTTTGTTCATGGTATACCATTCTTTTGTAGTAGCATTGCTCTTATGTATAATGGCAAAACCCTTCTAGGCGTTGTTACCGACTTTATTCACGATAAAGCTTATTATGCAATTAAAGACAAAGGTGCTTTTTGCAACAGTAAGAGTTTAAAGATTGATAGAAATAAAACAACTGAGCAAGCTGTAATTGCTACTAGTTTTCCTGGTACTTTTCATCCAAAACTTCCTCAGGCACTAGATTTTATAGTTGAAATTCTTCCTAAAATTCACGGTTTACGCAGACTAGGTGCTGCCGCGCTTGAACTTTCAATGGTGGCAGATGGAAAGCTCGATGCCTTTTTTGAATCAGGCTTAAAACCTTGGGATGTAGCTGCAGCTAGTCTTATTGTGCAAGAAGCTGGTGGGGTAGTTTCTGACTATCAAGATGAGGAAAATTATATTTTTGGAAGACAAATACTTGCCGCTCCAGAAAAAATACACCACGACATAGTTAAACTATTTAGCGAAAAAGCCATAATATAAGAATGTAACTCTACTTATATACCCTTTCAAAATTTACACATTTAATGTTTTTTTAAATTAAAAATCTGTATGATCTAAGCAATTTTTTTGTTTAGAGAATATATATATTTGCATTTATATAACTATTTTTCGCAGTTCGATCAATTGCAATAAATAATATTAACCATGATAGATACAGGCTTAGATATTACCACAGAAAAAGTTGCTCAATCGGGTCTTCCAAAAGTTGATTTTAATAATATCCCATTTGGAAAAATCTACTCAGACCACATGTTTGTCGCTGATTATGATGGAAAACAGTGGGGAGATTTCAGAATTGTACCTTTTAATAAACTAAACCTGAGTCCGGCAACTTCAGTATTGCACTACGGACAATCTATCTTTGAAGGATTGAAAGGCTTTAAGTCTCAGTCTGATGATTCTGTACTAGTTTTTAGACCGCAAGCTAATGCAAAGAGAATGAGAGAGTCTGCATTAAGAATGTGTATGCCTGATCTACCAGAAGAATTATTTATGACAGGTTTACACCGCTTGATTGATTTGGATCGTAACTGGGTACCAGATGTTGAAGATGCATCTTTATACATTAGGCCATTTATGTTTTCTACTGATGAATATATCGGTCTTAAACCTTCAGAAAAATATCAATTCATTATCTTTACATGTCCGGTAGGTAAATATTATGCAGCTCCGGTTAAGGTAAAAGTAGAAACTAAATATACTCGTGCATCCAAAGGAGGTACTGGTTATGCAAAAACTGCTGGCAATTATGCAGCGGCTATGTATCCTGCTAAATTGGCACAACAACAAGGATTCGATCAGTTACTTTGGACAGATGGTGTAGAACATAAGCTTATTGAAGAATCGGGTACGATGAACGTTCTATTCGTTTTTAATGATAAACTTGTTTCAATTCCTACTTCAGATACGATTTTGCCGGGAATCACCAGAGAAAGTGTACTAAAAATCGCACGTGATTGGGGATTAACTGTAGAAGAAAGGCCAGTAGAAGTTGCAGAAATTATTTCTGGTGTGAAAGATGGTTCTTTAAAAGAAATGTTTGGTGCAGGAACTGCAGCAGTAATCACGCATATATCTCATGTTGGCTTAGATGGAGATACTTATGAGTTGCCAGCAGTTGAAACTAGAGAAATTTCTAACAAAATTCTCACAGAATTAAAGGGCATCCAAAGAGGAGAAATTGTGGATAACCGAGGATGGAATTACAAAATTTAAATTAATTCGAACTTAAAAGGATGCACTTTGTTGTATCTTTGCAATAATAAATAGTTCTTTGACGTATGGGGCCGACTGGTATTGACAGGTCGAGTGTTTATGAGTATAAGCATGCAGGCTCATGAGGTGAGAGCCTTAAAAGATAGTCTCACACAATAACAGGCGAAGAAAACTACGCCATGGCTGCCTAATTATAACTTAGTGTTATAATTTCTGGCTTAAAGGGTTGAACTACGTTCCCCGGCTATCATCCCGCGATGCCTTTGTCTTGCTGGCGTCGAGCACGGGGTGTCGATATCGCAGGAATAGCTTTGGTAATGCCACGTGATCAAAGTGAAGCTTTAGTGGATAAGGCTGTTAGTCGGTTTGCTACCGACCTGCTACAGCACGAAAATCTAAAGCGTAGATAAGCATGTAGAAGGCTCACTAGGTACCTTCTCTGGACGAGGGTTCGAATCCCTCCGGCTCCACATACAAAATGTAAAAAGCCTCTGAGATACGCTCAGGGGCTTT
This sequence comes from Chondrinema litorale, assembly GCF_026250525.1. Classification (GTDB taxonomy): domain Bacteria; phylum Bacteroidota; class Bacteroidia; order Cytophagales; family Flammeovirgaceae; genus Chondrinema; species Chondrinema litorale. The sequence continues at coordinate 1,375,719 of NZ_CP111043.1, forward strand.
TTTGTTTATCAATAGCATGGTCATAAAATTAGTTCTCATTTTCCATATTTCCTTTCAAAAGAATCTCCATTAAACTTATATACACTACTCAGGTTTGCTGTACCAAACCACATTTCTCCATGTTTACTTCTATAAATTGTCCAAACATGATTACTCACTAATCCATCCTTTTCCATAAAATTGGTTAGTACTTCATCTTCAAATCTCCAAACACCTGAAGCATAGGTTCCAAACCACATATTCCCTATTGCATCTTCACCAATAGAGAAAACATTTTCAAAAGAATTACCCTAGGTATACTCTATTGCTGATAGCATGAATACCATATCCTATCTACAATAGTTCATCAACTAAAAAAAGACAATTGATAATTGAACATTTTGTTGGTATTACAGACTTTTCAGTCAAACATAAATAGCCATTCATTTAATATTTGCTCTTGGAATTTCAGAGACCTAATTTGGGTTCTCAAATATTTATCTTAATCCTATTCTAAAATTACTTTTTAAAACACCTCCCCCTAAAAATCATTTCATATAGATTAAATCTTGAAACAGGTGATTTAAACAGCAACAAGAAAAATCATCTCGATCTTTTTTATTTATTTTGAATTGAAATTTTCATTCAAAAAACTAACATGAGAAAAAATATAAAAATCACATTACTACTAATTGTTCTGTTTGCACTAACTACTTATAACACAATCGCACAAAACAAAGCTGAAATAACTATTCATTTTCCAGAAAATGATACTGAAATTTCTCCGAATATTTATGGCCAGTTCATTGAATATCTTCGCAATAGCATCACCGGAGGTATTTTTGAAGAAGGCTCATCTTTGTCTGATCCTAATGGGTTTAGAAAGGATGTTTTGGAGAAAATAAAAGAACTAAATACTCCTGTTTTAAGATATCCAGGAGGTACAGTAACTAAAACATACCATTGGGAAGATGGCATTGGACCTCGTTCTGAACGCCCAGCAAGAAGAAACCTAATCTGGGGAGGTGTAGAAGACAACCATTTTGGTACTGACGAATATATAAAATATTGCCATGAAATTGGAGCAGAACCTAGCATAGTTATCAACATGGGATCAGGAACAGCCGAGGAAGCCGCTAACTGGGTTGAATACTGTAATGGTACTGGGAATACTTATTATGCTAATCTCCGTAGAAAAAACGGCTCTGAAGAACCTTACAATGTCAAATACTGGAGTCTTGGAAACGAAGAAGCCGCTTGGGAAGATGCCGGACGTTTATCTGACCCTGCAAAATATGCAGAAGAAGCTTGGTATTTTGCTAAACTGATGAAGCTGACAGACCCATCTATTAAATTCTTTGTAGTTGCCGATCCATTTAAACAAGAATGGAATGATGTTGTAATTGGATCACTTTCTCCTATTACCGACTATATTTCGATACACTGGTATGTAGGCACAATTGATGGAAAACCTTGGTCTATTTACAATCAAGTAGATCGCTTTGAAAATAGTTTAATCGAGCTAGGAACTTATCTTGAGCAATTTCCAGCTAAAGTAGAAGATTTCTCAAAATGGTATCGTTTCCCTCCACGATCAGAAGCTATAAAAATTTCGATTGATGAGTGGGGAATTTGGGAAGGTAACTGCGGTGGACAATATAATCTAGATTGTGAATACACTTGGAGACATGCCTTGGCAACAGCCTCTTTTTTAAATGTTTTTCACAGGCAATCCGCCAATGTTACTATGGCAAATTGGGCTCAATCTGTAAATATTTTGGGAGCAATTCTAGCTAATAAAAAAGGCTCAATTGAGCAAACTGTCTTTTACCCTTTACAATATTTTAGAAAATACTTAGGAACATCATTACTAAATGTTGAAACTTCTGATATACCTACCTTGACTGATGATAAAACAATATCAGCTTTAGATATTTCTTCAACTTTTAATAATAGTTCAAATGAAGTGTGTGTCTTTATCGTAAACCGTAGTAAAGATGCCATTGAGACTAAATTAAATATAGAAGGAGTAAATACTTCTGAAGGGAAACTAATTCAAGTTACTGCTCTTGATGAAAATGCCTACAATGTAATTGGAGAAAAAGATATAGTAAATATTTCTGAAGAAGCTATAAAACTGAAAAAGGGATTAGAGGTCGCTCCATTATCTATAAATATATTGGTAGTTAAAAAAGATTAAATCATCATTCATAGATACTTGAATAAAAAAGAGCTAGGTTATTTATAAATAGCCTAGCTCTTTTTGTATCGCCTAATTTTATGACTAATTCATAATTTGTTTTAAATGATGTTCCATATGGTCTACATAATCAACTACTATGAAGTTTAAATCATAACTTACATTGTCAACGACAACCTCAAACTTAAGAGTGGCTTCATCTAAATGACCTATTACATTAATTATTCTGTGATTGATAGCAAACCACATTTCTAATAATTCAGCCAAGTCTGCATTTTGATAGTCATTAGCAATTACTAATGCATCCTGTTTATACTGTCTCAGTACATAAGGCTTAGTTTCATATTGAATTTCTGTAAACCTTTGTAAATTATTTATTCCAGAATCAATCAAATGCCCCAGAATCTCTTTCTTTGACCACTTTTTAAAAAATGGCTTAAATGATGCGTCTTCTTGAGAACAATTAATTAAATATGTTTTACCAGAAGCTAAAAGATTTTTAATTCGTGTTTGTAAATGTTCCATTACTAATTAACAATATAAACATTAACCATCATATTTATCTAGTTTATTACCTAACTCAAGTATATCTTCAAACCTAGCTAAAGATGCAATCCAATATTCAGGTATACTTTCATAACCATAATATATTCCAGCTAAACCACCTGTAATTGCTCCAGTGGTATCTGTATCATGTCCAAAATTTATTGCCTTTAATACAGTTTCTTGAAAGCTATCTTCAAGCAAAAAACACCATAAACTAGCTTCTAAAGATTCAATTACATATCCACCAGACAAAATTAAGTTTTCACTAACTTCTCTTATATCTTCTTGAATTACTCTTTGAAAATGTTTTTGTTCTGTTGAATCAAAATCTATTAACCTCCATAATTCTTGAATATCTTCTCTGGTTTTCTCATAGGCTATTATTTTATGTAAACCATTTATCAGATATTCAGCTAATTTAAGATATATCATGCAGCACATACCTGCTCTTATATGTCTATGAGTTAAAGCTGAGCAGTTCCAAACTATTTCAAATTGCATTTTAATATCCTTACCCTTAATTACATAAATCAAAGGTAATATTCTCATTAGAGAACCATTTCCGTTATCATATTCAGTAGAAGCATATTTTAACGTTTCTAATGCTTCTAAATCTTCAATACTTAATATCCTTGCTAAGTCTGTTATAGCTTTTGCTGTTGTTAACCCTATATCAAAAATCTTATTACGAGCGGTCCAATAGGCTTCATTCTTCCATTTAATAAAATTAAATGCAGCTGTTTTTAATGTATACCCATCAGCAATGGCTTCTGCTAAACAAAATGTTAATGAGCTATCATCAGACCAAGTACCAGCTGGTTGATTATGCGTCATATAACCAATCATATCTCTTACTGGTAATTTGCGCAATGCTTCTCTACTTTTAAACTCATAAGGCACACCTAAAGCATCTCCCACAGCCACACCTAATAAAATATCTTTTGCTTTACCTCTCATTTACTTCTTCTTCTCCGTTTTTGCTTGCAAATCTTTAAAATCTATCGATTTGTCTAATTTATACTCAAATGCTTTAATATATGCATTCTTAAATGAGTTAAATACAGTAAGCCAAATATTTGTATTTACATTATCTAATTGACCTTGAATTGGTACTCTAGTAGCGAATTGTTGTTTTTTCTGATTTTCAAAAATTTCTTGAATTCCCTCGCTAAAAAATTCTTTTATCCATTGACCTAAAGGTCTATTATCTTCTTTCCAATTAAATATTCGCATTTCCTTTACTAATGGCTTTAAATAACCTTCAAAAGTTTGATCTTTCATGGCCATTTCACTGTAAATACTAATTGTACCCTTTTCGAAATCCATACCTGTATAGTATTTAGCTAAAGGGTTTAAACTAATTAAATTAACATCTTCAAAGCCTAAATTATAATCAAAGTCGGGAATCTCTTTTAATAGATATGCACTTGCATTAAAATACAAGGTACCACCATAATCAGATGCAGTACCACTTGCGACAATTGAACTTGGTAAAGAATCTGTTACCTGCTCTTCTACATTCTGAATATTTGTTATTTCTAATTGAAAATCTTTTAAGGGTAAATCTGTCTTGGGTTCTGTGAGAATATTAGTGAGTGCTATTTCACCCTCAGATATAGCAAATCGATTTATTTTAATTGGGATAAGACTTTTTACTACTTTTGTCCAGTCTTCTTCTTCACCTGTTTGTGTTTGCTCACTACTCTCACCAAAAGCAAAGTTTATTTTAGGTTGATAACAATCAATTTCGCCTACAATTTCTCCTTTAAATAAAGATCGCCATTGTACTGATAAATCAATCTTATTTACTTCTATAAATGGTTCTTTTACTTTAGCATCTATTTTATCAATTTTTAATGAGTCTATTGTATAAGAACCTCGCCAAAGAGCAAGATCAATATCTTTTACTACTCCTTGGTATGCATCCATATTGTTGAGCACCTTATTATTTAAGTACCACTTAATAGCATAGGGTAAAATTATTCTTATTAAAATGAGGAGTATAATCAATATTATACTCCATTTGAATGTTTTCTTTCGTTTAGCCATAAATAGACAACTATAAAAGCCGTCTATTTCTTAAGATTTAACAATTTTTTACAGGTATTACCATCAAAGTCTTAAAATAATGGTTGATTATTTTAAAAATCTATATCTAATACCCCAGCTTCCTCTTAAAATATTATTGTCTCCTATTATTGGTGCTAATTCTAAATGAAAGCCAAATTTCTTTTCATTAAAAGGATAAAAAGCAGTACCTATTGGAATAACTATACCATCTGTATGATCACTTGTTAAAAAACCTCCTCCTACATAAATTTCATAGTCTTCTTTATTTGCTATATCATAGGAAATATCTATTTCAACTGTAATATCTTCAAATAGGTAATTGGTACCTAGTCTAAGTTCAGGTTTAAGTCTTTCTTTAATTTCGTAATTAATTCCTACAAATGGTAAGTTTGATTGATGATAACTAATACTAGGCTGGCTAAATCCTACAAAAGACACAAGCGTAAATAAACAAAAAAAGGCAATTTTCTTCATTGCTAATTGATTTATAGAGTTAATTATTTATTATATAGATACCCAAATCAATATAATTAACCCTAAATAAGCAAATAACAATTTTTATTTTACCTTATAATATAAATTAAGATTATTATTTATTGAAAATATATTTTTTAGATATTTATTACTATCTTATTCAACAAATACTTAGTTTAAACACTAAAGCTAACCATAACTTTATAATGAGACAGGCTTATTACCTTTCTTATATATGCTTCACTTACAAGCAATTAAGATTTAAGCTTAAAGTGATTAAAAAATTAATCTAATTGTTCAAATACTTAATTAATTACTACTATACATTCACGCTTAATGTAAAATAAGTAGTTACTTACCACCTAAATGTAAGTTATGCCAGAAATAAATAACAAATACCCAATTACTTCTCACTAAAGCCCAGATTATTAACAAGTTTTCTTTGAATATTAACAAAAAAGCCCTCAATATTTCCTTTTAATTCACTTTTTACCAAAAAAATTACTTAAGTATATTTTTTTAATATTGATATATAATAATCACTCCTCTTCACGTTTATTAAATCAATCGCACATTCAAATATGATGATATTATATTTTTAAACTACCATGGAAAAATCTACCAGAAAAAAAACGAGCTCTTGGTATAGGCAGTTATCAACATGGAAAATAGCAATTAGTGCTACACTAAATGATTCAAAGCTTTTAAAAAAAGCAATTTCATGTGGATACTCTAAAAAAGATTTAGAGTCTGCTCTTACTTGGCATAAGGAAATTCTGGAGTTGGATGAAATCAAGGAAGTAGCCTATGGTCGTAAATATGCTGCTACTGATAATTGTATCCAAGCAAAAAATAACTTGCATAAAGTTTACATGAGACATTTAAGTCTTGCAAGGGTAGTTTTTAAGAAAGACAGAGGAACTTTGGAAAAACTAAGTGCTAATGGTAAAAGAAAATCTGCTTTAGTTGACTGGTTAAGTGATGTACGAAAGTTTTACAATATTGCTTTGAGTGAAACCGAAATAAAAAACATTTTTAAAAATAAAGGTATAGCACCTGAAGAATTAGAAAAAGGAATAGAACTTACTAATGAAGTTGAATTACTTAGTCAAACACAAAAGCAATTAACAGATGAGGCTGTAATTGCTACGTATAATAGAGACGAAAAAATTAGTATTCTACGTAATTGGTATACAGAATTTAATGCAACTACTAAAATAGTCGGCAAGGAATTTGCCTTTGACTTTAATAGTGAAAGCAAAAAGAAAAATGCTATTCAAGATTAATTTTTTCAACTAATATCTAATTTTTTTAACTCCAATTTTGATTTTTTCGACTATTGCGTGTGCCGGGGGGTGCACGCTTTTTTTTTGTAATATACTTAGCATTTCTGCGACTAATTAAGTATCAAGTAAATTAACCCTATTATTATGGCTGATACTCAATTAGAATTTCGAGAAAGTCAAAAGTTTACCCAACCGTGGCTTTGGTTTGTATTATTAATTGTTAATGGATTAACTTTATATGGAATATTTAGCAATCCATATTCTATAGGTCCATTTTTAATAACTATAGGCATTACATTAATCATCTTTTTTTCAAGATTAGATACTCAAGTAAACAAAACTGGAATCCACTATAGATTTAAACCATACTTTAATAAATGGAAAGTTATTAAATGGTTAGATGTTCGTAGTGTTAAGATAAAAAAATATAATGCTATTAGTGAATTTGGAGGCTTTGGTATTAGAATAAACTTTAGCGGAAATAAAGCTTTTAATACATCTGGAAATACTGGCTTAGACATTACACTTAAAAACAATAAAAAAATATTAATAGGCACTCAAAAACCAGATGAGTTAGAAAATATTATCGAGCGCCTAAAAATGGAATAAACTAAAATACTTTTGATTTTGAAGTACCTTAGCTTATTCATGGTATACTATGTTATATTGTATTATTCGCTTCTTAATGCTTTTACAGGATTCGATAAAGCAGATTTTATTGTATAAAAAGCACTTGTTAGAATTGAAAGTGATAAAATAAATAATCCTGTTAAAAGAAATAAGCTAGGTGAAATAGCAATTTTATAGGCGAAGTTTTGCAACCATTCTTTACAAAGAAACCAAGTAACTGGAGTAGCTATTAATATAGCAAGGCTAACTAATAGAGTAAATTCAGATGAAATAAGCCATATAATTCTTGTAATACTTGCTCCTAGTACTTTCCTAATACCAATCTCTTTTACTCTGCCTGCTGTTGTAATTGAAGTTAATCCAAATAAGCCTAAACATGCTATAAAAATAGTGATTGCACTTGCGTATAATACTATTTTCTCCCATCGCTCATCATTTTCATATTGGTTTTTCATCTGGTTATCTAAGAAATAATATGTAAAAGGTAAATCGGGGCTTATTTTATTCCATATATTCTCAAGGGCAGAAATTGATTGTTTAATTGTTCCAGGAGCTATTTTTACTAAAAGATATCTATAACCGAATCTGGAGCCTATTGTAATAGCAAGCGGTTCAATTGCACTTGCTAAAGAAGTAAAATGATAATCTTTTAATACACCAATAATTACAGGAGCTGGATTATCTCCTCTAGCAAATCCTTCTAGTTTTACACCTATTGGGTTATCAAAATTAAAATCTTTAACCAAAGCTTGATTTACAAGAATTGAATTAGTAGAGTCCGAAGCTAGCAATGGGTTAAAGTTTCTACCCTCTAAAAGTTTCATATCCATTGTTTCAATGTAATTTGCACTTACCTCAAAGTAATGCACTTGTTTATTTTCTCCATCATACTCAAAACCTCGCCTCATACTCCCCATAGTAAAAGAAGTTGCAGAACCAGCAATATTTAAAATTGAAGGAATATTGGCTGTTTCTACCCTTAATTTCTCAATAAGATTATAGCCATCCAGTGAATTTGAATTTATAACTAAAATTTGTTCTTTACTAAATCCTAAATCTTTTGTTTTCATATACTGGATTTGTTTGCTCATTAATAGAGTTACACTTACCAATAAAGCAGAAATAACAAATTGCAATACAACTAGAGATCGAGTAAATAAATTAGTACCTCCTAGTTTTACTTTTCCTTTTAAAGCATACAATGGTTTAAATCCAGAAAACATAATAGCAGGATATGCTCCAGCTACTATTCCTGTAGTAATTAAAAATAAAACCAAGACAGTTATTGAAGGTAAATTAATTAGGCTACTAAATTCAAGGTTTTTTTGAGATATAAAATTAAATTCTGGTAATGTTATATAAGCTAGAAAAACACCTATTATAGTTGCCAAAACAGTCATTAAAAAAGACTCAATCCAAAACTGAAAAATTAACTGTAGCCTTTGAGCTCCAACAGTTTTTCTCATACCTATTTCTCTAATTCTTCTAGTTGCTTGCCCTATGGTTAATGTAGTAAAATTGATACAAGCTAATACTAATAGAGAAAGGCCAATTGCTATTAGGATATAAGAATAGACAGGATTACTTGGTGTAGACATACCTGACTGTAATTGTGTATTTAGATGAATGTCTGTAATAGGCTGTGCATAATAATTTACTTCTACAGGATCACCTTTTTGCCAATTTTTTTCCTTTTTTAGTTCTCCTAGCTCTTCAGGATAATAGTTATGCCTAAATGATAAAAGCTTTTGTTGTAATTGATCAACAGAGACTCCTTCTTTTAATAATAAATAAGTTGGAAATGCCGATCTATTCCACATATCTTCACTTTCTTTCACCCAATCAAAAGCAGATTTTGCTTTTACTAATGGGAGAATCATGTTAAAAGATATACTAGAGTTTGAGGGACTATCTTCTAAGATTGCAGATATTATAAATGTTTCAAAGTTATCTCCTAGCTTAACTTCTATTTCTTGCCCTATCGGATTAGTTTCTTTAAAGTATTTTGAGGCTACATCTTCTGTAATTAAGATGCTGTTTAATTCATCTAGAGCTGTATTTTTATTCCCCTTTAAGACCTTAAATGAAAAAGTATTTAGAAATTCTGGCTCTGTAAATAGCACCTCATTTGAAAAAACATCCTCTCCTATTTTAACAAAGTATTGGTTATAACTTAAAAAACGAATAGCCTTTTCTACTTCTGGCAAGTCTTTTTCAATGGATGGCCCTAGAGGCATTGGCAGGAATGCATCAGAGCTTTTAAAGCTTCCGTCAGGGTTATAGGTAATTCTATTTATTCTTACAATTCTATCTTTTAATTGATGGAACTGATCAAAACTAAGTTCATCTTTTACAAAAATATATATTAAGATATTACAGGCTATTGCAAGACCTAAACCTGACAAATTTATAAGGGTAAATAACTTCTTTTTTTTAATATTTCTTATTGAGATTTTAAAGTAGTTTTTAAACATAATCTTAGATTTATACTGTTTGAAGCATAAATAAAGCGGTTCAATACTTTACTGTAATGAGAAGTACTGAACCGCCAGAATTATGTAGTGAATCGTATTTTTATGAGAGGTACTTTTAAATTAATTGCTCCTAATATATAAAGTTTTGCTTGCTCTCCATTTCCTTTCCCATAATATCTTTATATATCTGCAAGCACTTTTTTAAATATTCGCCAGATTGTGCCTTATTATTAATTATCAGTTCATCTTTAGTAAGTTTTAATTCCATTTTATCGTCAATAGATTTTATTAAGCCATCTTTTACTAATTGAGCTAAAATATTATCTCTTAAGGCATTATGCTTTATTTTCTCTTTTTCTAATGTTTCTCTTGTTGTATCTAACTCCTTAAGAAGCTGCTCTTTTTGTATTTGCTCAATTATAGCATTTCGTTCTTCTTTAAGTAATTTTATTTTTTCGTTTACTTCGTGTGTCATGATGACATGAGTTTGAAGATTTGTTCTTGCATATTCTTTTACTAATTCATTACTAAGTTTTTTTGTTTCTTCACTAAGTTTGTGAACCTCTTTCAAACTACGCTTTAATTCCTCTTGGTTTTTCTCATCTAATTCTCTTTGAAGATCAACTTTAAGTAATTGTATTTCTTTCTGAGATAAGCCTACTGCTATTTGCTTCTTTTGTAAAGCATTAATTTCTCTTTTCAGTTTTCTCATCTCATCTAACTCTTCTAGTTGATTCTTAATAACCAAGCTTTTTAAATTATCTCTTTTTAGTTTTTCTGCTTCCAGTATGGCTTTATTTAAGTTCTTATTATCTACAGATTCTTTGATTTCGATTAATACATCAAGATGGTTATCAAACTTATTCTTTTTAATTTTTTTGCCTTCAATAAACAGTTCTACGACATTATTTTCATTATCTAGCCTAGCAAAAACATATCTTCCATCTTCCATTGTAATACTTACTCCTCTTAAATCTGGATTTGGTAAAACAATCTCAGCTTCTACATTAGATGAATCCTGACTTTCTATGATTAAAGTATCTTGTTTAATAGGTTCATTTATTACCTCAGCTGTCACTAAACTATCTATTACTAGTTGTGAGTTATTTGCCTTATTAAAATAGGTCTGATTTATTGTAAATGAAAAGCCTAAGATTGCCACAAAAACCATTATCGCTGTAATAAAACCTTCTTTAAAAGAAGCACTAAGCGTATTTCTACCATCTGTATTAATTAATCGCTCAACTCTAGCTTTTAACTTGCCTTTATTACCCTTTATAGCCATTGCTGCAACTGGCTGCCTCCAATGTACTTCTTGTAGTTCTGTTAGTGCTCTAGCAAAAGTGATAGAATCTTTATTAACTGCTACAGCAATATCATCACAACAATTCTCTCTTTCATCTCTAATAACAGTAGATATCCACCACATTGCAGGATGATAAAAGAATAAGATATCTATAAAAGATTGTAGAATATTTACCATAAAATCATTTCTGGCAATGTGAGCTATTTCATGAGCAAGTATAGCCTCCAATTGATTTGGCGATAAACCTGAAATGGTTCCTAATGGCAATAGTATGACTGGTTTTAAGTGCCCAACAACTAGTGGCACTTTTACTAGTGCAGATTCAAGAATAGACACATGTTTTTTAATTCCTAATTGATTAGCTATTGTCTTTACTTTGTTATGCCACATCTCTCCTACAGCTTTTACTCTGTAATTTTTCATTCTTTGGATATAAGCTAAACCACCTAATAACTTAAGAGAGAAAATACATACACCTAATAACCAAACTGTTACGATTACGGGCAAATGTTGATTGAAATAATCTACGAAATAGCTTATTTGAGAAATTATATCTGTCTTTTCAATATAGATGTAATTCTGGTTAACAGGCTCATGTGGCGCATCTATTTCAAACTCCGATTGATTACTTATTTCATTAATTGGTTTATCTGGCAATACTGAATAAAAAGTAATTAATGATATAATTAGCATGGTTGCTAATGCCGAAACAGAAATGAAATAGCGAATCTGTGCAGAACTTTTAGTAAGAAAAAACATGCAAACGGCTAATGCCAAAGCTACTAAAGTACCTTGCCACAATGCATGAAGAATTGTCCAGCCTAGCGCGTGAATAATTTCTTGAGAAAGTATTTGTTCTGTAAATATCATTTTTTACCTCCTTCTTTTTGATTTAATATTTTTCTAATGCTTTCAATTTCTTCTTTAGATGGATTGTGATTACCCAAAGCTTGCATTACAAGCTTCATAGCAGAACCTCCAAAGGCTGTGTGTAAGAATTTATCTAGCAATTTTTTTTGAGTGTCTTCTTCAGAAACCAATGCTTCGTATACATGGCTTCTACCAGCAGGCTCTCTTTTTACTAGTTTTTTCTCAAACATATTTTGCATTATTTTTAATGTGGTGGTGTATCCTACTTCTTTGCTTGTAGCAAGTATATCATGTACTTCTTTTACAGTGGAGGGCCCACTTTTCCATAATACTTGCAAAACTTCTAGTTCTGCTTCTGTTGGCTTGGCCATATTTGATAATAATTTAATATATCTTTTAAATTACGACAGAAATCGTAATAACAATTATATACGATACTCATCGTAATAGCAAATTTACTACGATTTTTGTCGTAAATAAATTCACAATTAGCCTTCATAAATAAAAAAGGAGGTTTTTTATTCTATCTCGAAGTCTTTTCTGATGCGTAAATCAATAGGGTAATAATTATTTATTCGATTAGGTAATACTTTAATCCAGCCTAAGTTTACACCTTCATAAGAAACTACAGCCCAACCTTTAACTGTCGCGGTATTTACTTCAATTTCTTGCTTTTTGAGATAGTATACAGCTTGTTCGTAATCAAGCTCTATCACAGGAATTTTATCGGATAGGATTTGACTAACAGCAAGATGGTGTGAAGGTATAAATTTATTATTTCGGAGCTTGCCCAGTTCAACCCCTTTCATTCTTAGGTTTAATGCTTTGTCTATTAACTTTAGATCAGCAAGTAATGCCTTTGGAAATGCATATACCATTTCATCTTCTTGCTGGATAAAAGTTAAACTATCTGGTTTTTTTACCCATTTCTCAATTATATCGAGGTATTTTTTAGGAAGTGATTTGAAAGAGTTGACTGCTTTTTTAGAGAGTTTTATTTTACTGCTTGCATATCCATCATCTAACTTTCTTAAACAAGATAAGAAAAAGCCTTCACCTCTAGTTTTATGTGGATAAAATCTATAATTATAGGCTTTTGCATTATTAGCCATATTTTCAACCAATTCTGTTATTCCCCATTCTGGCTTTATAGGAAGTTGTAGAGACTCATACTCTTCTGAGTTTACCAAGTTTCTTACTTGTTCTTCATTTTCTTCGGGAGAAAAAGTACAAGTACTGTAAATAAGCAGTCCGCCCGGTTTCAACATCTTATCTACACTCTCCAGTATTTGTTCTTGGCGTTGTGCACAGGCTTGAGGCAGATTATCACCCCATAAATTAATTACTTTCTTATCTTTTCTAAACATACCCTCGCCTGAACAAGGAGCATCTACTAAGATTACATCAAAAAACTCCGAGAGAATTTCTAAATCTTGAGGGTTATTATTTGCCACCAATACATTCGGGTTTCCCCAACGCATTAAATTCTCTGCAAGAGGAATTGCCCTTTTGGATACGATTTCGTTTGAGAGAAGTAAACTATCGCTACTAATAGCTGAGTTTATCAAAGTACTTTTACCTCCAGGAGCAGCACATAGGTCTAGTACTTTTACAGGTTCATCTTTTGGTAGGTATGCTTCTAGTGCTTTATCAACAAACATAGATGAAGCTTCCTGTACATAATAAGCACCAGCAAAAATTAATGGATCTTTAAAAAACTCTGGGCGAGATTCCAGATAAAAACCATTTCTACACCAAGGAACTGTTTCATTCTGGCTATCTTTAACCAGATACTTTTGTGGATTATACCTCACTGAAACAGGAGGTTGATCACTTAACGCCTCCAGAAATTTATCAAATTCACTACCCAATGTCTCTTTCATCCGGATTGTAAAACTTTCCGGCAAGTTTATTTCCTTTGGCTTACTCATTTTAGCTTTTTTTGGTCTTACTATTAGACTTTTCGTTCTTTTTAGGTTGTTTTCTATCGTTCTTTTCAAATTCGTCTCGCAATGATTGGAGACTATCTGTTACAGTACTATATATCTCCTTCATATCATCTAAGCTCTGCATATAATAATCGTGGCTATTCTTGTACTGTGTACTGTCTGTATTATGCTGTTCGTAAATATGAGTAGCATAAGCATTAAAAAGAGCGACTTTATCGGAAACACTCTCTTTTCTTTCACTTACCTTAGATTCTGCCAGGTGTAAATCAACTAAAATATTAATCATTTCACCTTTTGGTAAAATACCTTCTGGTGCATCTTCACTTTTGTTTTTAGAACAAGACCATAAAAAAAAGACTAGAACCGTCGATAAGAGTATTGCTTTCATAATTCAAAATTATCCATTATTCTCAAAAAAATCAGGCAAAGCTACTAACTTTGAGCATCTGACATATCAGATCAACTACATGCAACATAAAAACAGGTTGATTCAGTGCGTTAAATACTGTTAAAAAAAAAATTCTGCTTATAATTATCAGGATTTTTGATTCGCTTAAGTGCTTACTTGCCTGAAATTTTTTTTGATATTTTTTTTATGGAGGAAATCAAACAGTTAATAAAAAAGCTACAGAATTACGAAATCAGGATTCGTAAAGCTATTAATTCTCAAATGCAGGGAGACTATCATTCTGTTTTTAAGGGTTCGGGGCTTGAGTTTGATGATGTCCGCTCATATCAATACGGTGATGATATTAGACATATAGATTGGCATGCATCTGCTAAAGGGCATGGCACTTTTATAAAAACTTTCAAAGAAGAAAAAGAACAAAACATTTTCTTTATTCTTGATGTAAGTGCTTCTCAAGACATTGGTAAAGAACATCAAAAAAAGATAGATGTAAGTAAAGAAATTTGTGGTGTATTAAGTCTTTCGGCAGTAAAAGAAGCTTCATCTGTCGGTTTGTTATGTTTTAGTGATAAAAAAGAAAAATTTATTAAACCAGACAAAGGCCCTAAACATGCTTACGAGATAATAAATACTATATTTAGGCTTGTACCTACATCTACAAGAACCAACCTTAACAAAGCTATGCTTATGGCGCTTTCTACTATTAGAAGGAAAAGCATGTTTGTAATTATTTCCGATTTTTTGGACGATGATTACGAACGCAACCTTAAAGCCATAGCCCGAAAACACGATCTCATCGCGATACATGTAGCAGATGACAGAGAAACATCTTTCCCAAATGTTGGAATTATTCCTCTGCACGATAAAGAAACAGGTAAAACTGTTTGGGTAAATACTTCTTCTAAAATGTTTAGAAAAAGAATTGATCATTACTACAAAGAGAGCAAAGAGAGTCTACAAAAAATGTGTAAAAGGAATAATGCAAACTATCTCTATGTAAATACAAATGAGGATTATGTGCCTAAACTGATTAAATTATTTAAAATCAGAAATAATTACAGAAAATAATTTATTGATTAGGATTTATCTTTACCAGATAAAAAAGGGAATTTAACTTAAACATGAGAACCATCCTTAAAATACTGTCTCTTATAGTTGCCATACAATTTAGTTTTGATGCTTTTGCACAAGAAAATGCCCCGCAAGGTAAATTTGTTGGTGACAGTATTAAACTAGGAGAACCTGTAGAGTATGTACTTACTTATAAACATGATCCTACGCTTGAGGTATTATTTCCTGATTCAACTCATGATTTTAGCCCTTTTGAGTTTCTAGATAAAAAGTATTTTCCTACTAAAACTATTGAGGGGCAAAGTGTAGATAGTGTAGTTTACACATTGACTTCTTTTGAACTTGATGAAATACAGCGTATCTCAATTCCTGTATACATTCAAGAATCTGAGAAAGAACATGTAATCAATACAATAGAAGACAGCATAATACTTGTAGCAACACTTGATGCATTACCAGACTCGGTACCATTACTCACTAACACAAATATGTTGTTGGTTAATCGTCAGTTTAACTATCCCTATCTGCTAATAGGTTTAGGTACTTTGTTTGGGATCGCTGTAATTACTTTTCTAATTTTTGGTAAACAAATAAGAAGAGCATATAAATTGAAAAAGCTTAAAAAACAGTTCGAGAGTTTTCAGACCGATTTTGGTACCCTTACTACCAACTTACAGGAAATTACAAATATCGAAAAAGCACTTTCTCTGTGGAAACATTATTCTGGACATCTTATAAATGTACCTTTAGCAAGTTATACCACCAAAGAAATTAAAGTAGCACTAAAAGACGGCCAATTATACAACTCTCTACAACAAATAGACAGGGCAATATATGCAGGTGATACTAATGAAAAAATAAAAGACAATTTTCAGTTTTTAGAGAAAAGTGCAACTGAATACTATCAACAAAAAGTAGAAGATATCAGGAATGGATAATACAGGTATAGAACATTTTTTTAGCCCTGAGTGGTTTTTCCCCAGCACTTTTACAGGATTCGATTGGGTGAATCCGATATTCCTTTATTTAATAGCAGCTTTACCATTATTTTTATTGGTAAGATGGCTTATAAACAGGCAAACCCGACAAAAATTAGAAATCGCTTTACCAGAAGATAAAGCAAGAAAAAGTAATAGTGCTTTATTAAGACTAATACCGCCTACATTTCTTTCTTTAACCGTTTTGTTTGTTCTTATCGCGCTATCTCGTCCGCAAAGAACTAATGAGCAGGTTGAGCAATATACCGAAGGGATCGACATCATGTTGGTAATGGATATCTCAGAGTCTATGCAAATTGAAGACTTTGTACCAAACAGATTAGAAGCTGCTAAAAGTGTTGGAAAAGACTTTATAAACGGGCGTTTTCAAGATAGAATTGGCTTAGTAATTTTTTCGGGTGAGGCCATCTCCTACTCTCCACTTACTACCGATTACGAGCTCCTCAATACACTTATTGACGATATAAGTTTTAATATGGTGAGGAAAGGAGGTACTGCAATAGGTTTAGCTATTGGAGTTACCATTAACCGAATGAAAGATTCCAACGCCAAGTCTAAAGTGATGATTTTATTGAGTGATGGAGAAAACACTGCTGGCTCTATTGATCCAGAAACCGCTGCTAAAATTGCCAAAGATAAAGGCATTAAAATGTATACAATTGGTGTAGGTAAAGAAGGTAAAGTACCTTATGGCACTGATATGTTTGGTAGAAAACGCTACATTGAACAATCATTAGATGAAAGTACACTCAGAATGATTGCAGACCTTGGCGATGGCAGGTATTTTAGGGCTACCAATAACCAAGCTTTAGATGAGATATTTGGTGTAATTGATCAGTATGAAAAAGCTGAAATAAAGGAAACTCGCTTCCAAGACACTAAAGACTACTACTTTATCTACCTTTTTTATGGAATTTTATTTTTCTTGTTATGGTTAGCAACCAAAAATACGTTTATGGTTAATGCATTAGAAGATTAAATATCTTTGTTAATCATAATACGTATATATAGGCAGTTACTTAAACTGAAAGTAAAATGAAAACAAAACTATCCCTGTTATTTGGGCTTATTATAAGTATTTTCTATTTAAGTACAGGAAATATTCAGGCTCAAAATCAGGAAGAAAATTGGGAAGAGGTTTATCGTGAAAACAATGTTGTGTTTTCAGTATTACATAATGCTTCCAGAATTACAAAAACAGTAAACTCTGTAATTAGAGTTGAAAACTTAAACGACTACAAAGTTTTTGTACAGTTTACTCCTTCTTTTTACTGTAATGGAGGGCAAGACAACGAAGAGCCCATATTACAAGAAGAAGAGACAACTTATCTGGCAGCGGTAGAAGGTAAATCTTTACATTCATTTCAAGTTTGTACAGTTGGTCAAGCACCACTGATTAAAATTGAAAATTTACAAATCCATCAAACAGATGATCTTGATGCGGTAAAAAGAATAAAAAACTAAAATAGTTTAAAACCTTATATTATTCAGAAGCTTACTCTGTAAAAGAGTAAGCTTTTTTATTTAAAACTGAATTATTTTTTCTTAATACAGATTAAAATTAAATAGGTATTAGTGTAATAATTTACAGATCTTTCAAACTTATTACTTACAATTCTAACTTTTTCAGTTATTAGATTTGTTATGTAAATTTAGATAGTAGTAAAATTATAAGAATTCAAATAACATCTCTATGGCAATGATTTTTCTTGTAATAGCAATTGCTCTGGCAATAGGTGGAAGTGTTGGGAGCATGGTATACATTGCTGGAAACAAGCAAAAGCAAATTGATAACAAAATTCCAAATCGCCAGGTAGTAGAAATGGCAGAAAAAAATAGTGGTAAAATCACTGTATCTCAGTTAAGTAGCATGATTAATATTTCATCGGGTGATGCCAGAGCCAAACTTTACTCGATGTTGTCTAGTGGCATTTTTGAATATGGAATGAATGACAAATTGCAAGAAGAATTTGTGCTATGTAAGAATGTAAGAGATGCTTTAAAAAACAATACAGACATTAATACAACTGCTTATCAAAATCCTAAAAGCAAAGAAATTAACGATAGCCAAGTAATAAAACTGGCAGCTAAATCTAATGGCAGACTAACCACAGCATCATTAAGCATGAAATCAGGTATCTCGGTAGATAAGTCTCAAGAAATCCTAAATAACCTACAAGACAAAGGAATTTTTGATATCCAAGTAACCAACAATGGAGCGATTGTCTATCAACTTATTGATACTGACTTAATAGAATCGTAAGATGCAAAAATCTGCCTATGCCATAACTAAACTTGTTTTAACCGGCAATGAAACCACAGATTAACAAACTAATAATAAACCAAATATACCTTCCCTTTACATTGCTACTATTATTAGCTAATTATATGGGAAGTGCACAGGATAATGAAATTACCCTTCCAGAAAAACCTGTTTCAGCAAAAAATTTATTCCTCAAATTCGACTCCTGCATTCAAGTAAATGATATTGTAAACGCCGTACTTTATGCTGATACTGCCTGCCAGTTATACGAATCGTACTGGACGAAAAAAGATATACCTCTTGCCAATGTTTATAGAAAATCTGCCGAATTATTTTCATCTAAACAACAACTTGATGAAGCTTCTCAATATGCAAAAAAAGCTATAGAAGTATTACAACATCATTTTCCTAAAACACTTCCAGAAATTGGAGAGCTGTATGTCTCTTTAGGAAATATAGCTCAATATAGGTCTTTACCTAATCAAGCAATTCGTTATTTCCAGCAAGCTTTAGATTTATGGTCACAGTTACCACCCGAAATGCTTACGGAAAGTTATCTAGTACTCTATATCGAAATTGGAAAGATATATTATCAAATGCGAGAGTTTGATGCAGCGATTGCATACTACGAACAAGCTAGAAAATTCATTACCAAGCAACTTGGCAATGAAGACAACTATAATATAGCAACCCTCTACACACAAATAGGAATAGCTTATGCAGAAACCGATTCTGTAGATAAAGCTCTTTTTTATCTTGAACAAGGAAGTAAAATAACGGAAAGGCTTTTTAACCAAAAAATTGAAGATAATGCGATTATCTATTCGCATATTTCTATGGTACATTTTAAAAATAGAAATTACGATAGCGCCATAGTTTATGCTAATAAAACTATTGATGTTTATGAATCTCTGCCGGAAGATCATCATGAAGAACTAAAAGAATTTAAATTACTAATGGCTAGAATCTATTTCTGGACAGAAGCCTATGAAACCTCAGCTTATTGGTATAATTCCTATTTAGAAGAATCGGCCAAAGAAGAGATTACAACAAAAGATTTAGCTCATTTATACTTACAAACAGGTGGTACATTTGCTGGTAAAATGAGTATGCATCATGCCATTACTTTTTACGAAAAAGGATTGGAATTATACGAATTAGCAAATGATCATGATCCACTTACATTGGCTTCATTATTTACTTCAATAAGCAACATTTATAATGAACTCCATTATTACGACAAAGCCCTTATCCTGCAAAAACAAGCAGCTCATTTTTATAATTCGGGAGATTCGGTAGAAAATGATACTAAAATAAATGCTTATCTAAATGTTGCTAACACCTTAGAGCTTACTAAAGAATACAAAGAAGAAATTGATTGGCTAAATAAAGCCCTTGAAAAAACTGAAAGGACTAATAACTTAAAAGCTTTAATTTGGAATAAGCTTGCCTTTGCCAATTACCAAATTAATAAGCTCGAAGAAGCGCTTAATTATGCTTTACTCGAAAGTAGTTTTTATATAGATGTTTACGAAGGAATACATATAAATACAGCAAGTGCCTATTTACTTCTTGGAAACATCTATACTAAGATAAAAAATCAAGATGAAGCCTACAAAGCCTACAATAAAGCGCTACATTTTGATACTGGTATTTTTGATCAAATTACCCAAGTGGCACTAGATGCCAATCGCTTTTTGTCTTACTTATATAGAATTAAGGGGAATAATAATAAAGCCGACCAGCATGCAGTGTTAGCCATGAAAATTCAGCAAGGCATGAGTAGTACAAAATAAGAAAAATCAAAAAATACCTAAATAAAGTTAAATATTCGCAAATTTCATTTTCATTCAATAATTTGCACCTGATATTAGGATTTTAAGCCTTTAAACAAGTTATCTTACCTGCACTCACATAATTGCAGGGCTTACTGAGGTAATTAAGTAAATTCACAAACAAAAAGTGTTAAACTGTTTATAACTGAAATTAGCTTATGAAGTTTCTAAAGCCATTTAATTTCGCCGTCCTAGGAGTATTGCTATCCACACAACTCTGGGCACAAACAAAGTTAATCGAAAAGGTTACAAAGAAAGGAGATGAAATTGTAATTCCTTACGAGAAATACGAACTTGAAAATGGGCTCACCCTTATCATTCACGAAGATCACTCAGACCCATTAGTTCATGTTGATGTTACTTACCATGTAGGATCGGCAAGAGAAGAATTGAAGAAATCAGGTTTTGCTCACTTCTTTGAGCATATGATGTTCCAAGGCTCAGATAACGTGGCCGACGAAGAGCATTTTAAAATTGTTACAGAATCTGGAGGTACCTTGAACGGATCGACAAGTAAAGACCGTACAAACTATTACGAAACTGTGCCAAGCAACCAGTTAGAAACAATGCTATGGTTAGAGTCTGACCGTATGGGATTTTTTCTTGACGCTGTAACTCAGAAAAAATTTGAAGTACAGAGAGCTACCGTAAAAAATGAAAAACAACAAAACTACGATAACAGACCTTATGGTAGATGGTCAGAAATAACTGCTAGTGCTTTATACCCTTATGGACACCCTTACTCTTGGTTAACCATTGGTGTATTAGAAGATTTAGATAGAGTAGATGTTACCGACCTAAAAAAATTCTTTATGCGTTGGTATGGGCCAAATAATGCAACGCTTACTATTGGTGGTGATGTTGAAGTTGAAAATGTAATTAAACTAGCAGAAAAATACTTCGGAGAAATACCGAGAGGTCCAGAAGTAGAAGACATGGATCTTGATTTACCTACATTGGATAAAGATAGATATGTATCTTACGTGGATAATAACATTCGTTTTCCAGCGATCATGTTCACATTCCCAACAATACCAAGATTCCACGAAGACGAGCCTGCATTAGACTGCTTAGCTGAAATTATCGGAACAGGTCGCAGCTCTTACTTCTATCAAAAGTTTGTAAAAACTCAACAGGCTATCCAGGCAAGTATTTTTCATAGCACCAATGAACTTTCTGGAGAATTTACCATGTTTGTTTTACCATTCCCAGGTAAATCACTTAGCGAGTTTGAACAACAAATGCGTGATGCATTAGTAGAGTTCGAGCAAAATGGTGTAAAAGACGAAGACATTATAAAATTCAAAAGCCGTTACGAATCAAGAACAATAAACGGTTTGGCCACAGTAAGTGGTAAAGTTTCTCAACTGGCTGCTTATGAGTATATGACGGACAATCCGAACTTCCAACAAGAAGAGTTAAGTCGTTACATGAATGTGACCAAAGAAGATGTAATTAGAGTTTATAACAAATACATCAAAGGTAAAAATGCAGTAATTGCGTCTGTAATTGCTAGTGAAGATCAAGAACCTGCTAAAGCAGATAACTTTACTCCTCAAACCGAAGGTGAAAATCCATTCCCAACAACTGATTACAGTGGTTTAACTTACACTAAACCTGAAAGTTCTTTCGACAGAAGTAAACAACCAGTTGCTGGAAAAGCACCTCTTGTAAATGTGCCAAAAGTTTGGAAAGAAGATTTTAGCAATGGCATTAAAGTAATTGGAACTCAATCTACTGAGATACCGACTGTAGCTTTACAACTTTCTATTAATGGTGGTCATAGATTTGATGCAGCAATGCCAGAAAAATCAGGGCTTGCTTCTCTTACTGCTTCTATGCTCAACGAGGCTACTGAAAACTTTACTACAGAAGAAATTGCAGAAGAACTAGAGAAACTTGGTAGCAGCATCAGTATTTATGCTGGCGACGATTATACAATGATTAGCTTAAGAGCTCTTTCAAAAAACCTAAAACCTACTTTAGAATTGATGGAAGAAAAACTCTTCAAACCAAAATTTGCCGAAGAGGATTTTGAGCGCTTGAAAAAACAGCAATTAGAAGGAATTATGTCTTCTCAAAAAGACCCATCTTCTATTGCAAGTCAGGTTTATAGCAGATTGCTTTACGGCGATGAACACATTTTCTCAGTGCCATCTTCTGGTATCGAAGAATCTGTACAAGCAGTCACAATTGATGATGTAAAAAGCTTCTACGGAGAATATTACTCTCCATCAATATCTGAATTAGTAATCGTTGGTAGCCTTTCAAAAAAAGAAATTTTACCAATGTTAGATTTCTTAAAAAACTGGAAGGCAAAAGATGTAACTATTCCTGAATTGCCAACACCTCAAACAGTTGATAAAACCAAAATTTATTTAGTAGATAAAGAGCAAGCTCCTCAATCTCAAATAAGAATTGGTTACATGACAGACATGCCTTACGACGCAACTGGAGATTATTTCAAATCTTATTTAATGAACTATCCGCTTGGTGGTGCATTTAACAGCCGCATCAACCTCAACCTCCGTGAAGATAAAGGTTGGACATATGGTGCTCGTACATATTTTAGTGGTGATGATAATGTAGGACCGTTTACAGCAAGTGCTGGTATTAAAGCTGTAGCATCTGATAGTGCAGTATATGAATTTATGAATGAGATTAAAATGTATGCTGATGATGGTATTACAGAAGACGAACTAGATTTTATGAAAAAATCTATTGGACAGAGAGATGCGCGTGATTACGAAGCGCCTTACCAAAAAGCCAGTTTCTTAAGAAGAATTGTTCATTATGGTTTAGACGAAGATTATGTAAAAGAACAAAACAAAATATTACAGTCTATGACTAAAGAAGAGATTAATAAATTGGCTAAAAAGAATCTTCCATACGAAAAAATGAATATTCTAGTAGTTGGTGATAAAGCATCTTTAAAACCAAAACTAGCTCGCTTAGGCTACGAAATAGTAGAGTTAGATGCAAAAGGTGATGTAGTTAAAGATGAAAGTCAAATAAATGATGAAGGAGGTAAATAATCTCTTCAACCATTTTTAATATAAAACAAAAGAGGCACTGGAAAGTGCCTCTTTTGTTTTAGTTATCATTGTATTCCATAGCCAGACGAAAACCAATATCAAAATACCTAGCCTTGGGAAAAAGCTTATAACGAATAGCTATTCGAGTGAGATTTTTAAAATCGTACCAAGAACTACCTCGAAGTACTTTACACTTGCCCGTTTGTGGACCTTGGGGATTTAACTTTGGACTATGTGTGTAATAGGCAGCATCGTACCAATCGTTACACCATTCCCACACATTGCCACACATATCATATATACCTAACTCATTGGGTAACTTACTCCCAACTGAATGGGATTTCTTAAAAGCATTATTTCCATACCATGCGACTTTTTCTAAATCATTATCTCCTGCAAATCTATTTTCTTGAGAAAATTTGCCACCTCTAGCAGCAAACTCCCACTCCGCTTCGGTGGGTAGTCTAAATGTATATTTTCCCTTTTGATTAAGTTCTTCAATAAATTTGATGCTATCAAACCAGCAAATATTTTCTACTGGATTATATACTGAGTCTTTAAAATACGAAGGGTTTTTACCCATTACATTTTGCCATTGCTCTTGAGTTATCAGAAACTTTCCAATAAAGTAAGAATCTAAATTCACTTTATGTAAAGGTTTAGCATCAATCATATCTTCGTCTCTACCATCACGATCAGGTTTATAGCCCATAAAAAAAGATCCTCCTTCTACCAAAACCATTTCTATGCCCTCAATCAACTTAGTTTGAATCTTATTTTGCTTTGCACTATCTCCAACTAAAACACTTGTTGATGACTCACTTTCAGCTTTAATCTGATTTAAAATGGTATTTATCAAAGTTTCGAAACCCTCACTTTGGTGAAATTCTGTGGTGAAGGTATTCATGTTGGATAGAATATCTAACAACTGATCAAGTGTACTTCGAATTTGTACATATAAATCTAAATCGCGATGAACTCTAGTAAGATTGCTTACTCTTTTACTAACCTTAATTCTCTCTTCAAGTTTTTCTATTTTATCATCCCAGTATTCAGTATAGTCAATAATATCTTCCGCTTCATAAATTTTAGCATCATTTAATACCAATGGAAAAATCCGATTATAAAAATCTCCATTCTTATGTATTTCCAATAATTCAAACATACAGTTTTTAGACTTGAGGTATTTGTCTGAGATAATTGCAATCACAAAATTACCTCGCCCTATTTGCTGCATAAACTCTTTTATAAGTCCTTTAAAGCCCAATCCATTAGTCTTGTCTCGAACTAAATTGACTGACTTACCATGAAAAAAATTCTCTAACTGATTTACTAATTTTTCACTTTCACCACCCCAGGCATATGAAGTAAATATTCTTGCATTCTTTATTTTGCTCATTTAATTAACATTTTTGGTAATAAAATTAGCAAAAATGTTAGCAATTGCCAAAAATATAGGATTTTACTGTTTAGAAATATTACAAATCTCCCCTTATGTTAAATTGTACCCAGTCGACAAGAAAAAGAGTTTTGTGCTTTTCTTCAGGATGTGTAAAAGTAAAATAGAGATTATGCACGCCATTGGTTGGGTTTACAGGGGCAGTAAAGTCACGAAATTCGCCATTATGATCTTCTAATCCCATTGTCATAATACTAATCATTTCTCCATCTGGTGCATCCTGATAAACTGAAATAGTAGCTCCAGCCATTTGGTTTGAGATATGATAAGTAATTGAGCCAATATCTTTCAAATCAATATTTTTTAAGACAAAATATGATTGATCCTTTATATCGCTTACATAAGAAAATGTACCATCATTTGATCTTTTTCTACTTACATGTTTATAAACTTCATATGACTCCGCCTCTACTTTTGGTACTTTTAAAATCAATAATTTATTTGTAGACAAAGGAGAAATATTATTAGTACCATGATCTGTATATGACACAGAAAAAACATAAACTCCTTCTTCTTTTTCTAAATGTTTATCAAGCAGGACACTTCCCTGTAATGGCAATTGAGAAATATTATTTTCTAAAGATAAAATATACTCAACCATTGCAGTTGTTTCTTCAACTGAGTGCTGAGGATGCGCATTCATTATGTTTTGCCCCCAATTTCCTTTTCCACCAAGTATAACTTTTTGGGTTAGTTCATTTATGGTTTTATCATTTACACGGTACCTTTCGGAAATGTCTTTATAGCTAGGTCCGATAGAAGGCTCATTTATGGAATGACAAGAAGCGCAATCACTTTTGTCTATCAAAGTTTTCCCTTTTAAATAAGGTAAGACCTCTAAACTATTCGAAGACAAAAGTGCTAAATCTTTTCTACTAGGTAAATATTCAAAAGCCACTTTAATTTTATCCCGATCAATCTCAGCATCTTCTTTATCTGTTACTGAGATTTTATAACTGATATCGATACTATCGTAATAGTAGCTACTATTTCCACTTATTTCAATGTTGATTTTAGGAGGCTCATTACCGACTTTAATAGTTGTAAAGGCTTCAGTACTTTTTCCCTTATCATCTTTCGCAATCAACTTTACTGTATAGATTCCTTCTTTTTTAAACTTAAAATCAACTTCGTTACCTTTCTCTTTATCGTTCGTTTCTTCTACTACCCACCTGTAAGATAATTCATCGTCTGGGTCAAAATCGTAAGAACCACCGGCAGAAAAATGAACAACTAAAGGAGCAGTACCTGCTTTTACATCACTCTTAATGTTTGCTATAGGTGCTCTATTACCATCTATATATTCAATTTTTACAATTTTTGCATCATCGTTATTAGCCCCATATTCTAATAAATACATTGTCCCATCTGGACCAAATTCCAAATCAATTGGTTTAGAAAGAAGCATGTCTGAAAGAAAAGGCTCTATTTTTTCTACTTTATCATTTCCATCAAAACTTACTGTCATTATCCAATTTCTAGCTTGCTCATAAATAAACCATTTACCATCGTAGTACTTTGGAAACTTCTTTTTAGAATTTGGATACATATCTGAATAATATACAGGACCTGCCATTGCCTTCTTTGCTCCCTTTCCTAAAATTGGCCACAAATCAGATTCTGAATAAGAATACCAAATTAAAGGAACTTGAGCTTTGGGCAAAATCGCTTTCTCTGTATCATTTGGATGAATAATAGAATCTAAATTTTCGCCAAAAGTATTGGTCTCAAAATTTGGATATACTTTGTTATCAGCAATAAAATATGGCCATCCGTAATTACTCGACTCTTTGGCTCTATTAAACTCATCGTAACTTTGTGTCATTTCTAATTCCGGCCCGACATCTCCCCAATATAAACTCCCATTTTTCTGGTCAATAAAAATTCTAAAAGGGTTTCGAACTCCCATCACATAAATCTCAGGTTTTCCTTTAGAATCATCTTTAGGAAATAAATTTCCATCAGGAATACTGTATGTACCATCATCATTTACTTTAATTCTCAAAATTTTGCCTCGCAAATCATTTACATTAACAGAATAATTTAATGAGTCAACAGTGCTTTTATTTGTCCTATCATCCAGTAACAACAATCCATCAGACTCAATTGAACTTGTGCCCTCAGCGGTAGAAAGGTAAAGCAAACCATCTGGACCAAACTTTATCGAACCACCAGCATAACAACAGTTTTCCTTTTGTGTAGGTACTTCTAGTATTATTCTTTCAGTATCTTTCAAAAGACTATCAGCAGCCATAAAAAATCTGGATAAACGTTGCACTTGTTTGTCTCCCGAAACAGAATAGTAAAAATAAATCCATCCATTGTTTATAAAATTAGGATCAAGTTCTACTCCTAGCAAACCAGCTGTATTATCACTACTGGGGTTAACTTCAAAAATTGTTAGCAATTTAGTTTTCCCTGTTTCAGGATTATGCAGTTTCACATTTCCTTCACTCTCAATAAAGATCACTTTACCATTCGGCATTATTGTAAGATCTATAGGTTTATTCACCTCAGCATCTAAAACTACTCTTACAAATCGATTTTCTTCAGGCATTCGTAAGGTATGTGCTAGATTATAATCTGGTAAAGGTTTTTCTACAATTCCCTCCCAAATCTTATTAATTGAACTACCTACAAGTGGGAATAATTTAATATTACCTCCATCGAAATTTACTTGTATGTTTTTATCAAATTCACCAATAGAAGTTTTTACGGACCTAATAACAGATGGATTCTGAATATTGTCATTGATTTTAGAAGCTAATTTATCGTACCATGGCCACTGATATTTGGGATTAATATTCGTGCCGATAAGAATTAATTCTCCTGATGCCTGTACATATCTTTCTAAATGGTTTTGTTGCTTCGCATTTAGCTCTTTTCCATCAACTCCAACCAAAACCAAATATGGATAACTCTTTAAAGTATCTTCATGAATGTAACTTATTGAAGTAGTTGTATCTAGCTCTATAGATTTGTCTTTAAGTGCAATTGATATTATTTCTTGTGCCTGAGAGCCTGTAGGATCAAACACGAGCAAAACCCTCTTGTTCTCATTGTTACAAGAAGTAAGCAAACAGGAAAGCAGAATGAAGAATATTAGTCTTCTCATTTACTATTCTTAGATAGTTTATTAAAATGTTATTTTTAAAGCTCCAAATACACGTTCAATACGGTTCGCTAATAGATAATTTTTGTTTCCAGAAAAAACTAATCCAACAGCACTATTATCAGAGACTAATAAAGCTCCACTGTCTCCCGGTTTGTTTGGCATTTCACACATTATCTGATCTGTAAATACCGCCATTTTTTTCCCAAACTTCACTTTACATGTAACTGCTGTTTGTATTATTTCACCTTCTGTAAAACCTGTAGCGTTTCCATACTTTCTTACTATTAAACCAGCAGTAGCAGGTTTAATAATATTAATTAAACCAATAGCAGGAATGTTTAAATTACCTTTCTCAATTGGTATTGCTAAAGCAGCATCTACATAGTTATAACATTCAGGTTCTCTTAGTTTGGTTGATGTATTTAAATGTAATTTTAACTTATCCTTGATTTTACTTAATACTAAACGGTTGGTTTCAGTATGAACGTGGATAAAATCATATAAATAACCAGCACTTTCTCGATTATTCTTTCTCGATTTTTTAAAAACTATTTCATCACCTTGCTTTCCATTATTGCAATTTGCTAGTACATGATTATTAGAAAGGATATATTCAATACCATCTTTTTTAACAAATGTTCCTAAAGTCCCGTTTCCACCATTAATATGTCCAATACCCGCACCACTTTGTAATGTATTATGAAGAATCTCAAACCTTGGACTTTCTTGTATTTTAATTGGAATACCTTCAAAAAACGCTGGAATAAACCCATCTAACAATAGCTTATTTTTAGTCTTTATATTATCAACTGAAAAGATAATTGAATTTGAAGATCGTGCTAACTCAGAGTCTCTACTTTTTCCAACTCCTATAGAAATTATTTCAGGTATATGGAAAAACCTTTTCCTTAATCTGTTAATAGCATACTTTATAAAGTCATGTTCAAATTCCATATTTATGATTTGTGGTATATGATTTATTTTATTAAAAAATTAAACAAGTTGTAACAGCATTACACCCTGAATTTTGTATAATTAATCCATATTTAATAGACCAATTCTTATTTTTTTAGATTCTCAACACTAAATCGGTAATCTGATCTAACCTATGAAATCTGACACACAACCAGGTAAGAGTTTTCCACTTGGAGCCACATATAAATCTGAAGGAGTTAATTTTTGTATTTTTAGTAAAAACTGTCAAGCAGTCGAGCTTTTATTTTTTAATGATGCTGACGACACAGAACCTATCCAAGTTTTCCGCTTAGATAGTAAGATAAATAAGACTTTTTATTATTGGCATATTTTTATCCCCAGTGTTAAAGAAGGACAGCTTTACGGATATAGAGTATATGGCAACTATTCTCCCGAAGATGGAAATTTGTTTGATGGCAGCAAATTACTGTTAGACCCATATGCCAAAAGCATTGCAGTTGGTAAAAACTACGATAGACATAAAGCAAAGCAATATGGAGTAGAAAATGCAGCTTATGCTATGAAAAGCGTGGTAATTAATAGTCAGGCTTATAATTGGGAGGGAGATAAACCGCTGCAAATTCCTTATTCTAAATCAATTATTTATGAATTGCATGTAGCTGGTTTTACAAAACACACCAACTCAGGGGTTAGTAAAAACCTCAGAGGAACTTATTTAGGACTGATAGAAAAAATACCTTATTTAAAAGAACTGGGAATTACAGCTGTAGAATTGCTTCCAGTTCATCAGTTTGATCATCAAGATGCGCCTAATGGCGTGAATTATTGGGGTTATTCTCCTATAGGCTTCTTCTCTCCTCACCACTCTTATGGCACTAGCAATGACCCTGTAAAAACAGTTAGTGAATTTAAAGATATGGTAAAAGCCTTACATAAGGCTGGTATCGAAGTTATTCTAGATGTTGTATATAACCATACTTCAGAAGGTGGGATTACTGGAGTAACCCAATGTTTTAAAGGCTACGGACCAGGAGCTTATTACACATTGAACAACAATAATGATTTTTCTGATTTCACAGGCTGTGGCAACTCATTAAATGCAAATCATTCGATTGTAAGAAGAATGATTATGGATTCCCTCAACTACTGGGTGTCTGAAATGCATATTGATGGATTCCGATTTGACCTAGCATCAGTACTTTCAAGAGATGAAAATGGAATCCCATTAGAAAACCCTCCTATCCTTTGGGAAATCGAATCTGAACCAATTTTAGCTGGCACAAAAGTTATCGCCGAAGCATGGGATGCAGCAGGGCTATATCAGGTAGGTAGCTTTATTGGTGATAAATGGTCTGAGTGGAACGGTAAATATAGAGATGATGTAAGGAGATTTATGAAAAGTGATAAGCTACTGGCTGGAGGTGTAGTACAAAAAATTCTAGGTAGCCCAGATTTGTTTTATGGTATAAACAGAGACCCTAACAGAAGTATAAACTTTGTTACTTGCCACGATGGTTTTACTCTAAATGATTTGGTTTCATACAACGAAAAACACAATGAACTAAATGAAGAAAACAACCGAGATGGGATGAATGAAAATTTTAGTTGGAATTGTGGTGTGGAAGGCGATACAGATGATGAAAATATTGACAGACTTCGCTTAAGGCAAATAAAAAACTTCTTCACTATCCTCATGGTATCACAAGGAACACCTATGCTTTTAATGGGTGATGAAGTAAGAAGAACACAAAATGGAAACAATAATGCTTATTGTCAGGATAATGAAATTAGCTGGTTCGATTGGAATCTTGTAAAAGAAAATGATGGATTACTACGATTTGTGAAAACACTAATCAATGATTTCTTTAAAAAGTTTAAAATCCTACATGAAGACCGATTTTGGGAAGATGCTCAAAGAGACAAAACTCCACATATAACTTGGCATGGAACACAAATAGGAAAACCAGATTGGGGAGAAAACTCACACAGTATTGCTTTTACATTAGGTAAACCAAATGCCAAAGAATATCTCCATGTAATGGTTAATGCTTATTGGGAAGACCTAGATTTTGAATTACCACTATTTCATAAAAGACCTGTAGGCAAATGGAAAAAAATTATAGATACTGCCGAAACTTCACCAAAGGACATTATACCCATTAAAGATGCTGAAATTACTAAGACAAATACCATAACTCTCAAAGACAGATCGATAGTTGTATTATTATCAGAAGGATTGTAAACATTTAGGCAAAAAAAGTCTTATACATTTAATTATTTCCATTTTTATAATAGATACAAAAGATTAATTGAATTAATAATCGCTACAACAATGACAATTAAAAAAAATATGTAATTTTAGCGATATTTTTTTGACTTAATATAAAGTATCTTATTTATCATTTTTTAATTTTTTCGTCCATAAATATTTTATGGCAGAATTCATAAAGTTATATCCTGAAAACCCTCAGGAACATCTTGTAAAGAAAGTAGCAGATATCATAAGAGATGGAGGATTAGTAATTTATCCGACAGATACAGTATATGGTATTGGTTGTGATTTGTATAATCAAAAAGCAATTCAAAGACTTTGTATTCTAAAAAACATAAAACCTAATAAATTGAATTTATCATTCATTTGCTATGACTTAAGCGACATTAGTCTTTATGCAAAAAGAATAGATAATACTGTATTTAAGGTAATGAAAAAAGCCTTACCAGGCCCATTTACATTTATTTTGGAAGCAAGTAGCAAAGTTCCCAAGATTTTAAATGTGAAAAAACCTCAGGTAGGAATAAGAGTTCCAGATAATAATATTCCGAGGCAAATAGTAAAAGAGCTTGGCAATCCTATTATTACAACTTCAATTAGAGATGATGATGATGTAATTGAATACAGTACTGATCCAGAATTAATATTTGAAAAATTCGAGAAACTAGTAGATGTGATAATTGATGGTGGATATGGAGGAAACACTCCTTCTACAGTGATAAATTGTATTGATGAATCATTTGAAATAATCAGACAAGGATTAGGTGAATTAGACGATTATCTATAATACTTTAAAAAAAAGTATAGAGTTTGTTAATTAAGTTTTTATTCAAAAAAACTAACATTCATGAAAATGTGTGAAAATTCATTAATAAATGCGCTCAAATTACCATTCGTTAACGATTTTAATTTTTGTCAAGCCGATTTCTTAGATAAAATTGTCGAATCAATTTATTAATCAACCGAAAACTATCACTCTTACTTTAATTAACTAACCAGATTAATTTAAAACATATCATTTAATTAATAATAATTTTTAAACATGAACATAGCAGTAGTAGGAACAGGTTATGTAGGTTTGGTGACAGGTACGTGCCTTGCCGAAACAGGTAATAATGTTATTTGCGTTGACATTGATGAGAAAAAGGTTGAAAAAATGCGCAATGGAATTGTCCCTATTTATGAACCTCACCTAGACGTATTTTTCGAAAGAAATATTAAAGCAGGAAGGTTAAGCTTTACTACAAACTTGGAAGAAGCAGTTGATCATGCAACTATTATCTTCTTAGCCCTTCCAACACCTCCAGGAGAAGATGGTTCTGCTGATTTATCTTACATTTTAGGTGTAGCTGATTCATTAGGCAAAATCATGAAGGAATATAAAGTGATTGTTGATAAAAGTACAGTTCCTGTTGGTACAGCAGATAAAGTCTCAGCTAAAATCTCAGAAAATGCTACTGTTGATTTTGATGTAGTTTCCAATCCAGAGTTTTTAAGAGAAGGATTTGCTGTTGATGATTTCATGAAACCTGACAGAATTGTAATAGGATGTAGTTCTGATAAAGGTCAGGCTTTAATGAATGCCTTATACAAACCATATGTTCGTCAAGGTAACCCGATTATCTTTATGGATGAGAAATCTGCAGAGCTTACTAAATATGCTGCAAACTCATTCTTAGCAACAAAAATTACTTTTATGAACGAGATCGCCAACTTCTGTGAAAAAGTAGGGGCAGATGTTGATAAAGTAAGAATAGGTATAGGTACTGATACTAGAATTGGTAAGCGTTTCTTATTCCCAGGTATTGGTTATGGCGGTAGCTGTTTCCCAAAAGATGTTCAAGCCCTTGCTAAATCTGGTAAAGAGTATGGCTATGAATTTAATATTTTAGACTCTGTAATGAGCATTAATGAGAAACAAAAAACCATTATTGTTCCTAAGATTAAAGATTACTTTAAAAATGAGCTTAAAGGAGTTAAGCTTGCATTATGGGGATTAGCATTTAAACCTGATACTGACGATATTAGAGAAGCTCCTGCACTTTATATAATTAATGAATTAGTTGAAGCAGGTGCTATTATTAAAGCTTATGATCCAGAAGCAATGGAAAATGTTGAAAACCTAGTTGGAGATAAAATTTCTTTTGCAAAAGATCAATACGACGCAATTGAAGATGCAGATGCTTTGATTATTGCTACAGAATGGTCTGTATTTAGAAATCCAGATTTTGAGAAAGTTTCTAGCTTATTAAAATCAAAAGTAATTTTTGATGGTAGAAACTTATATGATTTGGACGAAATGAAAGAAAAAGGATATTACTACTCAAGCATAGGTAGAGATGTAATTTCTTAATTAATCAAAGTAAATATCAACCCACATATAATGAAAAGAGTTTTAATTACGGGAGCTGCAGGTTTTTTAGGCTCCCACCTTTGCGATAAATTTATTGATAATGGTTATGAAGTTGTTGGAATGGACAACTTAATAACTGGAAATTTGGAAAATATAGAACATCTATTTCCAAATAAGCATTTTGAATTTTATCATCATGATGTATCGAAATTTGTTCATGTTTCTGGACAAATAGATTACATCTTACACTTTGCTTCTCCAGCAAGCCCAATAGATTATTTAAAGATTCCTATACAAACACTTAAAGTTGGATCTTTAGGAACACACAACTTATTAGGTTTTGCTAAAGCTAAGAATGCTAGAATACTTGTTGCTTCTACTTCAGAGATTTATGGTGATCCTGATGTGCATCCTCAAAAAGAAGAATATTGGGGTAATGTAAACTCAGTTGGTCCAAGAGGTGTATATGATGAAGCAAAAAGATTCCAAGAAGCTATTACGATGGCTTATCATACCTACCATGGTCTTGAAACAAGAATGGTTAGAATCTTTAATACTTATGGTCCTAGAATGAGATTAGACGACGGAAGAGCACTTCCTGCTTTCATGAGTCAGGCTTTAGAAGGTAATGACCTTACAGTATTTGGTGATGGTAGCCAAACTCGTTCATTCTGCTATGTTGATGACTTAATTGAAGGTATTTACAGACTATTATTGAGTGATTATGCATCACCTGTGAATATTGGAAATCCAAGTGAGATCACCATTAAAGATTTTGCTGAAGAGATTATCAAACTAACAGGCACTGAAAATAAAGTTATTTATAAGCCTCTACCAAAAGATGATCCTAAGCAGAGATGCCCAGACATCACAAAAGCAAAAGAGATTTTAGGTTGGGAGCCTAAAGTTGACAGAGCAGAAGGCTTAAAACGTACATACGAATTCTTTAAACAAAAATTAAATAAATAGAGACTATATAGTCTCTATTTTTTTCATATATTTAATTGGTAATTATTGCTTCCAATATAATGCTAGAAATAAGTGATTGATTACTAATTATTTTTTTATGACCAGTGAAGCTAAAAAAGCATATCTTTTATTAAAGTCTGTCATCTTCCATTATCATGGATTAGATGAAGATGAACAAAAAATTCTTGATGAGACAGCTGATAATCTCAATGCTCATGAAGAATTGAATTGGGCGAATGCTTTTATAGCAAAAGATTACTATACTGCATTTGATAGAGCCAGAGATCATCTTAAAGAAGTAATGCTTCAAATGGAAAAAGAAGAAAGGCTTTCCTATTTAAGTATGGTATGGGATGCAAATAATAGAAAAGGCTACATAAGTGAAATGGAGGCTACCGCGATGCTTAAATTAGCAAAGGATTGGGATATAGAAAGAGAGCTCATTGAAATGATAAAAAAATAGATGAATTTTCTTTAAAAAAAGCTTGAAAATAAAATTTAAATTTTCTTATTTTTCACATAATAAATGATGCATATTATTTATTTAATCATTTATATTGCAGTCTTGTAAAACCTTTTAAACTTTCACATTTGAAATAAATTTTTACTCTCTCATGGATAAGAAAAGGCTCGTAGTTGATTACAAAACTCTACCTGATCACATACTAAAAGCACTTGCTGATAAATATCCCGATGGCTATGATGAGGATATTATCAAGTTTAAAAATGCTAAAGGTGAATTAGTTAAGGCAGTACCTATTGAAACAGATGAAGCATATTATCTGGTTAAAGTAAGTGTACAGCTTGCTGAAATGGTACAGGATTTTGATGACGAAGATGATGACGATGATTTTGATGACGAAATCTCAAAAAGCAGTAATGGCTATAATGGTGAAGATAGTGATGATGAATTTGATGATGATGACGACGACAGCGACGATGATGACGAAGAAGAATAAATGATCAATTTACTTATTCCCCTCCCATCATACTATATAAAACAAAGAGCCGGTTTAAAACCGGCTCTTTGTTTTTATTTTAAATTCATACTTTCAATTATTCTTCTAATTTTCTCATCAAGCTTATCAGAAACAGCATCATAATCAGCTGTATTCTCTAATGGTGTATTTACACTAAAATAAAACTTGATTTTAGGCTCAGTACCAGAAGGTCTAGCAGAGATCTTACTTCCATCTTCTGTAATAAATTGAAGAACATTCGATTTAGGGAAATCTAATACATCTTCTTTCTTTTCTGGGAATGAAGTAGCAGTAAGAGATTGATAATCTAATAATAATACTAGCTTAGATCCATTTATTTCACTTGGTGGATTTGTTCTTAAACTCTTCATCATCTCAGCAATTTCTTCTGCACCTTTCTTACCTTTTTTGGTAATAGATATCAAACTCTCCTTATAAAAGCCATATTCTTTATAAATCTCTGCAAGTCTGTCAAACAATGATTTACCTTTATATTTAGCATAAGCAACTAATTCACAAATTAACGCAACAGAACCAATAGCATCTTTATCTCTTACAGCATCACCAATTAAATAGCCATAACTTTCTTCAGCACCAGCTACAAAGTTTAATTCACCTTCATTAGCCTTAATTACCTCAGCTATGTATTTAAAGCCTGTAAGAGTATTAAAACATTTCATCCCATTCTTTTCAGCTATTGCATCTATAAGGTCTGTAGTTACAATTGTTTTAGCTATAAAGTCATTCGGTGTATTAATACCTTTCTCTTTTCTTACATTAATCAAATAATCGAAAAGTAAAGTACCTGTTTGGTTACCATTTAAAAGCTGAAATTTACCATGATTATTTTTTACAGCAATACCAACACGATCTGAGTCGGGATCAGTTCCTAATAATATATCTGCATCAATTTCTTCAGCTTTCTTTAAAGCGATACTTAAAGCTTCAGCTTCTTCCGGATTTGGATAAACTACTGTCGGGAAATTGCCATTAGGCTCCTTTTGCTCCTCAACAATATTAACATTTTTAAAACCAAACTTTTCTAATACAGCAGGAACAAGTGTAATACCAGTACCATGAATTGATGTATATACAATTTTTAAATCTTCTTGATCTTTTATGGCCTCTGGAGAAAGGGATAAACTGTGAAGCGTTTCAAGATACGCTTTATCAATATCTGCACCTATAGATTCAATTAAACCTTCACCACCTTCAAATTTTATTTCGTCAACAGAATTAATTGCATTTACTTCTGCTATAATATTTTTATCGTG
Source organism: Chondrinema litorale (assembly GCF_026250525.1). GTDB lineage: Bacteria > Bacteroidota > Bacteroidia > Cytophagales > Flammeovirgaceae > Chondrinema > Chondrinema litorale. The sequence goes on from NZ_CP111043.1 coordinate 1,412,472, forward strand.
TGGAGGTACTACCTGCCCACCATCATTCCAATAGGCTTTATACCCATTATATTCCTTAGGGTTGTGTGATGCAGTAATTACTATACCACTTTGACATTTTAAATATCTTATTGCAAAAGATAATTCTGGAGTTGGCCTTAACTCATCAAACAAATAAACCTTAATGCCATTAGCCGCAAAAACTTCTGCAACAACTTTAGCAAAATAACTACTATTATTTCTGCTATCATGAGCTACGGCCACTTTTACTTCCTCTCCCTCAAAACTTTTTAGAAGATAATTCGCTAATCCTTGAGTAGCTGATCCTACAGTATATTTATTCATTCTATTGGTACCTACTCCCATTAAACCTCTTAAACCTCCAGTACCAAACTCAAGACTTTTATAAAATGAATCTATTATTTCATCTTCATTATTTTGCTTCAAATCACGAATTCTATCTTTTGTGTCTGAATCGTAATTTCCATTTAACCAAGTGTCAATCTTGGCTTCTAGACTAGCATCTAACATATAAAAAAGTTTATTTTAAAAAATCACATTTAAGCATTCCAAAAATATACTACCTTTTTAAATAAAAAAAAGCAGTGTTTAACTTTCTAACACTGCTTTAAATATATTAAGATGTTTTGTAGAATCTAATTCATCTTCAGATTCATTAGTTTTTCTTCATTCTCTTCAACCCATTTCGTATGGTTGTATACTTTATCAGGATGAACATCAGCATAATATTGATACGGCTCACCTAAGGCTTCAAACTGCTCTTTAAAATACTGTTCTATAATAGGAAAATTCTTGCTTACGTTTTGAGTAAGTACTTCAAAGTCCGACTCTGTTAATTTCTTATAGCTATAACGATTAGCAAGATATTCTTCTCTTCTTTTTAAAAGCTCTAACTCTTTCTTTTCGTTTTCTTTAGATAGAAGCTCAACCAATTGCGCTTTCCAAGTATTATATTCTATATATTGCTCCTTTGTAAGAGTAAATAAATCTTCATTGAAGTATGCTGTCCAAAGAGCATCGTTATATGGGTTTATTTTAAGTTTTTCCCAAACCTCCGGTTTTTTAAGTGGATCATTTAAAATTCCGGCACTTTCAGTTTGGCTAAATGCATATCCCGATAACAAAAGAGATAATAATATCAACCGAAGAGATAACACTGGTTTATTAAGAAAATTCAAAAGCATCGTAGTTTAGTTTATATTACCGATTTATAAACGCAAATGGATTAGCATCATTTCAAATTCCATCCCAAAACCGTTCAATTCTTTGTTATTGATTCTTAACAAATGTTGATTTATTACAACTTTTGATTATGATTTAACTCCTTGAGCGAAGCAATTTTTTTAGTATTATAAAATATAACCTATTTTTAATTACAATTTCTTTATAAATACTTGCGACGCTACAGCAATTTAAAATTTACTATTTCGACAAACCTTCTAACCTTTTTTAAACTTATGAACATTCAGGAATACATAGAATCTCGCCTTGAATCGCAAAGAAAATGGTATGAGCAAAAGGCTAATATCAGTAAAAAAAGCTTTATGAATTATCAAAAGATAATCATAACTCTAGGTGCTGTTATTCCTGTTAATGTAATTCTTTTTACACTTGTTCCTGAAAACATAAAAGCTTTTGAAGGCTTACTAAATGCAATTATTTCTTGTATAATAGCAATTGTTGCTGGTTTTGATAAATTAAGCCAACCACAAACAAACTGGTTTAATTACAGAGCAAATGAAGAGGTTTTAAAAAAAGAAAAACATCTTTTTGAATTTAAAGCAGGACCTTATCGTGATATAGACTCTGAGGAAGAAATGAAGAAACTTTTAGTTGAAAGGGTTGAAAGTGTTATTTCTGCAGATATTTCGAGATTTGTTCAAACTCAGAAAACTAAAGATGAAAAAAATAAAAAAATCGAAATTGAGGAAAGCGTTATAATTTCAGATACTAGAAAAGAAACTGTACCAGAGAAAGAAAAATAATTTGGTATATTGGTTATTACAGAAGAGAAAGCAAACTTCATATTAGAATCAATATCCTTAAAAGTCTCAACTAACAACATTAGTATTTTTTTGACTTTTAATAATTTTAATATAAAATGCTTAACTCCCATTTATTTGTGCTTTTTTATTTTACCGATGACACTGGAAAAATAATTGACAAAGCCGAACCAGTAAGTCTACCATTTATCCCCCGACCAGGAGAATTTATATTCATAAAAAATATACTTACTAAAAGAGATTATTTTGGACTAAAAAAAAATGAGTTTTTAGAAAGAAATAAGAATAAGTACATTAAAGATGGACAAGAATATCCTTTAAAGGTTGAGAAAGTGATATACAGCAAAAAAAACAGTTTTAGCGAAGATAATAGTGATGAGTGGTATGCAGAAATCCATCTTTGTTGTAAAATGGAATAACAAAATCTAAAAACAAAAAAGCTTCACTAGATAAATTAGTGAAGCTTTTCTTGCAGACCCACCAGGGCTCGAACCTGGACTCTTCTGAACCAAAATCAGACGTGTTGCCAGTTACACCATGGGTCTTTCTTGCAGCCGTATGGCTTAAAGTGCCACAAAAGTAAGATTGTATTTTTTAAAATCAAATAAGATTGCATTTTTTTTTAAAATTTATTCATCTTCCCTCTACGATAATTATTTACACCTGCCAAAAAGCTTTGTAAACCCTTATCTTCATCGTCAAGAAAAAATGAAAATTTAGAACTAAAAGTCTCTACACTTACTTGGTAAGAACCTTTAATCCCAAAATATAATAATATAACTCCAATACTCACTAACATCATCCCTACCCAGCTTTCTACTACTGCAGAAAAAATACTAACCAATGAAAGAGACAACACGATTCCCCCAATAATTAATGGTATAATTAAATACCGAAACTCCATATCCAAACTTTTAATCTCTTTTAATGAGAAGATATGTGTTTTTTCACTTTTTCTTATCTGTAACTCACTATCAGATAATCGTAAATAATCTGTCTTTTCAAATTCGTATTGGCTTAATATATTCTCATGCCTATTAATCCACTGATAGTTATAAGTATATGAATAATATAAAGATGATGGAATTTCACTATCTAGATCACTAACCTCATAAGTAATTACTCGGTTACTTTGGTTTTCTATCAAAAAATATGTTGGCTGCAATTTATTAATTTAGTTATTGACAATGCTTAACATAATTAATGCCTATATAGCAAGAAATCTTAATTTTAAGCTAATAACGCAACAAATAAGCTAATCATTCTCTATTCGAGTCATCTATTTTGATAGATAACTTTTATTCACTCTTCTATAACAAAAGGCAACTTACATAAAAGTTTAGAAACTTATCTAATTAAGCAAATAACTAGTTAATTAAATAAGCTAACCTGACTTTTATTATAGCTTTTAACATAACTTACTGTGTCACAATCGATATTGTCATTTAATTGAATTTGCTTAACAGTACTTTTTTCAAAGCTAATATGGTTAAAATCTAATTTTACACCTGATGCAGTAAATATTATTGCGATTACAAAACCTAAAATGAAACTAATCTTTGACATACTTTTAAAATTAAAATGCTATAATTAAGCATATTTTACGTTAATTATTTAGTTAAGTTTAGATTATTATCAAATAAATTAGTAGTTAATGATAAAAAAAAGCTTTTTTGCTATATTTATATCATATTTTTAATCAGAAAAGCATGTTATGACTCCATCAGAACTTTTATTTAAGCAGTTAATTGATGTATCTGGTAAGCAATTATTTAATTCTCAAACAGAGTTAGTAAAAGAAATTATCTCAATTAAAGATTCTGATTGGTCTAACAAAAACTTTAATAGCGTTAGGGCTTTTGTAAATCAGGTTGTAAATGGAGAGAGAAAATTATCTCCGAATCTCAAAAATGCAATCGAAGATCTTTTGGTGGAAAAAGTAGGTAATGAAGAAGCTTCACAAATGATCAATAAAATTGAAATAGTATTTAATGATTATTTCGATTTACAAAAAAACAAGAAAGCAGAAGACACCAATGTAAAAACTGTAGACTCAAACGACTTTTATTTACTAGAAAAAAGAGGCCTAGTTGCTGATAAAGTATTAGTAACTACGCGTGAGCCTGGTATAGTAAATAATAAAACGTGGTCTGATGAGATAAAAAAACAAATGCTAAAAAAGCTAGGAGTAATCAGTTCAGAAAATATTATTCAGGCTTCTTATAAATTTTATTTTCCACATCCAGATATTACTGGGAATAAAGCTTTTCAATTTTGGAATAATTTATATAACTATCTAAAATACGAACTTAAAGTACCGCAACCTGTCGAACTTATTAAAACATTAAATAATTCGACAGATTCTAAAGAGCCAAAATTACAAGTTTTTCATGCTCCAGAGCTATTAGTTTCCTTTCCGATAATTGTATATGACATAAGTGCACTTTCAGAAGTTGCATTTACTGTGTTTGGCTACGAAGACAAAGGTGAAGAAAAAATTAGCACTGCAAGAATTGCTCCCGACTACCTATTATGGTGGAAAGAAAACATCTTTAAAAAGCTAATATTTCCTCAAGATCCTAATGCCATTATTGAGGTAAGTTTCGATACAGTTTATGAGGATATTAAAAAGAATGCAACATTATTATGATTAAGGGGAATTAGATATTAAAAAACATCGTTAGTATTAAAACTTATATTTTTTTTTTAACTTACATACTACAGAGTAGAATCTCATATCTTCCTGTGTAGTTTTTTATAGTTCATTTGTGTAATGCAGTTTTACTAAACATAATAAAATGCGGCAGTTAAAAATTACCCAAAGTATTACTAACAGAAGAGAAAGCGAGTCTCTCGAAAAATATTTTCAGGAAATCAATAAAATTGATCTCTTGCTGCCAGATGAAGAAATTTCTTTAGTAAAAAGAATTAAGGAGGGAGACCAAAGAGCACTCGAAAAATTAATCAAAGCTAATTTACGATTTGTAGTTTCAGTTGCTAAACAATACCAAAACCAAAGTCTATCATTAAATGACTTGATTAATGAAGGTAATATAGGTCTAGTAAAAGCTGCACACAAATTTGATGAAACAAGAGGCTTTAAATTTATCTCTTATGCTGTTTGGTGGATTAGACAATCTGTTATGCAGGCTCTTTCTGAAAATTCTCGAATTGTAAAAATTCCTGTAAGCTTATCTGGTACAATCTCTAAAATTAAGAAGGTTTCTTCTGGTCTTGAACAAAAGTATGAGAGAGAACCTACCGACGATGAACTTGCTGATGCTTTAGAAATGACTACTAAAGAAATTAATGGTGCATTAAATTCTGCATCTAGACAAGTTTCTTTTGATGCTCCAATTGGAGGAGATGACGATAGTAGTTCTCTACTCGATGTAATAGAGAATGAAAATGCTCCTAAAGTAGATGCCAATTTAAGCGATATTGAATCACTTAAAGTAGAAATTGAAAGAACACTTAACTCTCTTTCTTATAGAGAACAAGAAGTGATTAAAATGACCTTTGGCATTGGTGGCAAAGAACAAATGACTCTTCAGGAAATTGGTGAATACCTTGGCCTAACTCGTGAAAGAGTAAGACAGATTAAAGAAAAAGGAATACGAAAATTAAGATATACTTCAAGAAGTAAATTGCTCGCTCAGTTTTTAGAGTAGGGCCTCCTTGAAAATTGATTAAGACCAATAAAAAATAAGAGTTGGATAGATAAAGTTCAGCTTTTTTTTGTTTCAAATCTTGGTACCTGCTGTTTTGGACTATTTAAAAAGTACAATACTGTGAGTAATCCTATTGATAAAACTGGAAAATATTGCTTTTGGATAGTATAGACACACTCATCCCATAGGCTTTTCAGCTTTAGGTTTAGGCGGCCTGAAGTAGAGGGGCTTGTTCTGATTTCCTTTTGCTGATCTTAACGGCATTGGCCATCATAACTGCGAAAAAAACGTGTATCATTTCTCGTTTTTCTCCTTTAACCTTGATCTTATTGAGGCCATAAGCTGTTTTATGCACGCCAAAACTTCCCTCCATCACCGTGGCTCTTTGGCTAGAGATGAGACTTCTGAGTTGGCTTTCAGCAGGGTTGTTTACTTTAGGACCTTTCTTTGGAAAGCAGGTAAATATCTTCTTTTCTGTTAAATACTTCCTGTTTTTGTTGGTGGCGTAAATGCGATCTGCTCCTAGTTGATGAAGTGAGCCAAATATCGATCTATGTTTTAAACTACTTAATTTCAGTCTGGTACTTTCATTAAAAGCGCGGAACTCCATGGTATCGATAAAGCAGATACCATCCACCTGAAGCAGGTGTGCCTTCATTCCGAACTCAACCCTTTTAGCTTCTTTACCTCGCACTATCGGCCTAACATAAGCCTTGGGAAGTGATACAATCCTGTTTTTCAATTCTTTAGCTGGATGCTGCTGCAAGAATTGCTGTTGCTCGATTATCTTCTTTATAGTTTTTAGATATGTTCTCTCATGTAAGTGAAGCTGTATTTGTGGATTTTCGTTAAGTAGGCATTGCAGTTGCCCCAATCCTTTGGATAGTAGATATATCAATGACTTTTTACGCTTGCGACCAGCTTTATATGTCTTTTTACGACTACGATCATAAGACATCTGCATGCGCTTTTGATCTATATATTTGGAGCCAGGTCGTTTTACTCCTAATATTTTACAGTATCTGTAAAGCTGCTTTTCAAACACCCATTGGCAGCTCTCCCAGAGCAGCTTAACATCGGTAGGAAAACGAATATAACTCTCATAACAAGTAGCATCCATTAAGAGCACATGCGTATTATGCATGTCTGTTTTCCAGTGTTGGAGTAGTACCTCTTGAAGTTGTTGCCAATCAGTATGGTCCGCCATATACGTCCTGATTCGACTTAAAATGGCCTTATCCTTAATCTTTTGATGATCCTGTAGCAATTTATTGCAAAATAGCTGAAGGCTCCAATCGGTATTAAAGCGTGCTATGAGCTTTTCATCACTCAGGTTTAAATAGGCTTTTAGAAACATTAAGCCAAACATGCCCTGAGGCGAAAACCAGCTAGGAGCACCAGGGCCTTTATTTTTCTTAGGCAGACATGCAGAAAGTTGTTCCCAAGGGATGCTATCATAAACATTACCCAATTTACTACTCTTAAATAAATACCATTTTGGAGTTAAGTAATCTTGTGGTTGGAAAAGCTGTTGATCTCTCATATATTGTAGTGTTAATTGTGATTAGACACTACAATTTAACAAATCAAAAACCCCGAAAAAAGCTTTTATTAGCTAATTGCGGGGTTTTATTTTATACATTAATGCATTTAAAACCTTGATTTTCAATCCCTTTTATTTAAAAGGTAAGGCCTAGAGTAGAATCAATTTCACTTCAAAAAAAGAAAGCCTCCTGTTTAATTACAGAAGGCTTTTTTATTTCATAAATACTAGCAGCTTATTTAGCTACTAGCATCTTAATATTTAACACTTTATCACCATAAGTCATCTTAACTGCATAAACGCCCGTCTTTAACCTAGATACATTGTATTCATACTGATGGGTACCAGACTCAAGCATATTATCTACAACAGTAGCTATAAACCTACCAGACATATCAAATATTTCTAGTTTTGTTCTGGCTTCTTTTTCAATAGAAAATGAAAGAGTTGTATAAGTACCCGAAGGGTTTGGATGGTTTTGATATAAAACAACTTTAGCACCTACATTTACAGATTTCAGGTCGAATGTTTCTACATTTCCATCTTTATCTACTTGTTGAAGCATATAATAATGTACCTCGCCTGGTTCAATACCATCATTATCTAAATAATTAAAATTACTGATAGAAACAGCATCATTTTTACTAACAAGCTCAGACTGATTTTCATAATGAGCGATTACTTCAAAACTCTCAGTATTCCCAATTGACCTTTGTAAAATGTAGCCTTCACTATTACGCTCAATAGCTTCCCAATTTAAATCAACACCTTTGTCTTTTACATGTTCTGCTGTAAAACTTTTCAATTCTACAGGTAAAAGATTATAAAGTGTAGTTGAAGCCGGCGTATAATAGCTAAAATCGTCTGAGGCAACTGATGAGACAAAATAACCAAGATCAGTATCGTAATCTAATTCATTTCCATCACCAATGCTTTCCCACTCATCACTTCCATCATCATAGTGTGCAACTCTCAAGTTATCGTACTGGCTCGCATCTGTAGCTACATCAGTATCAGTGTCCCAGTGCATAATTACTTTTGCCGAGGCATCACCGCTACTTCTGTGTAAATCCCAGTATTCTACACTACTTACATGAGTTAGACTAGAACCACTTTTAATTGCTGTTGCTCCTGGTTTAGGTGGCTCAGCTTTAAAATATTCAGCTCTAAATACGGTAGGCCAAGTTACAGACAAACTACTATCGTTTTCATTCTTACCAACTTCTGCAACACCAATCTCTCTTAATTCTCCATTTTTTCCAATTGGGAATCTAAAGCTTTTTCCTGACGCTAAATGACCTGTAAAAACTTTTGCCATTGGCCCTTGTATATGAGAGTCTTCTGAACCTCCAGAAGAACCAAAACCGCTGTTACCACCTTTAGGCCCTCCTGCTGGATGAATAGATGTTTCTGCAGGTGAATCTGTATCAAAATCTCTAACTTCTGCTAAGGCTCCCAGTGTAATTAAATTGGTATTTGTAGTATGGATAATTCCGCTTTTTAAACCAATTTTGTCGTAGAGGAACAATGAACTTCCCATTACCAAATCTCCAGTTCTATCAATACCCAATTCGTTTAATTCTTCACTACCTGAAGTAAAGACCAAATCATCGCCAAAATCTCCTGCACCTTGAACAATCAAAGTTGAACTATTACTACCTGTAATAGATCCATTTGTTCTGTTGAATTGATTTGCAGCACTATTAATCAATAGTCTATTACCATTCAATATCAATTCACCTTCAGTTAAAGTCATAGAACCATTATCTCCTGGATTTGTACCAATAGTTAATAGCGTTCCTAAAGTTATCGATCCATTTACACCTTTTCTATTCACCAATAAATCTGAAAGATTAGTAATTGTTGGATCAGTAAAGTGGAGCTCTCCAGCACTTCCTCCAGATGTTCCCAAAATTGAAATCATACTGTTATCAGTGCCTGTAAAAGTACCCGATGTTCTAGTGATATTTCCAGAGATTACTAATCGCTGATCATTCAATTCAACTTGTTGATCGCTGATGTTCATTACCCCTCGTACATGCAAGTTATCTGTATAACCTGAAGTTGCATTAGGAGAAGCTGCAATTGTCTTAGTACTTCCTGTAAGATTCAGGTTTGCATAGTTTTCAACTGAGTTTACTGCTCCAGCTAATTTTCTTATTTGTTGTGGAGAAGTTGATTGATAATGAATAGTTGTACCAGAAGCGAGACTTACATTATCGTTATCAACATCTATTGGAAATAATGTTGCTAGAGCAGCATCACCAATAAAGATCTCAGAAGTACCTTGCATCTCAAAATCTGCAATTGAGCTACCTGTAATTTGATTACCTACATCAAATACATGGTTTTCATCATAAATCCTCATGGCAGTTCTAAATCGAAGAGCACCAAGTAATGTTTTATTTACATCACTTCCACTAGCAGCATTTACAAACCGCACCTCGCCATAAACTTGACTATCTGTACTACTATTTAAACTTTTTACGTCTTGAGCTACGCCTGCATTATAGATAATTATTGAAGCTGCATCAAAGTTTAAGTCGGTATCTAAATAATTTTGAGGGAATACAGTAGCCACTGTAGCATTTCCAATTGAAAATTGAGTATTAGATTCCATTTGGAAGTTCTGTCCACTTGTTCCAACAACCTGATATCCATCATCAATAAAATGATTGTTAGATAGAATTTGTAAAGCACCTCTTACAGTAACATTATCTGAAACATCTGACGTAACTGGAAGTGCCGTCAAAGTTTTATCAACAAGACTTCCTCCTGTATTCTGTAAAATAAGATTAGCATAATTTTGATTACCTGTTGCCGAAGATAATCTCCTGATGTCTTGAACTACTCCTGCATTGTAAGTAATTGTAGTTGCAGATGCTAAATCAATATCAACATTTGCATAGTTAAGTGGGAAGCTTGTGCCATCATCTGAATCACCTAAGGTTAATTGGGAATTACCTTCCATATTAAATGGTTGTGAACTGGTACCATAGATTTGATAACCTGCATCTACCAAATGGTTATTATTTTCAATGATGAAATCTCTTCTTATGCCGATACTCTCATCTAAAGCTTTAGTAATCAGACTTGAGTTATCAATATTCCTAATTGTAAGAAAACCGTAATTACTATTCCCATCTGGAATATCATCTGTATCAGAATCATTAAAAATACCCCTCACAATTTGATCTACACCGGCATTGTAAATCACATGAGAAGTATTGTGTAAATCTATATTTGAAGTTTTTGTGTGACGAGGGAATTCGGTTGCAGTGGTAGCTGTACCCAATGTTAAGGTTGATTGCTGACCTACCCAGATATAATCTTCACGACTAAGATCACTATCCTCGCCATTTATCTGGAAACCATCATCCATTAAATGATTATATTCTCCAACTTTAAAATCTTGTCTGAATCTTAAATTATCTGAACTATTTCGTGGTAATGGTGTAGCAGCTAGATATTTTTCTACGCGCTTGGTTGAAATAGAATCATAATTCAACAGCCAAATACTTCCATAACTTAAATCATTATTTCCATAATCTAACCTTCTAATTTGCTGCCCATCAACACCCGCTACATATTTGATAACTGATGCTACATCAAGACTAATTTCATCACTTTGGAAATTTGGGAAAGTTGTAGCTGTTGAGGTATTACCAAATGTAAGATAACTATCTTCACTCATAAATAACTCACAGTTGTCATCATCTAATGCTGTTATTTGATTTCCATCGTCCCACAACTCAGCATCTGGCTCAATTCTTAACTCTCTTCTAATTCTTAATGGAGCATCAATCGTTTTTAAAACTGATGTTGTAACAGAAGCTTCATTTAGATTGGTAATATATAAGTTAGCATAACTTCCATTTCCTGCTCCACCATCATCTATACCCTTAACAATTTGAGGATTAGCAGACTGATAATAAACACTTGAATTATTTTCGAAATCGTAATTATCAAACTCAGGCATTATAGTAGCTACACCAGCCGTTCCGATGTAAAACCTTGAATCTTCAGTCATTTCGAATTTTGAAGTATCTCCAACATTTCCAGTAATGGTGTACCCATTATCTTCAAAGAAAGTATCGTCAATTCTTAAGTTACCATTAATCACAATATCTCCTTGAAGTGTTTTTAGATCTGAGGTATCATCATCTCCATTCTCTAAAGTAAGATTGCCATACTCTACACCAGGATAAAGTACTCCAACTGCAGAAACGTTTTGTGCATCTCTATCATGGTAAATTACGGTACTACCGATTGTAAGAATAGCATCTGCAAAGGTTGCAGGGAATTCACTTACATCTCCTGCATCTTCATCATTATTACCTAAGACAAGGGAACCACTATCATTTATGGTAATTATACCTGCTCCTGTTGTCCCTGAACCGTTAGTTAAGAAGTCTCTTGGACCTTCCCAAGCTTCGTCACTATCCCAAAGTTTACCACTATTAATTGTTAAATCATTATCAATATAAATGTCGTTTCTAAGCCTCAAATCTCTATTGAAAGTGGTTTTATCAACAATGATATTATAGAATGAATTGTCTGCAAGCGTCGCATCTATATCAATATCTCTATCATTTTCATCACCATCAAAAGTAACTGTGCTAATACCTCCATACCTATAACCTCCTTCCCAAAGGATAATCCAATCTCCTTCCAGACTTATATCTTGAGCATTGCCATCAACTACCCCACTAATGAAAGTAAAATCGGTATCATATCCATCATTTGGAGCTCCTTCGTCTAAATCCAGTGCAGCGTCTAATCTCCAATTATAAGGTGCAGAAGTTTGTGGATAACTTGTGATAAAAGATACAGGCCCATTAAATAGCATTGTGGATCCATTGGTGTTTCCTAGTGGATGTACATTGTTATCAACAGTATAAAATTCTACAGTTCCTAAGAAATTGTTCACCATAGAGTTAGTCACAGAATAGTCATCAAAAATTTGAAGGAAGTACAACCTCTGACCTTCAAAAGTGATATCTGATTCTTCTGTATTTGAGAAAGTAAATTCTCCACAAGCTGCATTGGATATATCAATAATCACTGTTTGATTGTCAGCTGTAAAAGAATTATCATCAAAAATAATGTGGTCAATTGGATTTGGAATACATCCTGAAATATGCGCAGGATCTGTACTACCACTTACTGTTGACCAGTTGTTAGCATTGCTCCAATTGCTGTTAGCAGCACCACCATCTGGAGGCACTTGACCTGCTTGACCAACCCAATATAATGTTAATGGCGATCTTTCTGCATTTAGATATATTGTAGCATATTGATCGTAGTCGCTATGTGTATGGTCAATCATATTAGCTTCATCTGTATAAAAAGGATTGGAACCTCCCGCACTCGTTTTACTACGACCATTATTTAGGTTATCCAAGTTTACACCTTCTATTACTTCTAGCGGGAAATAACCACTACCATCTACCAAACCACTCACTGGTCCCTCAACTCTCACATCCTGTACAACTATATGATTCCATAAAGGCATTGAGTTAGACCCATTGTCTTCAAAAGCAATGCTTGCAGTACTTCCAGGATTACTTGATCTAATAATCAACCATTCATCACAATCTACTGCAGCTTCAAATGAATTTTGAATTGTGGTTAAACCAGCAGTAGACAACTCGATTGTATTATACTCAGTGGTATAAAGGTTTTTGATTATATTATCATCATTGTCAAAAATAACTCTTGAACCAGTGTTCATTTGGATATCCTCAAAAAGTCCATCATCAGTTCCCCCATAATCAAACTCAGTAGTACTTGTTGCTTCAAGTGTTAGTGTATAGTTAACTGGATTATTATCGTCTGAATCAAAATAAACAAATTCATAGAAATGATTATTACTGTTCTCTCCTAAAGTAACATCTGCTTCAAAATAAGTTTCGCCAGAATCTTCTCCAAATACAGTAGTAGAAGCATTACCTGTTGTTAATGCTGCATTAAAATAGGAAGTTTCTTGAAAGCGAACATAAGACGAGTTGCCAGTGATAACCACATCATTAAAAGTTGATGTGTAATTTCCTCCCTCAGCAAATTGAACAATAGCGTTGTCTCCAATATCTACTGGTCCATGAAATATTCCTGTCTGCCTGAAAATTAATTGATTTGCATTTGCTCCGATTGTAAGAGAACCCGTTATTTCACTCTGCCCTCCAAAACGGTTAATGTAACCATTTGAACCAGTTCCGATAATCACATCACCACCAACAGTAAAGTTTTGCTCAAGCTGAACTGTAAGGTCATTACCAATAGTTACATCTTCATCTATTGAAATATCAGTATATGCATTGAATGTAGCCTCATCGCCGAAAATAATATTTTTTTGTAGTTCATGTGCTTCCGTTTGGAAAGTTATGATATTGTTATTTCCGAAAGTAACATTCTCAACATATTGATTCAAACCTCTGAAATCCATCTCCACATTATCTCCAAAAATTACCTCGCCATTAAAAACGTTCGTAACAGTTGAGTTACCTTCAATATAATTACTATAAACATTGTAATCGAGGTTACTACCTAAATCAATATCTCCATTGAAAATTTTAGGAGATGTTCCATTTATATTAAAATTAGTAGAAGTTGTATTTAATCTTGTAATTGATCTAAAAGTTAAGACATTACTATTTGAACCATCTGCTTCTTCAGAATCAAAATCAATATCTCTGGGGCCATTAATAATAATATCTGGTAACTCTCTGGCAGAAGTATTACCAATTTTAAATTGTGTCCATTCAGTTGTACCTGTCGATTTATTATAGATAAACATGAATGTACTCCCAGTACCAGGTGTATCAAAAGTGAAATTAGTACCTCTTAAATCAGACGCAACTCCATATCTCTCTCCTTCAAAAACCATGGTAGAGTTATCACTTACTGTTAATCTCCTTGTATCTGTAAAAGCATCACTTTCATATGCATCAAAATTATCCAATGTGATTGTAATACCATCTCCTGTTATTAAATGTCCTGCTTGCAGATACAGCTCATCACTCATATCAAAATCATCTTGGAAAGTCCATTCACCTCCAATACCATTAAAATAGACATCGTCATTATCTAAAGCAGTTCCATTTGTTGTGATTGCTTCTCCTGTTGAGGTTGAGATGAAATAGATATCTCTATACCCAGTAACTGTCATAGGGTTATCAGACATAATCAATGAACCTGCAATTGACAGATCATTATTGATATCTAAATCAGGAGTGTTGATCACTCCACCTCCTGCATCTGAAGAAGTAGTCCAAGTCATATCATGGCATATAGCATCACTAATATTTACATCCACACTCAAAATAGTGCTATCAGTAAATGAATTATGATCGAAAATAACATCATGCTGTTCTCTAGGAATACAACTACCATAATATCCTCCAGAAGTTGTTGACCAGTTTTGAGGGTTATCCCAATCTTCAGTTCTGCCTGTATTAGAATATGGCCATGTTTTGTTATTCCCTTCAGTTCCTCCAACCCAGTATAAAGTTGAAGCTAATTCTGAAGCTGCTGCATTATCGAAAGTTATACCCGTGTTATTTTGATAATCAGTAGAGTAAATAGCTGAGATATTAGCGCCAGAAACTGCAACTGTTTGCACTATAACACCATACCAATTATGATCAGTTGTAAAATTCAAGCGGGTTTGCGTTCCCCATTGTTCACTTCTTATTACATTACCACCAGAACAATCGAGATATGGAGCAGTCATTAAAATCTCACCTGAAAAATTATAGTCTTTGTCTTCTTCAAATATAATTTCTGTCCCCCGAGTAAGGGTTAAGTTGTGGAGCAAACCAGGTGAAGTGGTTCTATAAAACTCTAACTGTGTGCCCTCACCTACTGTAATATTTTGATTGTTTCCATATACCCCTCTATCAAACCTGTAATCTCCTTCTTTACCAAGAAAAACATCTCCATCAAACTGTGTAGTACCATCTTCTACTGCAAAGTAAACTGCTTCGGCATAGTCACCAAAAGTTAAGGTTGAAGAAAATGTTGAACTTCTGTCAGTTCTGAACCCTTTTGCAGCATCTCCAACTATTACATCTCCATTGAAAGTAGCTGTACCAGTATTGTTTACAAAGTGGACGTCTGCAGAATCTCCTATTGCAAGGTTGTCGTTAAATTCAATAGTGTGGTAAGATTGTATTATATTACTTTCACCAAAAATTGCAGTATTATTAAAAGTAGTTACTGCAGCATTATTCCAATCACCAGAAAACAAAACTCTTGTCCCATCCTCTGAGGTAAAAGTTCCATTAAAAGTATCATCGCCACTAAAATTAACATATGAGTTTTCTCTGATTATTACTGGGGCATCTACTGCATATGTGTTAATCGAATTATCATCAAAATAAACTGACCATGTAGTTGGGTCAGAGGTAATATCTACTGTGCCACCAGAAAAAGTATTGTTACCAAAAAATCTCAATCGATTATTTTCAGCTACTGTACCTCTTAGTAGAAAGCCACCTTGAAAGTCATTCACTTCATCAAACCTCACATTTCCACTATAAACACCTGTCTCTTCTCCAAAAGTTACTTGACCAATATGTGTAGAGCTTCTATTAAAAATAACTTGGATAGTACTATCTCCAAATGTAGTAACACCAGAAATTGTAGTACTCCCATCATCATTGTTAAATTGAGCTGTAGCCTTTTTTCCAAACACCAAATCGCCTGAAAAAACTGCCTCTCTATCTGCATATAAACTCACACTATCCGCGCAAGTCACATTTCCTACAAATAA
This sequence comes from Chondrinema litorale, assembly GCF_026250525.1. Classification (GTDB taxonomy): domain Bacteria; phylum Bacteroidota; class Bacteroidia; order Cytophagales; family Flammeovirgaceae; genus Chondrinema; species Chondrinema litorale. The sequence continues at coordinate 1,428,462 of NZ_CP111043.1, forward strand.
AGAAGTTCCTCCATAATCACTTACTTGCAAAGATGAACCTGAGCCAACATCTAAAGTGCTATTGAAAGTAATATCTTGTAATGCCCTAAGATTTACATTTTCTCCAAGATTTACCGTATTATTAAAAATAGTAGCGATCCCTGAAATATTTCTCAATGTATATGCAACATTAGCATCATCTTCAACTTGAACTGTTCCATTAAAAACATCATCACCTCTATGGGCAACATAAGAACCTTGTCTTACAATTACAGGAGAGGTAATATCAAAAGTATTATCTGTATCATATGCAAATTCAACTGCCCAATCTGTATTTCCAGTGGTTAAATCGACTGTACCGCCTGAAAAAATATTAGTACCAAAAAATTGAATAGCATCATTTGAATCATAAGTGCCTTCAACAGTAAGACCTTGATTAAAAGAAGTAGTATTTTCAAAATCAATTCCTCTTGATTGATCTCTAATTGTTACAGTGCCATCAAAAGTTGTGGTACTTCCACGGAATCGTGTATAACCTGTTCCATCAATATTTCCATCAATTACAAAGCTTACATTAGTGCCAAAAACAGCAGGACGATAAAAGTTTGCCATTGCCATTGGGCCTAAATAGACCGTATTAATTCCATCGAAGGTAGTCGTTCCACCATTGCCAGAATCATCCCCGAACTCCATCCATGCATGTTCTCCAGATGTAAGCCCTCCATTAAAAGTTGTGGTATTATAGAAACGGGCACTTACCCTTTCGTCTGCATTGCTTGAAATTCCATCTCCAAGAGTAACTAATCCATTAAAAACTGCACCATCAAAAAATCTTGCACGAGAAGTGTTAGTCATAGTAACAGTACTGTTAAAAGTAGATTCATAAAAATCTACTCTTGCTGTATTATTTGTATAACCATTTACGATTACAGGTCCATTAAAAATATTTATACCATTAAAATCAGTATTTTCCCCATCTGGTGTTTCTATATCTACAGTGTCACTATAAGTATTATTCGTACCATTAACTATAATGTAGTTTCTTGCAGCAGTGAAAATACCCGAGAAATCCTTGTTAGATGAATTATATATGTAAGCATTATTTTCATTGTAGAATCTTATATCTCCAAATGAAAATGTTTGCGTATCATCATCAACACTATAAACATTAAGTCTTCTGTTAGCAGTAACCATATTCACCCAAACCTCACCAATTGCTATAGATGTTGATCCTAATTCTATATTCTGATTACCAGTACTGGTAAAATTCATTACAGCATTTTCGCCGTTATATGTAAGATTAGATCCTCTTAAATCTAAAGCAGTATTACCTCCTGTAATTGTAATTGTACTAGTTCCAAAATCTACACTTCTAGTATCGCTACTTGTATCATCATTAATAGCTAGATCTACAATTGAAGCTGTTAAATTAAAATTATTACTAATGAATGATCCAGCCTCTAACTCGAAATCATCAGATGATGAAAAATCATCTAAGAGATCCCAATTTCCATTTACATTATTGAATCTTACAGGTCTTGAAAAAGACTGTCCAGCCGAATATACAGTATGATTACCTTCACCTAAAAAGTCAACATCTGAATCTAGGTTCCATGTCATATTCGCACTTAACTCTAATGAACCATAAATTTGTAATCTTCTGCTATTTTGATCTCCTCCTGATCTGTTTATAGTTGGTAAGTTGGTAACTCCATTCCAGATCATATTTCTACAAGCGGCAGCAGTATTAACTCTGGTAAATAGGCCAGTAGTCGAAAATGAATTTGCATCAAAATAAACATCGGTAGAGCTATTCGGAACTCCATCACCTCCTGGTCCACCAGAATTTGTGTCCCAGTTATCTGCATTATCCCAATAATTATCCAATCCTTTCCCTACCCAATATAAAACATCACAAGCTCCACTTAATGGTGCTGCTATATTAGTAGTGTTAGAAGTTGTACCTCGATCAATAGTAATCGAACCTGTACCTGTTTCATTGATATCCTCAACTGTTACCGCATCCCAAAATGCCGTACCTGATAAATCTAAAAATGCTTGCTGCCCATTTTGTGTAGAGTTTATTGTAACACCATTATCACAATCGGCATAAACTGTGAGGTTACCTAAAATGCTTGTGGTCTGATTTTTTTCGAAGCTTAATTCTGAACTGGCATTTAGAATTATACTCTGAAAACTAGTATTTGCGGTATTTTCTAGGCTTATGTCATTGTTACCTGCAAATGTGACGTTTTGAAAGCTATTAGCTAAAGCTCCTTCAAAAGTTATATTAGCATTTTCCCCTACTGTCAAATCAGCGCCAAAAGTAACTTGATCTAGAAAAGCATAATTACCACCCGTATTATTACTATTTAAATTAACAGCACCATTTAAAACAGATATTCCATTGAAAGTAATGGTACCTGAAGAACCAATATTTAAGGCTCCATTAAAAGTGTTATTACCAGTAAAACTTATATTGCCAGTATCACCTGCCTCGCCAATAGAAATATTAGAAAAGGTTTTATCTCCAATACCTGAAAAATCTACTGCACCATTGCTACTAATTATAATATCTCCAAAACTATGTGCAGCATCTCCTGTAAAATTAACATCTTTAGTAACTGCTCCTGTAAATGCTATTACTCCAAAATTAAAAGCATTATCCCCTAAATTTAAATCTATTTTTGTAGTAGATGTACTAGTGAAACTAATTGTATCTGGACTAATAAATGTTAGATTGCCTCCTACGCTTTCTAACCTTAAAGGAGAATTACTAGTAATTCCTGCATATTCAATGGTTAGTAACTCAGAACCTGTAAGATCTAAAGTTCTTACATCATCTCCAGAAGGATCTGCGTCTATTCGCTCAAAGGTTAAATTATTACCAGACGAAATAAAGCTTCCTTTATCTAGATAAAATAAATCAGCAATTATATCATCAGCTAGTATAACATCATTTACAGCATCTATATGTATGTCACCTAATTCTGTCCCTGAGGTTTGGATTGTAGCATTTGCAGAAGTTGCCAAAAAACTAATATCTCCAGCCCCTGTGAAGTTTCCAATTTGATCTTGAATTATAAAATTGCCATGTACATTAAGATGCTTAGATGTATTTATATCAAATGCTGGATTATCGTCATCGATATCAGAAACAAAGAAATTTAAACATGATTCATTTCCACTGATAGTGACTGTGTGTCCTGTACTGCTAAAAGAATTTTCATCGAATATAACATCATCAGTATCACTTGGAGCTGAAGCACCTCCTATTCCTCCAGAGGTTAAAGACCAGTTTACATCATCTTTCCAATTACCAGTATCTCCTACCCAATAGCGCGTTTGGGCTGTAGAGTTTTGATATGATAATATAAAAATCAGAAAGAAGGCACTATAAAAAGTAAAGCTTTTAAGCATAATTATGCATCATTTATTAATAACTAGCTATTTTATTACCTCCTTTAAAGCAAAAAATCAGTATTTCTATATATGATCTCTTACATCCAACAAATTGTATTATGTAAGTTTTTTTAGAGGATAATTTTTATATGAGCCTAGTTTAAAAAAGCCTTCTTTATATAAATACCAAAATAGAAGTACTATTACATATGAGATGAAATTTTATATTTTTTTATTTTTAATTAGTCTAAATAAGATTACTTTTGTGAAGATTATAAGAAACTAATATTCTATTATGAATAAATACTTTCATTTAGTTAACACAACATTACCTCAGAGTAACACTGAAGCAGAATTTTCTGATAATGAATGTATTTTCAAAAAAAAGAAGTGCTGCAAAAAGTATAAAAAAGGGAAAAGATGTGGTTCTTGCCCAAAAGAATAATTCTTTTCAAAAAATATACACTCCAAACATTTCATGTTTTTCATTAATACTTATACTCAAATAGCTAAGTAACTTTTATACTAAACTTAGCATTTATCAGTATTTAATTATTCAAATAAATCTTAATATTTTTTTTAGTTATTCTCCTTTTACCTCGATTTAAACTGCAGTTTTCTCCATTCAGTAAATTAGCCTACTCATATCTAATTACATTATCATATCAATTTCTTAACTTGAAAAATGTATCTAGCTTTTCCCCACTAAAAGGGGATTAAATTCACTTATAAATTCTACATTATTCAATGAAAATCAATCATTTACACTTTGTTCTAGCATTTTGTATACTAGGACTTTTTTCATGTTCTGAAAAAGAAAAAAGATTATTGATATTTTCTAAAACAGCAGAATTCAGACACAACTCAATTGAAGCAGGGCAGGCATTTTTCTTTAAGTATGGAAAAGAAAATGGCTATCAAATTGACACCACTGAAAACTCAGAGCTTTTTAATGAAGAAAACTTAAAAAAATACAGTGCTGTAGTTTTTCTAAATACTACAGGAGATGTACTCAACCATGCCCAACAAGCCGATTTTGAAAGGTATATACAAGCTGGAGGTGGTTATATTGGTATTCATGCTGCCTCTGATACTGAGTATGAATGGCCTTGGTATGGCAAACTAATGGGAGGTTGGTTCGATGGCCATCCAGGCAATCCGAATGTAAGAACTGGTAAGGTTACAGTACTTGATAAAAACCATCCCTCAACAAAGAACCTTCCAGACAGTTGGGACAAAGCCGATGAGTTTTACAATTACAAATCTTTAAATATGGACATGAATTTCCTGATTACTGTAGATGAAAAATCTTATGGAGCAGGAAAACATGGTGACTTCCACCCAATAACTTGGTATCATGATTTTGATGGTGGAAGAGCATTTTTTACTGGTTTTGGGCATACACCTGAAACATTCTCTGAAAAGGAATTTGTGGAGTTAATGAAAGGAGGTATTGAGTATGCTGTTGGCGATAACAAATTAGATTATACAGTTGCTCACTCTGAAAGAAAACCAGAGGAAAACAGGTTTGTAAAGAAAGTATTTACAACAAACCTCGAAGAGCCAATGGAACTTGAGGTTTTACCAAATGGAAAAATTCTATTTATAGAAAGAAAAGGTGCAGTTAAATTATACGATCCTAAAACAGAGGCATTAAAAGTTATATCTCACCTAGATGTTTTCAAAGACTTAGAGGATGGACTGCTCGGCTTTGCTATTGACCCTAATTTTGAAGAAAACAATCGCCTTTTTTTTTATTACAGCCCTCCAGGAGAAAAACCTATTCAGCGTCTTTCTCGCTTTACTATGTTGGGAGATAGCCTAATCTTAGACAGTGAAAAAGTAATATTGGAAATCCCAACACAGCGAGAAGCATGTTGCCACTCAGGAGGTTCAATTGAATTTGGGCCTAATGGAAATTTATTTATTGCTTTAGGTGATAACACTAGCCCATTTAATTCGGAACAGAAATTTGATACAGATGGATTCGGACCAATGGACGAAAGAGCAGGAAGAAGCAACTGGGACGCACAAAAGTCATCTGCTAGCCCAAATGATTTAAGGGGTAAAATATTGAGAATTAAGCCAGAAGAAGATGGCACTTATAGTATTCCAGATGGAAATCTATTTCCCAAAGATGGTTCGGGTGGAAAACCAGAAATTTTTGTAATGGGTTGTAGAAACCCTTATCGTATCTCTATCGACCCAAAAACCGGATGGTTGTATTGGGGAGACGTTGGACCAGATGCTGGAGAAGATAATGAAAATAGAGGACCAAAGGGGCATGACGAATTTAATCAAGCTAAAAAAGCTGGGTTTTACGGATGGCCATATTTTGTTGGCAACAACAAACCTTACCGAAAAATGAATTATGTAACCGGTGAAGTTTCTGATTTTTTTGATCCAGAACATCCTGTAAATACGTCGCCAAATAATACTGGTGTTCAAAACTTACCTCCTGCCCAATCAGCGATGGTTTGGTACTCTTATGGAGAATCTACTGAGTTTCCCGACATGGCTTCTGGTGGTAGAAATGCAATGGCAGGTCCTGTTTATTATTATGATGATTACGAGGGAGACAAAAATCGTTTCCCGAAGTATTATGACAAAAAAGTATTCCACTACGACTGGATTAGAGGTTGGATACATGCAATTACACTTGATGAAGAAGGCAACTATTTATATCAAGAACCATTTTTACCTTCTATGGAATTTAATAACATGATTGATATTAAGTTGCATGATGGTAGTTTTTACTTTCTGGAATATGGTAAAAACTGGTATTCTAAAAATGAAGATGCACGCTTAGGTCTTATCGACTATGCGGCTAGTAACAGAACTCCAATTGCCAAAGTTTCTGCCGATAAACTAGTTGGGGCAGCTCCACTAACAGTCAACTTTTCAGCAGAAAAATCATTTGATTATGACCAAAAAGATGAACTAACTTATGAATGGTTTTTTACTAGTGACGACGCTCAGGGCAATGGCATTACTAAAGCATTTACTTTTGATAAGCCAGGAATTTATCAGGCAAAAGTTAAAGTTTCTGACAAAGAAAGGGATGCTTCTTTTGCCAATATAGAAATTCAAGTTGGAAACGAAAGGCCAGTAATTTCAGTAAATCTTAATGGTAATAGCTCTTTCTATTGGAATAATTCTAGTCTAGATTATCAGATTAAAGTAGAAGATTTAGAAGACGGAGATGTTGATGCGCAAAAAGTAAAAGTTTTTTACGATTATATGCCAATTGGGAATGATGAAATTGAAGTAGAATTAGGACATAAACAAACAGGAGCAGTGGTAGATGCAAGTGTTTTATTAAAAGAAAACTTATGCCTTTCTTGCCATGACATGAAAAATACTTCGATTGGACCAACCTACACAGAAGTTGCTGCAAAATATGATTCCGATCAGGCAACAATAGATAAACTCGTGCAAAAAGTAATTAAAGGAGGCAGTGGTGTATGGGGTGATAGAATGATGGCAGCAAATCCTTCCCTCTCGAAAATAGATGCAGAAACTATGGTTCGTTACATTGTTTCACTTGATGAAGAACAAGTAAAACCATCATTACCTACAAACGGTACTATTGCCGCTAACAAACACCTCAATGAATCAAATGGCTATTATATATTAACTGCTGAGTATACGGATAAAGGAGGTGAAATTGTGGGACCGCTTTCAGCTAAAGAAACCATAAAACTTAGATCAGCTAAATTACAGGCTGAAGATTTTGATGGGTATAAAAACCTGAGTAAAAGAACTCCGGGAGGAAGTGATTTGGTTCACCTCAATGATATAAGAAAGAATTCTTATTTTATGTTCGAAGACATTGATTTAACAGGTATCAGTCAATTAACTGTGAAAACAGGTTGTACTCAGAAAGGATTTGTATTAAACGTAAGAAAAGGAAGTGTTGAGGGAGAAATAATCGCAACAGGAAATATTCCTTATACTAATGGTGAAATAGAAGGCTGGTCAGAAGTTCCTATTCCGGTTACCCAACCAGTAGATTCAAACGTGGACCTATATTTCACTTTTGATTTCACAGGAGAAGAGGAAAAAGGATTTATAACATTAGATTGGATATATTTTAATCAACCTGTTACTCTTGGTAAAAAATGAGATATAAACACAACAAGAAGAGGAGACTGAAAAGCGAGCCTCCTCTTCTTATTTTATAATTCTTCACTTGTAATTACTTTAATACCCTTCTCTTTCATTTCAGCAATTGCTTTCTCTACATCGCCAGCTTGCATGTTTACTCCTTTCGTAGCATCAGAAATTAGATAAGTTTTAAAACCCTCTCCGACAGCATCAAGGGCTGTAAATTTCACACAGTAGTCAGCAGCTAAGCCTGTAACATAAACTTCTGTAACTCCCTGCTCTTTTAAGTAATCTGACAAACCAGTTGATTTTCTGTGGCCATTATCAAAAAAACCAGAATAGCTATCAATTTCTGTATCAGTTCCTTTTACAAAAACCTTTTTTACCTTAGCCATATCCAATTCTTTTACAAACTCAGTTCCTTCTGTATTTTGCACACAGTGAACCGGCCATAAAATCTGGCTTAAGCCATTTAACTCTATTACTTCCCCAATATTTTTTCCTTCATGGTTAGCGGCAAAACTCCCATGATTTGCTGGGTGAAAATCTTGGGTTGCTATTATAAAATCAAATTTCTTTTGTAGTTCGTTTACTATTGGTACTATTGTTTCGCCTTCGGGTACAGCCAAAGCACCTCCACTCACAAAATCGTTTTGAATATCTACTAAAATTAGTGCTTTCATAAAGAATTTAGATTCTTAATGTTTTAAAATTATTTTACCAAATTGTTTACCTTCTTCCATCCTCTTAAAAGCTTCATTTGCTTCAGAAAAAGGATATATTTTATCTATAACAGGTTCAACTTCATATTTATCTACAAAGTGCAACATTATATCAAAATCGGTTTGAGTACCCATTGTAGTACCCATTACTTTTAGTTGTTTAAAGAAAATTTTTGGAGGCAAAAGATTAGAAATACTTCCCGCAGTTCCACCATAAATTGAAATTCTGCCACCTGGAGCTGCAATATCTACCAAACCGGCAAAACTATCTCCTCCTGCCCCATCTATAATTACATCAAAATACCCTGCTTCATTAATTAGTTTTTTAGACCATTTTTCTGTTTTATAGTTTATTCCACCTTTAGCACCCAAAGCAATGGCTTTTTCAATTTTTTCGTCTGAGCTAGAAGACACATAAACCTCACAGTCATTAGCCACTGCAAAAGCTAAAGCCATTAATGCAACCCCTCCTCCAATACCATTTATAAATACTTTTTCTTCTGGAAGTAAAGCCGCTTTGGTGAATAACGCACGATATGCTGTAACTCCCGCTAAAGGTAAAGCAGCAGCTTGCTCAAGCGTTAAATGCTCAGGTTTAGAATGCACATATTCGAAAGGTACATTTACATATTCTGCAAAAGTTCCATTTAGAGGCATTCCTAGAATTACAAAATCTTTACTGGCAACATCTGGGTTTTCGCCCCAAAACATACCAGGATTAATAATTACTTCTTCTCCTATTAGGTTTTCTACTACACCATCTCCCATTTTAACAACCGTACCTACTCCATCAGAACCTAATATGCATGGTAATTTCATTCCCGGATATAAGCCCTTTTGCACCCAGACATCTCTGTGATTAAGCGCACTTGCATTTAATTGTACACAAACATCTCCTGCAGCAGGTTCAGGAATTGAAACTTCTTTAAGTTCTATTGGTTGGTGTGTTTCATTAAGTACTATCGCTTTCATGTTATTTACAAGCTTTACTATTTTTTAGTAAAAATAAAATTTGTCTATTTTACAATCTGAAAGATTAAATAAACATTACATCTTGTTATTAAGATAATTTATTTTTGATTATCAGTCAGTTACAATTTAGTTTAAAAAATCAACTTTTGTTATTTGCCAATAAAAGTGGCTTAAGTTGTTGCAAAGTATCTTTTTACTTTATGTTGAATGATTAACTTTGCAGCTAGAAAAAAATAATCAGGTAAGAATGCTAGACAAGATTAAAGAATTAAAAGCAGAAATAGAAGCTACTAAGCTTGAAAACAAAGAGGAACTTGAAGCATTCAGGTTGCGCTTCATCAGCAGAAAAAGTGTGATCGGAGATTTGATGGGTGAAATCAGAAATGTTGAAGCTGATAAAAGAAAAGAAGTAGGACAAAGTCTCAATGTTTTAAAGAATCTGGCAACAGGTAAATTTAAAGAAGTAGCAGAAGCACTTGAAAAGTCTAATTCTAATATAAATGAAGGTCAACCAGACCTTACATTACCAGACATACCTAATCAATTAGGAACTATACATCCAATTTCACAGACTAGAGACAAAATTGTTTCTATTTTCCAGAAAATAGGATTTAATGTAGCTGATGGACCAGAAGTGGAAGATGATTGGCATAACTTTACGGCTTTGAATTTCCCACCAAACCACCCAGCAAGAGAAATGCAGGATACATTCTTTGTAGAAAAAAATCCTGATATGCTTTTGAGAACCCACACTTCTAATGTTCAAATTAGAATGATGGAAACCCAAAAGCCACCTTTAAGATCAATTATGCCAGGTAGAGTTTTTAGAAATGAAGCAATATCTGCTAGAGCTCACTGTATATTCCATCAGATTGAAGGTTTATATATTAATGAAAATGTGAGTTTCCAAGATCTTAAAAACACATTGTATTACTTCGCCAAAGAAATGTTTGGTCCTGATACTAAAATTAGACTGAGACCTTCTTACTTCCCATTTACTGAGCCAAGTGCAGAAATGGATATTTACTGGGGATTAAAAACAGAAGCTGACAGAAAGATTACCAAAGGAACTGGCTGGTTGGAAATTTTAGGATGTGGTATGGTTGATCCAAATGTATTGGCAAACTGCGGCATTGATCCTGAAAGATATACCGGTTTTGCTTTTGGTATGGGTATAGAAAGAATTACGATGCTAAAACATAAAATTGAAGATATCAGATTGTTTTTTGAAAACGATACTCGCTTCTTAAGACAATTTCAAACTATTAGTTAATTAGATTTTCTTCTAAAAAAAGCCTTCGTCTGATAAAGACGAAGGCTTTTTTTATATAAAATTGTTTAAACTAGTTTACCACCTTATTAAAGCACTTGCCCAAGTAAATCCACTACCAAAAGCTGCTAAACACACCAAATCACCATCTTTAACTTTTCCAGCTTCATAAGCTTCACAAAGACCTATTGGAATAGAAGCTGCTGTGGTGTTGCCATATTTCATAATTGTATTGTGAATCTTTTCGTCTGGTAATCCCATTTTTTTCTGTACAAACTGAGAAATTCTCAAATTCGCCTGATGAGGAATTAACAAATCCAGATCAGAAACAGCATACCCATTTTTATCTAAAGCTTCTTGAATTACTTCTGGAAATCTTGTAACAGCATTTTTAAACACAAACTGGCCATTCATTACCGGATAAAATCCTCCACCTGGTTTTATCATATCTGGATGAAATCTTTCTTTTTTATGAAAGCCAGGATCAATTACAGCTAGTTGTTCTGCATGTTCTCCTTCACTATGTAAATGTGTTGATAACACCCCTTTTCCTTTTTCTTCACTTGGTTGTAAAACTGCAGCACCAGCGCCATCTCCAAATATTATAGCGATATGTCTTCCATTATCTGTATAATCTAAACCGATAGAATGTATCTCAGAACCAACCAGAAGAACATTTTTATACATTCCAGTTTTTATATATTGCTCAGCGATTGATAGACCATAAACAAAGCCTGAACATTGTGCACGAACATCTATTGCCCCTATATGTTTGCAACCTAATTCCTTTTGCAATAACACACCAGAACCTGGGAAAACATAGTCTGCACTTAAGGTCGCATATACTATTAAATCGATTTCTTCTGGATTAGTACCTGCCATTTTCATTGCTTTTCTGGCAGCTTTGGCACCCATTACATAGTTCTTGTCTTCTTCTACATTTGCATATCGTCTTTCTTTAATTCCTGTACGCTCGACTATCCATTCGTCTGAGGTATTCATTATCTTAGAAAGATCATCGTTTGTAACTATGTTTTCCGGCACATAATAACCTATACCGGCTAATTTGGCATTCTTCATTTCCATGATTAATGAGTTATAATTTTGGTAAATAAAGATTAGTTATCTTCAAAAATAATTATTTAATCAAGTTCAACAGAATAAAGACAAATAATCCTTTTGGATTTAATATTCTATATTAATTAATGCAATTTATTCGCATAATAATACAATTTCAGTATTTTTACTCCATATCATAAAGTGGGTCGGCATGCGTCTACTATTCATAATCATATTTTTAACCAATAGTTATAATTTACTTTACGCTCAAAACGTAAATGTCTTTCAAATTGACAGCCTCAAAGCAGTTGCTGATCAGGTTAGTCGTGAAGAAAGAATTAATGTTTATAATGAGCTGTCAGTACTTTATAGAAACACCAATACAGAGAGAGCACTTTTTTATGCTCAAGAAGCTTTAAAGCTAGCGAAGGATGATAATAATCATAAGCAAATTGCTATTTCTAATATCAATGTAGGTGTTGTTTTAAGAAATTTTGGTAAGTCTGAAGAAGCACTTACATATCTATTTGAAGCTCTAACAACAAGTATAGACGAGAATTTAAATGATGTAAAAGCCAATGCTTTACACAAAATAAGTGTCACTTACTTGTTGGTTAACGATTATGTAAAAGCTCTTGAATATGTAAAACAAGAGTTTGACGCATTAGAGTTATCACAAAATCAACTCTCTAAAGCAGATGCGCTTAACCTTTTAGGACTAATTCAAATTAACTCAGAGCAGTATAAAGAAGCCACCCAAAACCTTATAAAATCACTAGAAATAAGTTATTCGATTAAAGATTCATCTCAAATTTACAAGCCACTTGTAAACTTGGGGGATATGTATCTTAAATTAAATAAACCAGATTCAGCTTTAATTTATATTAAACAAAGTAAGAAAGCTAGTGAAGCCACAGGAAATACTTTTGGCTTAGCAGTTGCCTTAATGAAGGAAGGCCAAACTTTAAAAATGCTCCAACAATACGATGAAGCTGAAAGAAGAATAAGAGAAAGTTTACTAATTGCTGAACAGTTAAATTCTTTATCTCTGGTAAGAAATAGTTATGAAAGTCTTGCCAAGTTATTTGAAGAAAAAAATAATTATAAAAATGCGCTTCTTTACTATAAGCTTTATATATCTACAGAAGATAGTATGGTGAGCGAAGTCACAAAAACTAAAATTGCAGCTCTAGAAATTGACCACCAGCTTAAACAAAAAGAGTCTGAAATAGAAAAGCTTCATAATTTGAGCGATGTGCAAAATTATCGAGCACTATCGCTAATTGCTTTATTAATATTATCACTTGTATTGATCTTCTTCCTTTACCAAAGAATTAAAGCTAAAAGAGAAAAGAGAGACTCAGTATTAAAACTAGAAAATCAATTAAAAGAGAAACATGAAAGTTTAAGCAAAACGGAAAAACTTCTTCAAGAAACCTCTGAACAGCTCTTTAAGCTACAAAACACATTGATGTTTGACATGCCAGAGTATCTTAATATTTTCTCAGGTTACTTTTTACACAAATATGGAAAAGCTAAGGTTAAAAGAAACTTCTTAAAGTTTTCGTTGGTTGACGATACCTTTTACATACTTGCGCTTAACTGTAACGACAAAGATATCGCAGGTCTAGTACAAGGTATTTATGTAAATACACTCGCAGAAAAAATGCTAAACAATAAAGTGTTTATCACGCCTTCTGATTTATTACAGGATGTTCATAACAAACTTGTTAATTATAAAACACTAATAAATGATAAAAGTGAAGGTGTAGCTGCATTAGCACTTTCAATAAATATCAATACAAAAAGAATTGTGTATGCAGGTGCAGGACTCCCTATTTATAATATTAGACATAACAACCTCCATATTGTAAATCCAGATAGCTTTATACTAGGTAAGCCTATCCAGACTAATTCAAAAATGTTCAGTAATAAAACATTTCTGATAAATAAACAAGATCAGTTATTTCTGTTCTTAGAAAGTTGTAATGATGGCACCAAAGTATTTACTGAAGAAAATATTAGAGTTATATTATCTAAACAAGACACAAAAAGTATAAAAGAAACTGAGAAAGCCTTAACTAGTGGACTTTCTCAGTATATACCAGATATTGATAAAGTAGACGATGCTATAATTTTTGGCCTAGAGATTTAATTATTTTTATCACTGGTTATTGCACCATCTTCCAGATAGACAATTCTACTTCCATACTCAGCATTTTTTTCTGAGTGTGTCACTTGAATAATAGTAACTCCGTCATCATTCAATTTCTTGAAAAGCTCCATAATCATCTCTCCTTGCTTTGAATGTAGGTTTCCAGTAGGTTCATCTGCAAGTATTAATTTCGGTTTGCCAATAATAGCTCTAGCAACACCTACTACCTGTTGTTGTCCCCCTGAAAGTTGATGAGGAAATAAATCTTTTTTAGCAACAATATTAAACCTATCGAGCATTTCTGCTACTAGTGACTTTCTTTCACTTCCTTTTACTCCTTTATAGAGTAGAGGCATTTCTATATTTTCATAAACAGTTAATTCATCTATCAAGTGGTAAGCTTGAAATACAAAACCGATAAAGTTTTTATGCATCTCACCTCTTTTCTTCTCATTAAATTTATGAACAGGCTGATCTAAAAAATAGAACTCTCCAGCATTAGCTTGGTCTAACATACCTATAACATTCAATAGTGTAGACTTCCCTGCTCCACTTGGACCCATAATTGTCACAAATTCTCCTTCATTTATTTCTAGATCAATACCTTTAAGAATAAAGGTTTTCTGAAACCTTGATTTAAAAAATTTATCAACATCTTTTAAAATGATCATATCAAATCAGCTTAGTTTTAGTTTTGAAAGATAATCAATAATTGATATGATTTAAAAAACATTTTGATAAAGGGTTAATATCATGTTTACAATCTAAAAAAGGTTAAAACAAAAAAGGAAGGCTAAAAAACCTTCCTAATTTATTTTGTAAGTAAATAATTATCGTCTAAAGGCTAAGACTGCTGCGCCACAATAACTTTTAGAGTTCTTAAAAGTAAAACTTAAATAATATATACCTGTTGCTCTACATTTAAATGTCCAACCTTCTAAAAACTTGTTATTATAAAAACTTGAAACTAATTCGTTTCTTTTAGAATCATATAAAGTACCTATTAGTCCTTGTGCTCCTCCATCTTTTCCTGTTATTCTAATTTGGTAGTTGGTATCTTTACTAAATACACATGTATATTCAACTTTTCTTCTATTACCTCCTCTACCATCAATTCTATAACTTTTAGAATACTGAAAACCAGATTCTAAGGATTTCATACTTTTATTTACATACAACTCTGAATTACACTGGGCACTTGCCGTAAGTGTAAAAAGAAAAGAACTGAATAGAAAACCAATTAAAAAAATCAATTTTTTCATTTGTATATTTTTTTACACCTGAAACTGAATCTTTTATTAGCAGAATCAGATAGTTGCATTATTGGATTTTATTAAAAAAAGATGATAGACTACTTCTACAATCAGTTAATAATTTTATTTCTGATTGATTTTGTTAAGCTAGTAATAGTATCGATATCTCTATCGGTGATGTTTACAATACTCTTAGTATTATCAACAACTACTAGAACTCCATCTTTTTCAACCATTGTTGGTTCTTCATATACAGTTTCAATCTCTATTTGATCATAAATTGCCTGTAATTTTTTAAGATCTACAATAAGCTCAGCAAAACCATTTCTAGTTTTATAAACTTCAAGAACCAATAATATTCTATCCAATACTATTTTCTGCTCTCCAATTTTTTCTCTTAGTACTTCATTTTTAGTTCTTTGGTGCACTAAAGTTGTTAGGTATAAAGCTTCTACCCAACCACCTGTAAGTAAGAGAATACTCAAATGCTCACGCTTTTGCTGCCTTAAGTGATAATTAATTTTCTCAAAATTAGCAGTAGTAGTACGTAATAAAGCATCTAGATTCTGATCTGCACTCTCAGCTAAAGATTTAAGTGTAGCATAGTCAAAGAATTGACCTATTGTTAAACCTTCAGCAAGGTTCTGCACAGAGTTTAAGTAATTTAGCGCATCTTGATTTTTATTATAAATATTAGAATACCCTAAATCAGTACCATAGATTCCTAAGTTTAAAGCTTTATCGAAATTTGTAGAATAAGATGAAACTTTGTTATGATCATTAAGATCTGCCTTATTATAATAGGAACCTACCTCTTTAATAAGTAATGAGATCTCTAACGGTGAAGGTATAGATTGTAAAATATCATTAATTATATCATCATCAACTTTCACAATAGAGGTCTCTTCTGGAATAGCGCTGGCAGTTGCCATCTGATTCTCAGTTTCATTTGAAGGAGCACTATTTGAACTACAAGCCCAGAATGAAGAAATTGCAAAAAAAAGCAAATACAGTTTTTTCATAATTAAAACCTTTTTATTGTGTTGGTTAATATCTTTTATTTTAATAAATGTTTATATCTCTTCTTGTTTTACTAGCAACGACAAAAACATATTTCTATTTTTTCTTTGGGAATTTAGAAGTAAGAGAAGGCACAAATTCCATCATTTTTAGTAGAAAATCAAAATATAATGTTGCATAGAGAGCTATTGTAAGTAGCCAAATTACACTAATATTAAAACCTAAAGTGTTAAAACTGCTTCCAAAAAATGGTTTATCTGGAGCAAGAAATTGAGTTCTGTAGTTTAGAGGTTGATCAGGATAGTAAACATCCTGATAAATTGGGTCAATTATTTGTATAATTTTACCCTTATTAATATCTATTCTTTCTTCAGCAGAACTGTTTTTCATTAAATCTTCTAATTGATCATTATAATAATGATCTTTAAAATCAGCAAGATCACTGCCTTCTGGTAAAGCCTTTTTCATAACATACAATACTGAATCTTTAGCATCACTTGCTTGAGCTAGATTAATACTGTAGTAATTAGAAGCATCACCTAAATGATACCATATCAATGATGATACTTTTTCATTAAAGTCCTCAGCTGATATATCTTTAACAGAATCTAAAGGAAAATCTGAAAATTTAATTGTATAAATATCTTTTGCTATTTCGCTTTTGATAATACTTAAATTTTCTTCAACAATTTTGATAGTAGAATCATTTTTTCCTATTTCATATGCACTTAATGAACTAGTTAATAGCTCTTGCATCTTAGGTATCCAATATGCTACTTTAAAATTATATTGACTTTCTCTTTTCTCAAATTCAAAAATATTTTTTTGATAATCATTACTTTTAAACTGCTCAACGGCAATAGCTTCGTATGCCCATCTAGATATCATCATATCTGCCACAATAGGCACTTTTCCTCTCTCGCTTATTGAATTATTTAATTTATCAAAATCAAACAATAATCCACTCATTACCATTTGAGGTATAATTAAAAGAGGTATAATTATATAAACAGTTACTGCCGAATTAAATGCTGATGAAATATTTAAACCTAACACATTTGCATGGCATGATACTGTAAATAGCACTATCCAATACATTAAATTTAGTCCTTTAATATCAAGTATTGTATTACCAATAAGCACAAAGCTTAGAGTCTGAATCGCAGACAATGAGAATAGAATTATTACTTTGGAAAGTAGATAACTACTCTTGCTAAGATTCAAGAACTTTTCCCTTTTCAGAATTTTTCTATCTCGAATTATTTCTTCAGCACTTACTGTTAATCCCATGAAAAGTGCTACTAAAATACAAATTAGTATAAATGCGGGAATATTATCATTATGACGATAAATATAAGAATCATCATGAGCCCCTCTATACCTAATTACTAAAGCAAGAAGCAATGCTAATAAAGGAGCTTCTACTAAGTTAATTACTAAATATTGTGTATTACTAACTTTAGAAAGAAAATCTCTAATAGTAAAAATTACAGTTTGATGTAGCTTATTTGGAATTTTTAAAGTTTTCGGAGGCTCTTCATTAAAATCATCCTTTCTATCTAATGTAAACTTTTCTCTAAAATGCTTGTGCCACTCACTTGGTGCTACCTTTCTTTTATTTGTAAATTCACCATATTCATCAACTATTCTAGATTCAATTATATTAAATAGTTGTTCTGGATTTACATTACCACAAGTATTACATTGACCATTTTCACTATCTACCTGACCAGATGCTCTCTTAAAGTATACTAATGCTTCAACAGGATTTCCATAAAAAACTGGATAGCCACCAGTATCCATCAAAAACATTTTATCAAACATTTTATATATGTCTGATGACGGTTGATGTATTACAACAAAAATCAATTTCCCTTTTAAGGAAAGTTCTTTTAATAAATCTATTACATTTTCCGAATCTCTAGAAGAAAGACCTGAAGTTGGTTCATCAACAAACATAACAGCAGGCTCTCTAATAAGCTCAAGAGCTATATTTAATCTTTTTCTTTGCCCTCCACTTATTTTTTTATTTAATACTGTTCCAACTTTTAGGTCTCTGATTCTATCCAAGCCTAAACTCGTCAAAACATTAATTACTTTTTTATCTAACTCTTCTTCCGGTGTATCCTTAAAGCAAAGCTTGGCATTATAGTAAAGGTTTTGATAAACTGTTAAATCTTCTATTAGAAGATCATCCTGTGCTACATATCCAATAACCCCTTCTATCTTAGCTTTCTCTAAAAAGATATCGTAACCATTAATTAATATCTTACCTTTTGAAGGTTTTTCTAATCCAGCTAAAGTGTTAAGTAATGTCGTTTTTCCAGCACCACTAGCTCCCATTATTCCAATTAGCTGCCCTGTATTCTCAGAAATATTTATATTTCTGAGACCAATATCTCCATTTGGAAATCTAAACTCTAAATCATGAACATTAAATGATATTCTATCAGCTTGTTTGTCACTGTTATATCGACTAACAAGATCACTGTAATAAAGAGGGGCACCTTTAGGAGTTTTAAATACACTACCTGGAGCAAATTGTAGAATACTGCCCATTTTCACAGGCATTCCATTCAAGAAAATCTCATCTATGCCTGTGTATTTTGTAAAATAGAGTCCTACACTTTTTATCCTAATAAAGATAATTTCACCATCCAACAATCCAGAATCAATATATTTGATCTTACTTCCTTCTGGAGGTCTTTCATCATCAAATATTAAAATATCTTCATTATCTATTTTTGAGGAATGCTCTTCAATTACAAATCTTTCAATAAGTTTATATTCTTCTGCAGGAACATTAAATACAGTAGCTACTGTATTTATAATTTCCATTCTTTGAGGTGTGAATGATTTGTCAGCAGCAAGTAACTCAAGTAGTTTAATTAAAACAACTACCTTTTGTTTTTGATTTAATGTTTTATTGATCTTTCTACATAGACCTAATGTTCTTACTGAGTCTTTTACATTAGTAAGTTTTTTCTTTGTCTTTTGCTTGCCTCCATCACTGTCAGCCATTACAACTTCCTTAACACCATAGTCTGATGCCTTATCATACAAACTCAGATATTCTTCTACTGTTTTTGCATCAAGTTCTTTCTTGAAAAAACTAATAACAAAATCTCTTTCACCCTCAGTAACCCCACCATCTTGTTTGGAAATTATGGCAAAAAGTTGTGTAAGAGCTTTTAGTATTTCTTCACTCATCTTACTAAAAAAGTTAAACCTTAACTAGATGTCGTGCCTATATTTAAATTCTATATCTTAACGGCAATGCTTCCTTTTATTGCAGAAAAAATAACTGCTTAATTTATAAAAGATGAAATTTCCAAATAGGGTATGGAGATAGATAAAAAAAGCGGCTAACTATAGCCGCTTAAAATGTAAGTATTTATTAATCAAATCAATAAGTCTTAAATTCGAATGGGACATCAACTAATTCAGAAAATTCCTCACCAGCTTCTTCCATATCTTCATCATCCTCATGAAAGTACCACATAATCTTTGCTCCCTCTACCTCTTCAAGTTTTGATAATATATCTAATATCAATTTAGATGATGCAGTATTAAAATATTCTAATTTAAATTCGAATACAGTTTCTGGAGCTGAAGCATCTTTATATTCATCGAGCCAATCCAGAACTGGTTGAAAAAATTCAGCTGAATCTTCAGGAAGAGATCTACCTGATATCTCATAGATTTTATTTTGACTATCCAAAATTATTTTTGGTGTATCTTCGGTTCCTTCAAGATTTAAAATATTCATATCAATAAAGTTTATTAATTTCTTGGAATAGTAGTTTTTAATGAAAAGAAAGATAGATGTTCATTAATTGGCTCAAAATCAAAAATCAATTTTTTTCCTGATTTTCTAGCCATATCAACAAAACCTAAACCGGCTCCTCCTTTTGAAGAAAGTTTACCGTTTTTAATAATATCTTTATAAAGCTGCTTTAATCCGTCTTTATCTAAATTATTTATATCTTCCAGCTTTTTTGACATATCTGATACTTTATCAGAAAGTATTGGGTTACCTGATGTGATAAAATACTCAGAATCATGTTTCCCAATCATAAAAATTGCAGTGTTTTTCCCATAGGTATTCTCGTCAAAAGATTCAGCATGTTTACAAATATTTTGCAAACACTCAACCATTACATTAAAAACCTTTCTTTTAATGCCAGACTCCTCACCCATCGATTCCATATTTCTTTCGGCCATGGCTAACACTGATTTTGTGATATCCTGAGTAAATTCTCCCTCATAAACTAAAATCAGATTTTTAGTTAACATGGTCTTATGCAGGTCATAGATATACTTCATAATAAGCTAATTTTCAAAGCTTTAGTGGCTATTTTCTAATTTCATAAAGCAGCTAAGTATTTTCATTATACTAACTACAAAACTGTATTACTATTATAATTTAATTCCTATCATTAACACATCATCAGTTTGCTTTCTATCTCCCTTCCAATCCTCAAAAGCATTTCCAAAATGTTGTGACATTTGTTCCATAGATTGGCCTTGATTAGTTTGGATAATTGAGCGTATTCTTTGATTTCCAAACTTCTTATTATCACTACCACCAAACTGATCTGGGAATCCATCTGAAAAGAAATAGAGAGATTCTTTATGGTTAATATTCATTCTATGGGTAGAGAAGTTTGTTCTGGTTTTATACTTACCTCCACCAATTGGAAATTTATCCCCTTTTATTTGAACCAGCTCACCATCATGATTCATATATAGAGGTCTGTTAGCTCCTGAGTATTCAAAAAAGTTTTCTTTATAATTTACTCTTAAAAGCGCGATATCCATTCCATCACGAGTAGTTGCATCTGGATCGTCTTGGCGCAAAGTCTTCGTAACACCTTGATTTAAATAGTCAAGTACTTTACCTGTCTCGATTTCTTCCTCACTATTTATCACATCATTCAATATGAAATATCCAATTAAAGATATTAAAGCACCTGGAACACCATGACCAGTACAATCAACTGCTGCTATGTATATGTCATCATTTTTCTGGATAAACCATGGAAAATCTCCACTTACTACATCTCTTGGCTTATAGAAGATAAATGAATCTGGGAACACTTTGTTAATTACTGTATCATTTGGCAAAATGGCTGTTTGAATCCTTTTTGCATAATTGATACTTTCTGTAATCTTTTTATTATTTGTTCTTACCTCATTTTCTGTTTTCTTTCTATCTGTTATATCATGCGAAACCATTAAAACAGATTCAATTGTACCGTCTTCAACTGCTTCAGGAATAGCACTTACCTGCATAATCCTCACATCATCTTTAACAGTAGGAAACTCTAATTCAGTAATAAACTTTTCTTGCTTATTGAAAACTTGTTGAAAAATCTCCTTCCAACTCTCCTTAATTTCATTATTTAGATGAACTTCATCTATAGTTTTATTTAAGAAATAATCTGTATTTCTACCTGTTAAATTCTTAATTACTGGATTAATATAATAGAACCTACCTTCATTATTTACCCTTGTTATAAGGTCTAATGAGTTTTCAGATAGAGCTTCCATCTGGCTTCTCATTCTTTCTTCCTTCTCTGCTCTTCTTCGTTCAGTAATATCTCTAGAGTTAATCACAATACCTTGAATAGCAGGATCATCCAATAAGTTTGTACCTGTAGCTTCAAGCCAAACAGTTTCTCCATTCTTCAATTTATACTCATATTGAGTGGTAATACTATTTTCACTCTCTTTCAATAGCTCATTAAACATTTGCTGAAATGTTTTTATGCTATCATCATGAACCTTTTCAATATCACTTTTTCCAATTAACTCATCTGTAGCATAACCCAAGATAGTTTCAACAGACGGACTCACATATCTTACAGATCCATCTTTTTCGTAAATTGTAATTACTTCTGAAGCATTTTCTAGTAAAACCTGTAATCTTTTTTGAGTTCTATTAACTTCAAGAATTTGATCTTCTAGCCTATGGTTTGTCCTTTTCAACTCTTCCTGAGTTGCTTCCATCTCCTCCGCATTCTGTCTTAATATTTCTTGTTGTAACTGAAGTTCCTCACTCATCTTTCTAGATTCCTGAAGAAGCTTAACTGTTCTTTCATTAACTTTTATGTTAAAGATTGTTCTAGCTACAATTACACTAATTTCTTTTACCAGTGAAATCTGAGTATCATTAAATTTCTCTAAACCTGCAAACTCTAATATTCCAAAAACTTGCTCATTAGTTATTAATGGTAGCAATAAGATACAAGATGGCTTCTTATCACCCAAAATACCGGATGTTATTGTAACATAGTCTTCAGGTACTTCTGTTCTTAAAATAATATCTTGTTCAGCAGCACACTGCCCTACTAAACCTTGTGCTAGCTTGAATTTCCCTTTTAAATATTTCTTTTTGTTATAAGCATAACTTGCTTTCATCTCAAAGAAAACCTCATCTTGGTCATCATCATTCAGAGTATAAAAAGCACCTTGAATTGCTCCAACTTTATTAGTTATATAACCAATAATTTCATCTCCTAAATCTTCTAAGTTATTATGTAATCTTAATAACTGTCCAATTTCAGCAACACCTGTTACTATCCAGTTTCGCTCTTTATCTTTCTTTTCAGCTTCTTGGATGCTATTACTCATTGTAATAAGAGCGTTACCTAGAATATCATCTTTACTCATTGGTGCAAAATCTGCATCATGATTACCTTCTCCAATTTGGTGTGCAAAATCAGCTGTACTTTTAAGCGATACAACCAAGTCTGTAACTGCACTTGCCATTTCTCCTATTTCGTCATTACTTCTTCTTCTAATATTTTCTGGTAAGATACCTTTAGAAACAAGTTTCAATTTGTTTTTAAGAGAAAGAATTGGATTAGTAAGGAATTTAGAGAAGATTACTGAAATCAGGATTGAGAATAAAATAATAACTCCACCTGATTTTAAGAAAGTCCAAATCAGAGGTTCTACAGATGCATCAACTTCAGCTTTATCCATTTTCACAACCATTCCCCATTTCAAACTTGGTATATAATTCCAAGTAGCTAAAGCTTTTAAATTTCTATAATCTGTATCTATTATAAAATCAACATCATCATTATTTACTGCTTTTTGCGCAGCAACAGAATAATCATTATCTGGATCTACAATTGTAGTTAACTCTAAAGCATCTGAATGTCTAAGTAAATTTATATATCTAATTAACCCATCAGTTTGATAACATAAGATTATTTCACCTGTTTCTCCCAATCCTTCATAGCTTTCAATCAATGGGAAGATATCTTTGTTAACATCTATCTCTACTATAAAATAGCCTGCTATATCAAAATTATCGTTTGTTACTGGAGTACAAGCATAAATATTTACTTTTTCATCTGCAGAAATATAAGGTTGACTGTAATAAACAAAGCCATCAATTTCATCTTTAACAATATTGATATCTCTATATAACTTTCCAATTTTAATATCAGTCAATGCATTGTTATAAGAGTATCTAACCTCACCTTCTACATCAGTAAATATAATATTCTTATAAGAATATATATCTTGGATATTTGCTATAGTTTGTAATAAGTTATTAGTATCACTATAAATTTCCCCTTCTTCTGAAATGTCTAGGTCTAAGTTTAATACATTTTGAATTGCTAAAAAATCTGATTTAAAGCTTGGTGTTTTCTTTATATAATCAATATTTTTTTCTAATGATTTAAATACATTCTCAACTTGCCGAGATTTTAAATCACTTAAAAGTTTAAAACTTTCAAAGTATCGTTTTTCTACTGTTTGTAAACTTTCTACATAAGATAGATAGCTTATTGCGAGCACAGTAGAAATTACTACTGAAAGTAGTAACAAAGTAATCTTAGTGCCTATTTTAATATTCTTAAACATACGGATATTCTTTTACCCTAATCTGCTGAATAAAAATCAATCGTTAGAAATAGATTAAACCTGATAAGTTATTTATATATTACCCTCTTCCTGTTCTACAATTTCACTCTCAACTACATCATTTGATATTATGTAAGAAGAGGCTTCTTTAAGGAATTTAATTTGGCTTTGGTTAAATTTTGAGAAGCTTGCTATTTCTAACACTCCTTTAACGTCTTCATCTATTTTTATTGGAATAATAGATAAATTATTTGGTTCTGACTCACCTAAACCACTGGTTATTTTAATATATCCTTTTGGCATAGCATCCGATATTACAACATCATTACCAGATTTTGCAGCTTGCCCAACTAAACCTTCTCCAAACTCAAATTTTAATTTTTCAGAATCTGGCATATAAAAGGCATAACCAGCAACAAATTCCTGAAATTTCAAATTATCTTTTTTTATAGTAGCGTATAGTGCGCCAGCACTTGCTTTTACTTCATTACAAATGAAAGCTAGCAGTTTTTCAAACTTCTTCTTTTCGCTATCATATTCTGAATTATATAGAGATTGTAACTTGTGAAGAGATTCTTCCATAACAATATTATCTCCTTCTCTTTTATAGCTTTCTTGCTCTTCTACTTGTTTCTCTTTCTCCACATAAACAATATTTTCTGCCATGTGATTTATGTTATTCATTGAAAACATAAATATTAATAGAAGTACTATAAAGAAATCTATTATCAAAACAGTATAAGACGAAAAAGCTACTCTTTTGGCCTGTTCAATCTTAGCATTTTCAGATATGCCTATTGATTCTAATATATCATTAGGGAGAGATAACAGATCAATTGCCGCATAAAAAGTTACCAGAACAAATAAAATAATTAGTACTATGCTGATATTTCTGTTAAATGTTTTCATGCTTTATTTTTAACAATTTATCGAGTTCGATCAGATACTTAACAATTTCTTCTGTGGTCAGAGTCATATCTATCTCTGTAGCTTCTAAGGCTGATGTTGGCATGGTGTTAATAGTACTTTCTTCAGGACTTTGCACTATTGTTAATCCTCCTCTATCTTTTATTTTTTTCATACCACGTGCTCCATCTTTATTTGCACCCGAAAGTAAAATACCAACTAACTTATCTCTATAAGCATAAGCAGCCGAATCTAATGTTATGTCAATCGAAGGTCTTGAATTATTGACCATTTCTTCTGTTGAAAGAGATATTGAATTACCAAGTTCTATTGACATATGATAATTTGCAGGTGCGAGATATACACTTCCTCGCTTTATGCTCTCTTTATCAAATGGCTCTTGAACTTCTTTCGTACTTTTTATCGACAAAGCTTCAACAAATCCATTTCGAACGTGCTTTAAACGGTGCAGACACAAAAATATTGGCAAAGGAAAGTCCTTCGGTATACTTGAAAGAATTTTAGTAACAGGTTGAAAGCTTCCTGCCGAGCCACCTATCACTATCGCTTTATATTTTACATTTATATTCCTGTAACTAAACATTTAAAACATCTTTGCCTTTTCTAAATACTCATTTTCAAAAACTAAAGGATACTTAATGATGTAAACTATTCTTTCACTTTTTTGTAAATTTTCTCTTCATTGTTTATTACAATGAATTTATTTGCAATGTCACACCAGATTAAAGACTCTTTAGAACCAATACATAGAAATCCATATTTAAAGAGACTTTCATGTAGAAGATATAACACATCATTTTGTAATGTCTGGTTAAAATAGATCATTACATTTCGGCAAAGTATTAAGTCAAATTTTGAAAAAACTTGTCCCTTAACTAAATCATGTTTCCTAAATGAAACATTACTCAGCAACTGCTTATTAAAATAATATTTCTCTTTATCTTCTGTAAAGTATTTGTCTAGCGTATACTTACCTTGATATCTTTCATAATTACTAGAATTTAAGTCTATGTTTTTCTTGCTTACAGTAGCATCTTTTGCTCTGTTTATAATAGCAGAATCAATATCTGTAGCAATTGTGTGGGATTTATCTCTAACACCCATTTCTTCTAGCAAAATTTGCATAGAAAAAACTTCTTCTCCTGAAGAACACCCTGCATGCCAGATACTTAACTTATTATGATTAGATAAAATATTAGGTATAATCTCATCTCTTAAAATTGTCCAGAAATCCGGGTCTCTAAACATCTCAGTCACATTTACAGTAACCTCTGAAACAAATTCGTCAAAAAATGATGGATTATGTGTTAGCCGTTCTACTAGTGCGTCTACAGAATCAAACTTATATAATTCCACAATCCTTTTAATACGACGTTTAAACGATGACATAGCATAGTTTTTAAAATCGTAGTCGTATTTTTCCTTTACAAGCTCGATAAGCTTCCTTAAATCTGCAATTTCTATGTCGTACATATATTTGCTAATTGAACAACAATTTTTTAATAAGGTAAAATGTAATTAAATATCTTAGCAATTTACTTATTGAACTTTAAGTATGTTGAGGCAAAAAATATTTAACTATTATCTCGGTAAAACCCGAGTTTTATAATTACTTAGAGTATTTACGCTCAACACTCACGTTTGGTATTTCAGTAAAATTTTAATGTTCCTTTTTAAGAGAATACTTTATTTGGAACATATAAAATTATTTAAAATGCACAAAAGATTTATCTATTTATAGATTATGGTACATACAGAAAATGTAATAGAAAATAATGATACTATAATAGCACTGGCTACTCCTCCTGGTAAAGGCGCAATTGCTGTTTTAAGAGTTTCTGGTAAAGATGCTATCACTACTACAAATAAATTATTCCCCTCAAAAAACCTTGAAAAAGCAAAAACTCATACTATACACTATGGTACAATTGAGGAAGAAAACTCTCACATTATTGATGAAGTTTTGATATCTGTTTTTAAAGAACCAAGGTCGTATACTGGTGAAAATACAGTTGAAATTTCATGTCATGGGTCTTCATATATCATAAAAAAAATAATTGAATTATTTCAAAAAAATAGCGTGAGATACGCTCAACCGGGAGAATTTACCAAAAGAGCCTTTATGCACGGTAAACTTGACTTGGCTCAAGCAGAAGCCGTTGCTGATTTAATTTCATCTGAAACTGAAGCTGCACACCAAACAGCAGTAAAACAAATTCGTGGAGGTTTTTCAGAAGAGATAAAAGAATTAAGAGATAAGCTTATACATTTTGCTTCAATGATTGAACTTGAATTGGATTTTTCTGAAGAAGATGTAGAATTTGCAGATAGAGATCAGTTAAAATCCCTCATTAATGAGATTAAAATAATTGTAGAAAGGCTCATAAATTCTTTTTCCGTTGGCAATGTAATAAAAAATGGAATTCCTACAGTTATTGCTGGAAAACCTAATGCTGGGAAATCTACTTTACTGAATGCCTTGCTTAAAGAAGAAAAAGCCATAGTTTCTGACATTCCTGGAACTACGAGAGATTTTATTGAAGATGAGATAGTAATTGGAGGATATAACTTTAGATTTACTGATACAGCCGGTTTGAGAGAAACTCAAGATAAGGTAGAAGCTATTGGAGTACAACGTACTTACGAGAAAATGAAAAAAGCTTCACTAATCATGTATTTATTTGATATCTCAATAACTCCTCTAAAGGATTTAAAAGAAGAAATTAAACTGCTTGAGGAATTAAGCACTCCATATATTTTAATAGCTAACAAGATAGATTTAATGGAGAATCATCAATTGCCAGAAGAGCTTGCTTCAATTCCTCATTTAATAAGTATTTCTGCTCAAAACAAAGAAAATATTGAATCACTAACACAGGAGATTCTACATCTTGTTAACCTAGATTCTTTTAAAAGTGGAGATACAATTGTAACTAATGCTCGACATTACGAAAGTTTATCAAATACTTTAAAATCTTTAAATGATGTATTAACTGCAATTGATTCTGGTGTAAGTGGCGATTTTCTGGCTTTAGATATTAGACAAGCTCTATATCATCTTGGTGAAATAACCGGAGAAATCACAACAGATGATTTGCTAGAGAATATCTTCAGTAAGTTTTGTATCGGAAAGTAATTTTTGAAATTATTGATTCAGAGAGGCTTATTTAGCCTCTTTTTTCATTCATCTAGCCTTGCCAGAATATTAACTGCTGTATAAGAACTTCCTCCTTTTCTAACTGTATCCCAACCCAATCTTTTAAGGTATTTAGCAACATACTTGTTGTGTAAACCATGAGCCACAACAATTACAAGTTGCTCTTTGTCTGCTTCTTCTGCTAAAAATTCAGCATTGCTTTTTGCCCTTTTCCGAGCCTCTTTAAAGTTTTCAATCCCTTTATCATTTAAGCCTAAAAACCACAAACCTCTTGATACTGTTAACCAAACACTCAGCGGCATTTTTATATTAAAAAAAGGAAAAATCTTTCTCTCAAACTCTCTAAAGCGGTCATTTTCAATCATATCATAGCGATCTGCAAAAATTCTTGATGCAGTATTTACAGCTCTTGGAATATTACTATGATATACCTTATTCTCCTTAAAATCTTCAGGACAAACTGGCAATGGGGTAAAAGCTAAAACACCAACACTATCGTACATTTTAACAAAAAGCTTAGCTCCTTCCCTATTTCGCCAACCTTTTTTACTCACATCTGGCTGGCCATGTCTAATGAGAATAATTTGATTATATATTTTGGTTGAATCACGATAAGGAATAATACAAGAATCTAATGATTGATTTTTATAGTATTCTCTGAGACCTTCGAGTTCTTTATGATTTTGGGCAGTACTCTGAGTACTCATAAACACTAGAATCAGATACAAAAACTTTTTCAATAGCTAATTTTTAATTAATAAAATCCAAAAATCAATAATTAACAAATGTATGTAGCACAGTTAACTTAACCAGCTTATCTACCAAATTTTAGCATTTAAATTAATTATTAAAGCGATGTAAAAGCTATAAACAGGAATAGAGATTCTTGGAAAAAGGCAATAAACTAAAAAAATATAAACTCAGATTAAATGAATTTGTTAATCTCTAAAACCAGTTTATGAAGTTAAATTTTCAACTATGACTAAAATCAATCTGATTATAATTTTCATTTTCACACCGCTTTTAATCTATGCTCAAAAAGAAAATCTCCAAAATTTAGAAATCGATTTGAGTAATTATGAATATCCATACAAAGTCTCTTTTATTGATTTGGATATTCAGAAACAAAAGTTAAAAATGGCTTACATGGATGTAAAACCATCCAATTACAATAACAAAAACATATTATTACTGCATGGTAAAAACTTTAATGGAGCTTATTGGAGAGAAACCATTAAGGCGCTTACTGAGAAAGGCTATAGAGTAATTGCTCCCGATCAAATCGGATTTGGTAAATCTTCTAAGCCAGAAAACTTTCAATATAGCTTCCAACAACTAGCGCAAAATACCAAAGCTATTCTAGATGAACTTGGCATAACAAAAACTGCCGTATTAGGACACTCTATGGGAGGAATGCTTGCCACCAGATTTGCTTTAATGTATCCAGATGTTACTGAAAAATTGATTCTTGAAAACCCTATCGGTTTAGAAGATTACAAAGTAGTAGTACCTTACAAACCAATTGAATGGTGGTATAATAATGAGTTGAAAAAAGATTATGAATCCATCAAGAAATATCAACTTGAGAGCTACTACGATAACAAATGGGATACAGCATATGACGAATGGGTAAACCTCTTAGCAGGCTGGACACTAAATGATAACTATGAAGTTGTTGCTTGGAACGCTGCACTCACATATGATATGATTTTTACTCAACCTGTTGTTTATGAGTTTAAAAACATCAAATCTCCAACTTTATTAATAATTGGAACCAGAGATAGAACTGCACTAGGAAAACCTTTAGTAGATGAAGATACCCGAAAAAAGATGGGCTTGTATTATGAGTTAGGTAAAAAAACACAAGCAAAAATTCCTAATGCTAAACTTGTTGAAATTGAAAATATCGGGCACTTACCACATATCGAATCTTTCGATAAATTTATTAATCCCCTTTTAGATTTTCTAAAATAAAGAATCTCATTTCTTGCTCAACGAGCTTAATTATTTGTTGAGCAAGAAATTACTTTTAAACATGCTTGTTTAACTTCTCTGCTCTTTGGCATAATTGCAAAGGCAATCCCCAAGGATCTCTAAGCATAGCTATGTGAGTACCATCTTCTTTTTTCATCTCTTCTACAAAGCTTGCTCCTGCATTTAACAATCTATTTTTATCAGCCTCAGTGTTTTCAGACTCAAATGCAAAGTGAAAAACCAACTGATGCTTTTTTGAGAAATCTGTTATCTCAAACTCGGGTCTGTAATACAACTCACAAACAACTCTACCAGTAGAATCTGCCAAAAACATCATATATGGATGTTCTTTTAACTCCCACACTACTTTTAAGTCTAAATGCTCACAATACCAATCTCTCACCTCGTGTGGATTTTTTACATTAATAGCGAAGTGTTCAAAAATCATCTATATCTTATTTTTTATTTCTAAAAACTTTTAATTTCTCGCAGTCGCTTACCTGACTTGCTTTTTACAAACTTATAAACATGGCTCTCATCTACAAAGCCAAATTCAGAAGCGATTTGTTTCATACCGATTTTACCAAATTTAATTCTTTGTTCAATTAATCGGTACCTGTATTCACTTATATATTCTCTTAAGCTATTCCCTACTTTATCTTTAAATAAAATACCGATGTAATTAGGCGAGTAATGAAAATGATTAGCCAGATTCTTTATAGTCAATTTTTGAGGATCATAAATATTAAGCTCAATATATTCTAAAATTTCTTCGGCAATACCGTTATGTTCTTTAAGCTTATGTTTATGAATTACCCCATTTTTATTCCGTTTAATCAATAAAATTATTACAGTAAATAGCTGAAAGATTACTTTTTCATTAAGCAGTTTTTTTGTACTGTATTCAGTTACAATCATATCCATGAGTTGCAATACCAGCTTTTGATCAGCTTCATTTTGCAGCAAATTCCCTTTTTTCCTTTCAGAATTATAAAGCAATTGATCTATATCTCGATTCCAATGGTCGGGCATAGGTAATTCATTTGTTGTAGTAATATACAACTTAGTGAATTTGAAATAAATAAATCGAGACCTCCTACTTATTTCAAACTCATGCATATCTTCTGGCCCCAACAAAAACAGATCACCTTTTTTGTAAGGAAACTTTACATTATTTAGATGATGGAGCCCACTGCCTTTGGCAATATAGATTAGCTCAAAATGATTGTGATTATGTATTGGATCTGCCCATTCATCTCTTTCAAAATCAGAAACAATAAGACTGTCAAACTGCTTATACCTTTTCATAGTCTGTTTTTACCTAATAATCATAGAAATATACAAGAACTATATAGGAATGGTTCTGTTTAATTGTTGAAACATATATTAGAAGTAATGCAGAAAGAGAATTTAGCCTACTTACTAGCAAGACTACCGATTGGTTTTAGCTTTTTAGGTTAGAATACCAAAGCTGTCTAGTTTTGCAGGAGGAATGGCAGAATCATTTAGTTCAAGTATTTTACCAAATGGTTTTGTGTTAGGTTTCGCCTATATTTTACCCTTTGTAGAGTTACTATTAGGCATTTTGTTAATAAGTGGAATTGCAATGAGGAAAACCACAATAGCAGGCACCTGCCTAATTTGTATCTTAATTTTTGGTTCTAGCATTCAAGAAAACTGGTCTGCTATTTCTATCCAAATGTTTTATGGCTTATATCTTTCTATACTTTACTTATTTGCAGAGCACAACGGATATTCAATTACTAATAACCAAAAAACAATTTAAGAAATGGACTTAAAAATTAAAGATAAAAAAGCATTAGTTACTGGATCAACTGCTGGTATAGGTTATGCCACTGCAAAATTATTAGCAGCAGAAGGTGCTGCAGTTATTATAAATGGCAGAAAGCAAGAAGATGTTGACAAAGTGGTAGAAACCATCAAAAATGAAACTAATAACCCTAAAGTAAGTGGAATTGCGGCTGATTTTTCAAAAAAAGCAGACATAGATAATTTACTCAAACAAATTCCTGAAGTGGATATACTCATCAATAATGTGGGTATATATAATCAAGTCCCTTTCGAGAAAATAACCGACGATGAGTGGTTTGAGATGTTTGATATAAATGTTATGAGTGGCGTAAGACTAGCCAGACATTATTTCCCAAAAATGTTAGCTAAAAATGAAGGTAGAGTTATCTTTATTTCTAGTGAATCTAGCCAAAACATCCCTACCGAAATGGTGCATTATGGTATGAGCAAAACAGCCCAATTATCTATTTCTAGAGGATTAGCAAGATTATCTAAAGGCACAAATGTTACTGTAAACTCTGTATTGCCAGGTCCTACATGGAGTAGATCAAACGAAAATGGCATGAAAGAACTAGCTGCTGAAACTAACCAAAGTGTAGAAGATGTAGTAGACGAATTCTTTAAAAACAGAAGGCCTACTTCTTTAATACAAAGGTTTGCCGATAATGAAGAGGTAGCTAATATGATTGCTTATATATCAAGTCCACTTTCTTCTGCAACAAATGGTGCAGCTTTAAGAGTGGATGGTGGTGTTGTGAATTCGATTATCTAATTTCGCACAAAATAAGATAATATAATTTTCAACCACTCTAACATAAACCTATGAAGAAAGCATTGATAGCTTTAGCTATTGGTGGATTTGGTATTGGCATGACCGAATTCGTTATTATGGGAATACTACCTGATGTTGCAGCAGCATTAAATATCACAATTCCTCAATCTGGTCATTTTATTTCGGCTTATGCATTGGGGGTAGTTGTAGGAGCTCCCTTACTCACAGGTATTGGTGGTAAATGGCCAGCACATAAGGTATTACTACTATTAATGGTTTGGTTTACTGTTTTTAATACCCTTTCTGCTTTTGCCAATAGTTATTTTACACTATTGATTGCCAGATTTTTATCTGGTTTTCCTCATGGAGCTTTCTTCGGCATTGGTGCAGTAGTAGCTAGCAAATTAGCAAAACCAGGTAAAGAGCCTCAGGCTATTGCTACTATGTTTACCGGCTTAACTATTGCCAACGTAATAGGTGTTCCTTTAGGCACATATTTCGGTCATGAGTTTAGTTGGAACATCGCTTTTTACATGGTGGGTGTTATAGGAGTTTTAGCTGTTTTAGGCATAAAGTTCTGGATGCCAGAATTAGCGCCTTCTTCTGTAGGTGGTTTTAAACAAGATTTAAAAATCCTGAAACGACTTGAGCTTTGGATGGTTATACTACTAACAACCATTGGTACAGGAGGTTTTTTCGCATGGTATAGTTACATAGCTCCGCTCATAACAGATGTGGCTGGCCATCCAGAAAGAGTAGTAAGCTACGCAATGATTCTCGCAGGTTTAGGTATGTCAGTTGGCAATTTACTTGGAGCAAGGTTAGCTAATAAATTTTCTCCTATCAATGCAGTAATACTTACGCTGGTCTTAATGTCGGCAATGCTTATTGCAAATACATTTATTGCATACGACAAGATTGGGGTAATGGTAATGACATTTTTAATTGGGGTAATTTCTTTCTGTGTAACTACGCCAATTCAAATGACGATGATTAACTCTGCTAAAGGTTCCGAAATGCTCGGTTCTTCTATGAATCAAAGTGCTTTTAACATGGGTAACGCTTCAGGAGCTTACTTAGCAGGTTTGCCAATTGCACTTGGTTACGGATTTACATCAGCAGATTTAGTAGGAGCAATAATGGCAGCTTCTGGTATTCTTATCGCTTTTGCAATTATTTATATCAGAAAAAGAAAAGTAAATATAGCAACAGTAAACTCATAAATAGATCATGGAAAAAAGACAATTAGGCAATACAGATTTATACACTTATCCAGTTGTCTTTGGCTGTAATGTGTTTGGATGGACAATCGACGAAAAACAGTCTTTTGAAATACTGGATCAGTTAATAGAATCAGGAATTACTACGCTAGATACAGCAGATGTATATTCTCGTTGGGCAGAAGGTAATAGTGGCGGAGAGTCAGAAACCATTATAGGTAAATGGATGAAAGACAGAGGTACCAGAGATAAAGTTAACTTGATTACTAAGGTAGGTGGAAGTCTGGGTAAAGG
This sequence comes from Chondrinema litorale, assembly GCF_026250525.1. Taxonomy (GTDB): domain Bacteria; phylum Bacteroidota; class Bacteroidia; order Cytophagales; family Flammeovirgaceae; genus Chondrinema; species Chondrinema litorale. Next base: position 1,462,441 of record NZ_CP111043.1, read on the forward strand.
CCATAGAAACCTTACCAAAGCATATATTTTAAAAACTGTTGAAGAATCGTTACAGCGATTAAAAACTGATCATATTGATTTATACTTTTCTCATTGGGATGACGATGTAACACCAGTTGAAGAAACATTGAGTGCTTATGAGCAATTGATTAAAGCTGGAAAAGTAAGATTTATTGGCGCGTCAAACTTAAGTCCTGAAAGATTAACAGCTTCATTAGAAGCAAGCAAAAGAGATGGTCTACCTAAATACGAAGTTTTTCAACCTGAGTATAACTTATACGACCGACAAGGCTTTGAAGAAGGTGTAGCCTCAATTTGTCAAAAAGAAGGCTTAGGTGTAATCTCATACTATTCATTAGCCAGTGGTTTCTTAACAGGAAAATACCGAAGTAAAGAAGACTTAAACAAAAGTGCTAGAGGTAGTGGCATAGAAAAGTATTTGAATAAAAGAGGTAAGAATATTCTAGAAGCACTTGATGATCTTTCAGTTAAACACAATGTTTCTCAAGCAGGTATTGCCTTGGCATGGTTAATCAATAAGCCAGTAGTTACTGCACCAATAGCAAGTGCAACTAAAGCAAAACATATAGAAGCTTTTTTAGAAGCAACTCAAGTTAACTTATCCACAGATGATATGGAACAATTAGACAATGCTTCTACATATTCTGAAACTTAACAACATGAATTATAAACATATAATAATGCTATTATTCACTGGCTTCTGGTCGGTGAATATTTTTTCCCAACCAATTGAAACCATAAAAGCTCAAAACGATCTTTATTTTGTTGGTGACAGAACTTACTCTTGCTTCTACATAACAAATGATGGAGTAATAGTAATTGATCCACTAGATTCTACCCATGCTGTCGCTACAATGAAGGCCATCAAAAAAGTGACTAACAAACCTGTTAAATATCTATTTTATAGTCATAATCACTGGGATCATATTAGCGGTGGCAAAATTTTCAAAGATCAAGGAGCTAAAATAATCAGTCACATCAAAGCAAAAGAAAACATTACTCCTAATCCCAAAGTATTAACACCAGATAGTACTTGGAATGGTGCCAACTCAACATTTAGCTTTGGAGGTAAAACATTAGAGCTCCATTATTATGGAAAAAATCATGGCGAAGGAATGACTGTATTTAGGTTTCCAGAATACAATGCCATTTTTGTTATTGACTTAGTAGTTCCTGATAGAGTTTTGTATGCTTATTTGCCAGATGCTTCACCAAAAAACTGGGTAGCTCACCTCAAAGAGATTCAAAAACTTGAATTTGATGATGTTTATATGGCACATGTAAGAGCTATTGGAAATCGTGATGATGTTACACTCATGCAAGATTACTTTGATGATTTATACGAAGCTGTTGATACTGCTTTAAAAAGTGATACCCCATTTTTTGAGATTCCCACCACTGTAAAAATGCCTCAATACAAACATTTAAAAAACTATGACGAATGGTTACATATGAATGTATGGAGGATAATGATGGAAAAAGCTATAGGAAAATAAAAAAAGGAGTAGAATTTCTACTCCCTTTAAAACTACTATACACATTCTAGATCTTCTTTAAGCAAATTCTGGTTTACCTATTTTCATAGTTCCATATTTCTTAAAGTTTAAATGCCAGTTGAACGTTTTTTCTAAAATATGTGGAGTGTGACCTCCCTGTGTAAGTGCCTCACCATAGTATTGTCTCATTTGTTCTTGATACTCTGGATGCACACAATTCTCAATTACTTGAATTGCCCTTTCTACTGGTGCCAATCCCCTCAAGTCTGCTAACCCTTGCTCTGTTACCAAAATATCTACATCATGCTCAGTATGATCTGTATGTGAAACCATTGGTACCACATGAGATATACTATTATTTTTAGACGTTGATGGACAAACAAAAACACTTAAATAAGCATTTCGGGCAAAATCTCCCGAACCACCAATTCCATTCATCATTTTTGTGCCTGTGATGTGCGTTGAGTTCACATTTCCATAAATATCAAACTCAATTGCCGTGTTAATAGCAATAATACCAAGACGTCTTATTACTTCAGCAGCATTGCTTATATTCTGAGGCCTTAAAACAATCTTATCTTTATACTTTTCAAAATTTTCTAAAAAATGCTTCCTACATTCTTCTGAAACTGTAATAGATGATGCTGATGCAAATTTTAGTTTGCCAGCATCAAAAAGTTCAAAAGTACTGTCTTGCAATACCTCCGAATACATAGTTAAATCTTCAAATGGGCTTTCTATAAATCCAGATAAAACAGCATTGGCTATTTTTCCAATACCAGCTTGCAATGGCAACAAAGAATTTGTTAACCTTCCTTCCTTCACCTCATTTTCAAAAAAACCAAGCAAATGTTTAGCTATTGCTTTAGTATGATCATCTGGTGGAGAAATTCTAGCAGGACTATCAGGTTGGTTAGTAAAAACTACTGCGATTACTTTATCTGGATCAACTTTAATAAATTGTTCCCCTATTCTTGTATCAGGTTCTGTAATAGGAATTATCCCTCTTTTAGGATACGATTTATGCATATGTATATCATGTATTCCTTTAAATGAGAGAGGTATGGATTTATTAATTTCAATAATTACATGATCAGCTTGCTCGACAAAAGATGCTGAATTTCCTACAGAAGTAGTTGGAATAATATTGCCGTTTTCATCGATATAAGTAGCTTCTATAATTGCCAAATCCACTTTTGGCAAATGCTGATTGCTTAACATTTCTGCAGTCTCACTCAAATGCTGATCGATAAACAATACTTTTCCATTATTAATGCTATTCCTTAATGCTGAATCAACCTGAAAAGGCATTCTCTTACTTAAGGCATTGCTTTTGGCTAGTTTTCCATCAGTATCATAACCTAATGAGGCACCGCTTAACAATGTAATTTTCAAATTTTCTGTTTCAGCTCTTTCAGCAAATGAAGGTAAAACTGATTTACTATCACCTGCTTTAGTAAAACCACTAACACCAACAACTGAGTTATTTTTTATAAGTTTTGCAGCATTTTCTGGTGAGAAAATTTTTTTTTCATACTTACTATATAATATTCTGTTTGGCATGTTTAATTTAAGATTTCAAAAGATAAGGAACGTTTTTTTGTGAAGTTTTTAATCAGATACAATTTAATGGATTGGTAGTAATTCATAATATTCAAAAATGCCAAGTACTTATTCATTTCGGACACGCTAAAAATGCATCAGAATAAATACTATCTTACAGAGGTTGACAAAGAAAAAGACAGCGTATACTGTCATCATAGCTTAATGGGTGAGGTATTTATACAGAAGCACGAACATGAAAAAGGGCAATTTATCTATACCGAAGGAGGAATGGTACACATTAAAACAAAAGATAAAGTTCACTACTTACCTGCCAGACACTATATGTGGATACCTCCCAAAATGATGCATTCTATATATCCCAGTTCTCCTAAAGTGTTAATGAGAAACTTATATTTCCCTGTAGAGCAATCTGATGATAAATTTTATAAAACCTTAGGTATTTACCATGTATCAGATATGTTACTTCAGTTGCTGCTATTTACAAAAAAATGGAAAGGAGATATTAGGACTGATAATGAATCGCAGTATCCTATAGTAAATGCATTTAAGGTGTTACTTTCTCAAATCTCTCAAAATCCACTTTCTTTAACATTACCCAAGCCCAAAGATATTAGGTTACAAAAGTTAGTAAGATATCTACAAAACAATCTTGAGGAGTCTATTATGTTTTCTAACCTTGCAAAAGAAATTGGCTTAAGTGAAAGATCACTACACAGGCTATTCAAAAGTGATATGAACATTTCTTTTATTCGATATTATACTCTTTTGAGAATATTTAAGGCAATAGAATACCTTAATGAAGAAAAATATACTATTTCTGAAATAGCATTTATGGTTGGTTATAGTAGTGTACCAACATTCAGTAATACTTTTTACAAAATTCTTGGAAAGAGACCTTCAGACTATTCTAAAGGTGATGAGATATTTAAATAGTTTTTCTTTAAAATCAGTGAGCTCTTACTTTATGCATATAATTTCCTTTTAAACCAAAAATTGAAATTCTAAAATAAACTTTATTGGTATTTAATACTTAAATCCATAAAATTGGCCAGAAACTGAGCTTTTATCTCAAAGCTTTATATATTCTAAAAAACCAGAAATTAAGATTTCATGAAAATAGATTATAACGCACCAGTTGTTCTCACTTTTACAATTATAAGCTGTATTGTACTTATTTTAAACCAATTACTTGGAGGACTTATAACTCCTTTAATCTCTGTTGGCCCCACCATGAATTTTTTAAATCTTTTAGACTACCTAAGATTATTTACTCATGTAATTGGCCATGCAAACTGGGAGCACTTAATTGGAAACTTCACATTTATACTACTATTAGGGCCTATACTCGAAGAGAAATATACTTCAAGATCATTACTTAAAATGATTGTTTTTACCTCTTTAGTAACAGGTATACTTAATGTGTTTTTATTCGGGAGTGGCTTGATGGGTGCTAGTGGTATTGTATTTATGATGATATTACTTAGCTCTTTTGTAAACCTGAGGCAAGGTTATATTCCGCTAACATTTATTTTAGTAGTTCTACTATTTTTAGGCAAAGAAATCACTAATGCGTTTAGGCCAGATAATATCTCTCAATTCGCTCATATTTTAGGTGGTATTTGTGGAGGAATTTTTGGGTTCTATAAAGGCACGAAAAAGAAGCTATTCACACCTAAACCAAAAGAATAAAAAAAGTCATCTCTTTGCAGAGATGACTTTCTTATATCTAAAAAGATCTTATTACTTAAGCTCAACAGAAGCACCAGCTTCTTCAAGTTGCTTTTTAAGATCTTCTGCTTCTTCTTTAGAAACACCTTCTTTAAGAGCAGTAGGAGCAGAGTCAACCATTTCTTTAGCCTCTTTAAGACCAAGACCAGTAAGACTTTTTACTAGTTTTACAACTGCTAGTTTAGAAGCACCAGCTGAAGCTAAGATAACATCAAAAGATGATTTTTCTTCAGCAGCTTCCTCAGCAGCTCCAGCAACCATAACAGGAGCAGCAGCAGCAGCAGGCTCGATACCGTACTCATCTTTCATGATTGTAGCTAACTCACTAACTTCTTTTACAGTAAGGTTAACTAATTGTTCTGCGATTTCTTTTAAATCTGCCATTTTATAAATTTTTAAAAAAGTTTTTAAATCTGTTATATTATATGGTGGAAGCATTGGAACAGATAAATCTGATCCTTAACGTAACAGCGTTCTATTTTAATTTTCGCTTTTTTCTTCCAACGTTTTCAACAAGCCAGAGATAGTTTGACCACCACTCTGAAGTGCAGAAATAACATTTTTCGCTGGAGATTGAAGCAATCCAATGATATCTCCCAATAGTTCGTCTTTAGACTTAAGATTACTAAGGAGATCAAGATTTTCACTTCCAATAAAGACATCAGAATCGATAGACGCACCTTTGAAAGCAGGTTTAGCTAATCCTTTTGCTTTTTGGAAATCTTTTAAAACTTTAGCAGGTGCATTACCTACTTCAGGAGAAAATATAATTCCTGAAAAACCTTTTAATACTTTTTCAGAGAATTCTGTATAATCTGTATCCAGAGTTTCTAATGCTTTGCTAATCAAAGTATTTTTAACAACTCTGTACTCTAACCCTTTCTCGAAACACATCTTTCTAAAATCATTGATTTCAGAAACTGTAAGACCTGATGCGTCCGCAATATAAAAATAATCTGTATTGGCAAGCTTTTCACTTAACTCACCAACAAGTTGATGTTTTTCTTCTTTAGTCATGACTATAATCCTGGTATTGATGCTTTATCTATTTTAATTCCGGGACTCATTGTACTTGAAAGCGTAATGCTTCTGAAATAAGTACCCTTAGCTGCTGAAGGCTTTAATTTTGAAATAACTTGAACAAGCTCCAATGCATTTTCTTTGATTTTTTCAGGAGTAAAAGAAACTTTACCTACACTTGAGTGTATAATCCCGAATTTATCAACTTTAAAGTCAATTTTACCTGCTTTTACTTCTTGTACAGCTTTTCCAACTTCCAATGTAACAGTACCTGCTTTAGGGTTAGGCATTAAACCTCTTGGACCTAATATTCTGCCTAATCTACCTACTTTTGCCATTACTGTTGGCATAGTAATAATTACATCTACATCAGTCCATCCACCTTCAATTTTAGTTATGTATTCATCTAAGCCTACATAATCAGCCCCGGCAGATTTAGCCTCTTCTTCTTTGTCTGGAGTACAAAGAACCAATACTTTTTTGTCTTTACCAGTACCGTGAGGGAGTGTAGCAATACCACGAACCATTTGGTCTGCTTTTCGTGGATCAACACCTAGTCTGATGTCTAGGTCTATAGAGGCATCAAATTTTGTAAAAGTTATCTCTTTTACTAATGCACTCGCATCTTCTAATGAATAAGACTTGTCTTTATCTAATTTAGACAAGACAGCCTTCTTGTTCTTGGTGAGTTTTGCCATATTTTAAAATTTGTGTGGGAAGCGGATATTTAATGCAGTTGGCAAAAACCACTATCCTACCACTTATAATTAATTTAAATTAAACTATTCTTAGTTGTCCCAAGGAGCTTTTCCTTCAACAGTTAATCCCATACTTCTTGCAGTACCAGCGACCATTTTCATACCTGATTCAACAGTAAATGCGTTTAAATCTGGCATTTTAGTCTCAGCGATCTCACGAACCTGATCCCAAGTTACTGATCCTACCTTATTACGGTTTGGCTCAGAAGAACCTTTTTTAACTTTTGCAGCTTCTCTCAACAATACTGGTGCTGGAGGAGTTTTAATTACAAACTCAAAAGATTTATCTGAATAGATAGTAATAAGTACAGGGAGTAATACTCCTTGTTTTTCCTGAGTTCTTGCGTTGAACTGCTTACAGAAATCCATTATATTAAGACCTTTACTACCTAGTGCTGGTCCTACCGGAGGTGATGGATTAGCCTGACCTCCTTTAATCTGAAGTTTCAAAAAACCAGATACTTCCTTAGCCATATTATTCTTCTTTTTCTACCTGAACATAATTTAATTCAACAGGAGCGTTCCTGCCAAATATCTTCACTATTACATTTAATTTCTTCTTCTCTTCGAAGACTTCTTCTACTGTACCAGTGAAACCATTAAAAGGTCCATCCATAACTTTTACAGTCTCGCCAACCATAAAAGTTGTGTCATGTTTTACTTCAGTATCGTCTATATCGTCAACCTTACCTAATATCCTGTTTATCTCCGACTCCCTCATAGGCCTCGGTAAAGCAGAAGGATCTTTACCATCTACTTGAAGAAAACCAATTACACCGGGCACATTTTTAATCATGTGAATTACCTCACCGTTATTAAGGTTGGCATTAATAATAACATAACCAGGAAAAAAGTTTTTCTCTACAGCTATCTTCTTACTCTTACCATCTTTCATTTTACGAATCTGGTAAACCTTCTCAGTAGGAGTTAAAACCTCGGTTACAAAATCCTGAAGATCGTTATTACTAACCTCCTTTTCAAGATAAGCCTTCACTTTCTTTTCCTGTCCACTGATTGCCCTTACTACGTACCATTTTAATTCATTATCAGTCATAGGAATTGAAATTAGAAAGACCCGTAGAACATGTCGAGTACAGTTCTAAAACCTGCATCGATTACTCCTATAACAAGAGCAAAGATCAACGAAGCAACTAAAACCAGAATAGAGCTATTTTGTAACTCTCTATAGCTAGACCAGGTCACATGCTGAGTCATCTCAACGTAAGAGTCTTTTAGAAAAATTTTAATTTTATCAAACATGGTATCTACACCCAAATTTTACTTAACAAGCACGGGAGGAGAGATTCGAACTCCCAACTTGCGGTTTTGGAGACCGCTGCTCTACCAATTGAACTACTCCCGTGTATATGATTATTGAATCGGACTGCAAAGCTATGAACTAAATAGCAACTTTCAAATATATGTCCGGTTTTTTAGCATAAATATTTACAAAAATTTACGCTTAATTTACTGAATTACAAGTAAATAAAAAAGTCCTGTCAGAATTATACCAACAGGACCTGAATATTATATAATGCTATATTATTCGATAATTTTAGTTACCTGACCAGCACCTACTGTACGTCCACCTTCTCTGATAGCGAATCTAAGGTTTTGCTCCATTGCAATTTCTTTTTGAAGCTCAACAGTAATCGTTACGTTATCACCAGGCATAACCATCTCAACTCCTTCAGGAAGAGAAATAGTACCAGTTACGTCAGTAGTTCTGAAGTAAAACTGAGGGTTGTAACCTTTGAAGAATGGAGTGTGACGACCACCTTCTTCTTTTGAAAGAACATAAACCTCAGCTTCGAATTTAGTGTGTGGTTTTACAGTACCAGGCTTGCAAATAACCATACCTCTTTGGATTTGGTCTTTTTCAACACCTCTAAGTAGTAAACCTACGTTATCACCAGCTTCACCTCTGTCAAGAATTTTTCTAAACATCTCAACACCAGTTACTGTTGAAGTCATTTTTTCAGTACCAAGACCGATAATTTCAACAGGCTCAGAAGTTTTAACAATACCTCTCTCGATTCTACCAGTAGCAACTGTACCACGACCAGTAATAGAGAATACATCTTCAACAGGCATTAAGAAATCTTTATCGATCATACGCTCTGGAAGAGGAATATGCTCATCTACTGCTTCCATTAACTCAACAACAGTCTTAACCCATTTTTCTTCACCATTCAATGCACCAAGTGCAGATCCTTGAATTACAGGAATATTATCACCATCAAATTCGTAGAAAGAAAGCAACTCTCTGATTTCCATTTCAACAAGCTCCAACAACTCTGGATCATCTACCATATCCACTTTGTTCATGAAAACCACCAAAGCAGGAACACCTACCTGACGAGCTAAAAGAATATGCTCACGAGTTTGTGGCATAGGACCATCCGTAGAAGCAACAACAAGAATAGCACCGTCCATCTGAGCAGCACCAGTAACCATGTTTTTTACATAGTCAGCGTGACCAGGACAGTCAACGTGCGCGTAGTGTCTTGATGCAGTTTGATACTCTACGTGAGAAGTGTTAATTGTAATACCTCTTTCTTTTTCTTCAGGGGCATTATCAATTGAATCAAAGTCTCTAGTTTCAGAAAGACCTAAGTCTGCAAGAACTTTAGTAATTGCTGCTGTTAAGGTTGTCTTTCCATGGTCAACGTGTCCAATAGTACCAATATTTAAGTGTGGTTTTGAACGGTCAAACGTTTCTTTTGCCATTTTTACTACTTTATTAAATACTTACAAAAATACATTTTCTTATTGATACCGCTGAGCCAATGACGGGAATTGAACCCGTGACCTCTTCCTTACCAAGGAAGCGCTCTACCCCTGAGCTACATCGGCTGATATCAGAGCGGGAGACGAGGCTCGAACCCGCGACCTACAGCTTGGAAGGCTGTCGCTCTACCAACTGAGCTACTCCCGCTTATTAATAATCAACTTTATAAAACTCGATTAGTCTTGGTGGGGAGAGCAGGATTCGAACCTGCGAAGACATAAGTCAACGGATTTACAGTCCGTCCCAGTTGGCCGCTTTGGTATCTCCCCATGTAGCATTTAAGACTATTTCCTCGAAAAGAGATTGCAAAACTATACGGTTTTTCTATAATCTCAAATATTTCTCAAAAAAAAATCATTTTTTTTCAAAAAAAAATTAAAACATGCTTTGTAGCGCATATAATGCACCTTATCGAAACTTATAAAGATATATTCGAATTAGTTTTCCTACTAAAAAAGTAAAATATATGAGTTTTTCAAAAGATGAAGTTTGTTCTTTTCAACTCGATCAACAATTTAAAAATTTAAATTTTAGAGATGAATTTATAATTCCAAAGGTAAATGGTGAAGAAGCTGTATACTTTTGTGGAAACTCTTTAGGCCTCCAAAGCAAAAAAAGCAAGGTCTACATTAACGAAGCACTTGACAAATGGGAAAACCAAGCAGTTGAAGGACACTTTACTGAACCTGACCCTTGGATGTATTACCATAAACAATTTGCAAATACAAGTGCTAAATTAATTGGTGCACTTACAGAAGAGGTGGTAATTATGAATACACTTACCGTAAATCTTCACCTTTTACTGGTTTCGTTTTACAGACCAACAAAAAAAAGATTTAAAATACTCATGGAAGGAGGAGCTTTTCCTTCTGATCAATATGCTATTGAAAGCCAAATTAACTTTCATGCTTATCGTGGAGAAGACAAACTATTTAATCCCAATGAAGCAATTATTGAAATATTCCCAGAAAATAATGAAGAAAATCTTAAGACAGACGCAATAATTGAATGCATCAATAAAAATAAAGATGAACTGGCTTTGGTGATGATGGGTGGAGTAAATTACTATACAGGTCAGTTTTACGATCTAGAAAAAATTACTCATGCAGCTCATCAAGTTGGAGCAATAGCAGGCTTTGATCTAGCTCACGCAGCTGGCAACATTCCTTTAAAGCTCCATAATTGGCAAGTTGATTTTGCCGTTTGGTGCACTTATAAATACCTAAATTCAGGTCCGGGTGGTCCAGCTGGAGCATTCATCCATAATAAATATGCAAATGCTACACTTCCGCGTTTTGCAGGTTGGTGGGGACACGATGAAAAAGAGAGATTTAAAATGCAAAAAGGGTTTAAACCTATGTATGGAGCTGAAAGTTGGCAAGTTAGTAATGCACCTATTTTTTCTATGGTAAATTTAAAGGCTAGTTTAGAAATTTTTGAAAAAGCAGGGATTGAAAATCTACGAAAAAAAAGTATCGCACTCACTCAATATCTTGAATACCTAATTGATCAGATCAATATTGAAAAAAATAAACAAATTATTAAGATAATTACACCTCATAATGCTGAAGAAAGAGGATGCCAACTATCTTTAGTTATTTATGGATATGGGAAAAAACTGTTTAATCGCATAAGTGAGAATGGAGTTATTTGCGATTGGAGAGAACCTGATGTAATTCGTGTTGCACCTGTTCCACTATATAATACATTTGCAGATGTATATAAGTTTTACACTATTCTTAAAAGCTGTCTGTAGATGTCCACCACTTTAAAAGATTATATTGAACAAAAATTTCCTTTTACTCCTACTTCTGGACAGCGCGAGCTATTTACCTTATTTGAAAGCTTTATTTCAAATATTGATATAACTAAGCAAATATTTTTACTTAAAGGATTTGCTGGTACAGGAAAAACATCAACCATAAGTGCATTGGTAAACTCTCTCAGGTTTATGAGTAAGAAGTCTGTACTACTTGCTCCTACTGGTAGAGCTGCAAAAGTGATGTCTTTCTATGCTAAAAAGAAAGCCTTCACAATTCATAAAGTAATCTTTAAACAAACCGAAGATCCTAATACAGGCAGATTACTATTTAAAAGACAAAGAAATTACTCCAGACATACCATATTTATTATTGATGAAGCCTCAATGATTGACAATAACAATGATGTTTATGGTAAAAATGGTTTATTAGATGAATTAATCAGATATGTTTTTGAAGCACCAGATTCTGGCAATAAACTAATTTTAGTTGGAGATACTGCTCAGCTACCTCCTGTTCATCAAGATTTAAGTCCAGCGCTAGACCCACTTTATATAGAAAAAATATTTAATGCACAGGTAACCTCTCACCTACTCACAGAAGTAGTTAGACAACAAGAAGCATCAGGCATATTGGAAAATGCAACAATATTAAGATTAGCAATTGCAAAGAGAACTTTTAAGCTTAAATTAAACACAAAACCTTATAAAGATATCTTTCGGATGACCAGCCAAAAACTGGAAGACGGAATGCAATACGCTTACAATAAGTTTGGTATTGAAAACTCATGTATTATTACTAGGTCTAATAAAAGTGCAGTTAATTATAATTTGTATTTGAGAAGAAGTCTACTCTTTTATGAAAATGAAGTAGAAGCTGGTGATTTTTTAATGATTGTGAGAAACAATTATTTCTGGTTATCACTCGATTCGCAGGCTGGATTTCTGGCAAATGGAGAATTTGTGGAAGTAATGAGATCAAGAAATCATGAAGAAGTACATGGTTTTAGATTTGCAGATTTAACATTAAGATTAGTTGACTATCCAGATGAACCAGAGTTTGAAGCTAAAGTTTTATTAAACACACTGCAATCACCAAATGCTAGCTTACCATCTGAAGAGATGAACAACCTTTACAGAAGTGTGGTTGATGAATATAATTACGTAGAAACTGAAAAGGAAAGAAATAAATTAGTAAAAAACGACCCATATTTAAATGCGTTACAAGTTAAATACGCTTATGCGCTTACGTGTCATAAATCGCAAGGGGGGCAATGGGAAGCAGTATTCGTTGACTTAGGTTACATGACAGAAGACATGAAAAATATTGAATTCTTAAGATGGCTATACACAGCTATAACAAGAAGCTCAAAAGAATTATATTTAATTAATTTTCCTACTGAGTTTTTCAGTGAGAATTCATAAACTCTAATTAATCTGAGATGAAAACAAAATTATCCTTTTTACTGATTGTACTAATAGCACAATTCAGCCAAATACATGCTCAAAATGAAAAAGCTACTGAAAAGAAACAAGAAGGACCAAACATTGTATTAGCAGAACAAACTTTTGACTTTGGAGATATTACTCAAGGAGATAAAGTTACACATTCTTTTAAAGTAACTAATACAGGAAATACACCTCTAATAATTTCTAATGTATTGACTACTTGTGGTTGTACAGCTCCTAACTATACTTCTGAACCTATTTTGCCAGATCAAGAAGGTAAAATCGAAATTGCTTTTGATAGTAGAGGAAAATCAGGCATTCAAAACAAAATAATCACCATTATCTCTAATGCTGTAACTCCACAAACAAAAATCAAAATCTCGGCAAATGTGTTACCTAAGAACTAGTTAAACATCTAAAATACTTCGCTCTAAAAAATTGGTCGTCAAATTTTCTATGAAAAGGAATGAAAATATGCTTCTTTCTATAATTTTTTAATTGATACATTGAGTTAAATCCACATCCAGTAAATATTTTATCTGCTAATTTGTACATTTCAGTTAGGTGAAAATATTTATGTACCTCTATCTTTTCACCTCTAAATAGATAAGGCTCAGGATGTATTAAGATTATAGAAGCATTAGTTATTTCAAGCTGTGCTAAATCAAAAGCATGTTGGTATAAAACCATGCATTCCTCTTTATTACCTGAATGAATAATTAACCAAACCTTTTCATTTTGCTTGTTCCTTAAAAAATCTGGTAATTTAACAGATTCCACTTCTGGATAATTAAAGTCAACTGTTACAAGTTCATCAGTTAATTTACTAATAAAGTCTACTTGATGCTCTGGAAGCCACTCACAAATAAATACTGTTTTAAATACAGGAAGCTTTTCTCCAATATGCTTTTTATAAGCATATAGGTTTAAAATTCTGGCTACATAATAAAATGTTATGTTTGAGTAAAAGGTATTATTCCACTCTCCTATAATTCCAGCAGGAAAGGCATCTAAATATATTTCTGAAATGTTATTTTCTGTAATAAAGGTTTTTATCCAGTTAGAAAGTGATTCTTTAGAGCCAGCTAAACCAGATGGTAAAACATGGAAAGGGATATTGCCTAAAATGGATTTGGCAAACATGCAAGATGTTACAACAATAACATTCTCCAGACGAAAATGACTAATAAAAGATTGGGTTCTAGTTATATGACCTAAACCTCCCCCTACAGCGTAATAAAGCTTCATTTTCTAATGATTTCAAATATTACAATCACTTATTAAATATGGCGTTGTAAGATTATATTCCACCTTAACTCACCTTATTATATGAAAACAACAACTACTACTCTAGAAGAGAAGAAAGGAAATGTAACTCAAAAGATCACAGTTCAAGGCAAGGAGACAGTTTATGAAATCTCCTTTCTGAGAAAAAAGAAAAGTAGAGGGTAAAACCTCTACTTTTTTTATTTACTTGAATATTTAAAATCAAATTGCTCCTCAATCTCTTTGCGTTTCATTACTTCCAAAGAAACCTTCATTTTCAAGTCTTCCAAAGGTCTATCTCCTTTACCAGTTTCTTTAGCAGACAAAACATCAATAACATCAAGTCCATCTATTACTTGTCCAAAAACAGTATAGGCTCCATCTAACGACGGATACCCTCCTATTGTAGTGTAAACTTCTATTCGCTCTTGAGGCATTGGATTATCTAACTCTACTGAATATACACTCTCAAGTGTATCTTTTGCTCCTACAATAAAATTTCTGATATCTTCTTTTGAGCCTTCTGTTTGTAATGAAGCAAAGCGACTTTTCATTTCATTAAACTCATTACTCCTCATTGCAGAATCAAAATAAGTATAGAGTTTTCTATAATCTATTGCTGTAGAAGCTAATTCCTCTTCGGTGTATTTCTGACCTTGCACAATAAAAAACTGGCTACCATTCGACTCTTTTTTAGGATTTACTTGATCATTCATTCTAGCAGCTGACAATGCTCCTTTTTTATGAAAAAGTTTCTCATTAAACTCAGCTGGAATAGTATAACCCGGATCCCCTCTTCCCAAAATATCATCTTTACCTGCATTTCTGGAATCAGGATCTCCACCTTGTAACATAAAACCTTTTATAATTCTATGGAATAGAAGATCAGTATAAAATCCTTCATTAGCCAGTTTTAAAAAGTTTTGTTTATGCTTAGGGGTTTCATCGTATAGAATTGCTTTCATTGTTCCATACGAAGTCTCGATATTCACTATAAAATCTTCTTCAGGAGAAATTTCATCGAGATTTACTGGCTCGCCACTTTTCTGGCATTGAATTAAAAGAGTTGAAAAAACAAGATAAATTAATACTTTCCTCATGAAAAAACACACCTTAATTTATCTCAAACTTATAGAGAAAAAATTCTATCGACAATCAAAAATAAAATTATTCAGTCTTTACCAAACTTGAGTTTTCAATTAGATTATCAATATCTCTTGAGTCTAATCCTTCAAGAACAATTATGCTATCATTAAAATTGAAAATAAATCTATCGTCTTTTATAGAAAATAAAATTTTCTTTCTGTATTCTCCCAAAGGTTCTAACCCAATAGAGGATCTTCTTTTATTAATTTTCTTTAGCACATTATCACTCATCTTCAAATATCTCAGTTCTCCTTCTCTACCGATTCGATAAAAGGCTGTGTTGCCATAAACTGGCTGACCTTGTATATCTACATAAGAGGCAAATCTATGAGGGTCAAGCTTGCCGTATTTTACAGCATCACTTAAATCGCCTGGAAAATCGGCCATTCCTTTTCCAAAGCCACTTGCGGCTTTTTGGCAGTGATGGTATAGAATCGAATGAAATGGAGGGGCAGAGAGTGGATCTTTAACACCAATCAAATCTTCACCAGGAAATCCATATTTTTCAATTATATGTTTAAACCTATCTATGTTTGAAACATCGATGGCATTAATAGTGTCTTTATAAATCACGTATCCATTTGCTTGTATTCTAAAGTGCTGGTCGTAAGCCGTTAGTAATTCTAGCTCTTTTCTTAAAGGCATATTTACATTTAAAAGATACCTTCTTCTGTAATTTGCATAGTTTGCTATAAAATGCTTCCAGCGCTCGTCTTCTTCAATTCTTCTAAATACTTTCTGAGATTGTATAAAGGTTATTTCTGCACCACTTAGTAACAGTTTTTCGCAAAATGAAATAGTCATCATTACATTTTGCTCTAAAGCCGAGCAAACAGCAGCATTAAATAAATCTTTTGCGAAAGGATTAGGTACATTTTGAAAAGCTTCCAGATAGAAGTTTAAGGCGATATTGTATTTATTATCAGAAATGGCCAGTTCAGCTTTGTTTACGGCAGGATAATAACTTTTACGATAATCTATTTGCTGTGCTTGAATAAGATTAAAGCAAAGTAATAATAGAAAGGCAAAGTAAATTTTTTTCATAAATCAGGCTGCTGTATTAATAACATAATGCTTTTTCTGATAACGCTTTTACAAGTAACTGATTAATCATACCTATGTGAATAATAGTTATACAATGAAAATATTAGCAAAATAGCGCCCAAATCAACCTCTTACTTATCAAAAAGCTTTTTTTTATATATAAAACTGATTATGTCAGAAAAATTAATAGATGAATATAATTAAAAAGTTAGAGGATTAAAGTATTTGAAATGCCCGTTTAACTTAATTCTCTCTTTACTTTTTTCAGATTCCTGTAAAATTGGAATACTCTTGCTGAGATGGTTAAGCAATATATTTATTCTTTCTCTCTCACTCCCTGTGGTTAAAAGATCATATTCTTGCGAAAGACTTAATCCAAGTTTATGGCCTAAGTAATAAGAAAGAAACTCTTGATTTTCATCTATTTCCATCTCTATTTGCATAAGCGTTAATAGTTCCTTTGAAGTTTCTATTAAAACCTGCCTTTGCTCTAAAGAAGAATCATCTTTATTGCTAATATATTCGATATTTCCACCAGCATACAATTTATCCTCCATAGGATTATTAAAGGACTTCCACTTGAAAACCCTTAGAGCTTCAGTTGTAATATCCATTCTACCATCGCTATAGTCATTTACAATTCCAGTTAGCTTAACTTCTGTACCATAACTTTTTATAGAATCATTAATGTAAGGCAGTATTCCGAAAGTAATACCAGATTCCTTGCAATCATTTATAAGCTGCTTATACCTCGGCTCGAAAATATGCAAATTGAGAGGCTCATTAGGAAAAACGACTAACCCAAGGGGAAAAAAAGCTAGTGAAACATCCATAAACTGAAAATGAGTTGATATGTCAATTAATTTCGCAACAGTAGTAAGAGACACTATTGACTATCAACTACTTAGTTAAATAGTAATTAATTTTAAATGTAGCGTAAGTCTTCTAAGAAGATAATATTTTAACAGCCAAAAATTAAATGTGTTCACTATTAAAACAAAATAGGTTGAGTTTGTAACTCATTTAAAACAAAAAAGTCTGAGTAAAATTAATACTCAGACTTCAATTTTAATTATTTATATTTCAATAAGCAGATAATACTTAGATTATCCATTCATTGAGATTAAGAATTCTTCATTATCTCTGGTACCACGCATGTTATTTAACAAGTACTCCATAGCCTCATTGGCATTCATATCTGCCATAAACTTACGAAGTATCCATACTCTTGAAAGCGTATCTTTATCAAGCAGCAAGTCTTCTTTTCTTGTGCCAGAAGAAACCACATCCACTGCAGGGTAGATTCTTTTGTTTGAAAGCTTTCTGTCTAATTGAAGTTCCATGTTACCAGTACCTTTAAATTCTTCAAAGATAACTTCGTCCATTTTAGAACCTGTTTCAATAAGAGCAGTTGCAATAATGGTTAGTGAACCACCATTTTCAACATTCCTTGCAGCACCAAAGAAACGCTTAGGTTTATGTAATGCATTCGCATCAACACCACCAGAAAGAATTTTACCAGATGATGGAGAAACTGTATTATACGCACGAGCTAATCTTGTAATAGAATCCAATAGAATTACTACATCGTGACCACACTCTACCATTCTTTTAGCTTTCTCCAATACAATTGAAGAAACTTTTACGTGTCTTTCTGCTTGCTCATCAAATGTAGAAGATACCACCTCAGCATTTACGCTACGAGCCATATCTGTTACCTCTTCAGGTCTTTCATCAATCAACAACACAATTAGATAACACTCTGGGTGGTTTTTGGCTATTGCATTCGCAATTTCTTTAAGAAGCACAGTTTTACCTGTTTTAGGCTGTGCTACAATCATACCTCTTTGACCTTTACCAATTGGTGCAAATAGGTCCAGAATTCTTGTAGAAAGCTTGGCATTTCTACCACTTAGATTTAATCTTTCGTCTGGGAATAATGGAGTGAGGTATTCAAATGGAACTCTGTCTCTGATTTCTTCAGTGGTTTTACCATTTACAGATTCCACTCTTAACAATGCAAAATATTTCTCACCTTCCTTTGGAGGCCTTATCTGACCTTTAACAGTATCACCTGTTTTAAGACCGAAAAGTTTAATTTGAGAAGGAGAAACATATATATCGTCTGGACTTGCCAAATAGTTATAATCTGATGATCTTAAGAAGCCATAACCATCTTGCATAATCTCCAACACACCTTCGTTTTCAATTACTCCATCAAACTCACGAATGCTAGATTTTTTTACTGGAGGTTGTTGTTTTTTCTCAGGCTCTTGGCGTTTTTGCTCTTTAGATTCTACTGGAGGAGTTTCTTCGGTATTTTCAGATTCTACAGCACCGTTTTCTTTGTCTTCTGCAAAATTACTACGTGGTTTTAATTTCCTTACACTTTTAGAATTATCCTCTTCTGCACTAGCTTTCACTGTTGGAGATTCGGTTTCTTCTGTTGCTGTCGCAGTTTCTTCTACTTGACTTTCATCAGTAACGTTTTCACGTTGTTTTACTCTTTTGCGCTTTTTTTCAGGCTCTTTCTTCGACTTCTGAGAGGGTTTGCGTGAAGTCTTTTTTGGAGTTTCATTTGCTTTTGGGAGTTCTGTTTCTGGCAATATAGCTTGTTGATCCAGGATTTTGTAGATAAGTTCTTTTTTGGGAAGCTTGCTATAGTTTTTCACTCCTATTTCTTCAGCGATCACTTTCAGCTCTGACAGCAACCTTATTTCCAAGTCTTCTATCGTGTACATAAATTGATATATGGTTTAGAAAAAAACCGATAACATTAAATGAAGATTATGATAATTTCTATCTTCGAAATTTTTTGATTTCTTAGAGAGGCAGTAAATTCAAAAAAAGTGGACTTTCTGCTTTCTTTAGATTTGAGATTACAATTATATGGTAGTATTCTTTATTTTACAAGAAGTATCTATTCATTTTTTTAATAATCAGAGAATTTTCTTAAACACTAATGTGAAAATTTTGATGATTGGCTTATTTGAGTAAATTCTTCCCGCGGATTTCGATTGTAAAAATAGTCATTTTAAATACAAAAAAAAATAGTGCCGGTATATTTGACATCCTCATTACCTTAACTACCCATCTATTGGTTATATTATTTATCTAATCAGAAAAAATCTTCTTATTTACTTTATTTAAAGCTTCTAGGTAAATTCACTTTAGAGTTTATAAATCCACATTCTTAAGTTTTTTCGATAAATATCTAATTGAAGTTTTTCACGAAACTTTAAATCAAAAATATTTTTACTTAAAACAGCATTTGCAAAATATAATAGCTGTGCTTTATTATTTCAATGATATTTATCAGGCTGGCTTTTTATTTTCTTGAATTAAACGAAATCATTTAAGCATTAATAAACCTCAAAATTGAAAATTTAATTTGCAATTTATTCACACTAAGTACATATTTGCTTAAAATTACATTACTACTTTATGTTACTATACGGTTTCATTTGCATCCTTTTTATTTTGGTTATTGCAAAGCTCGTTTTAATTCTAGTAAACAATAATGAAGACAAAGGAAATAATAACATAAATCAAAGTCTTGACCCATTACCTGTTGATAACGGAATAGAAACAGCAACACAAGAAAAAAACAAAAAAGAATTTATTGATTGCAACTAAATAAAAAAGCCGGCTAAGCCGGCTTTTTAAGTTTTCGAGAATTTTTCGAGATATTTATTTCTACTAGTTATTAATATTGTTAACAGCTTTCAACTTCTTCTCTACTTTTTCTACTACTGCTTCTTGCTTCTCAATTTCAAGCTTTTTCTCTTCTTGATCTTGTAAGTTAAGTGGAATTTCTCTCTCAGCTTTTCTTATTTCAGCTTCAAGTTTATATTTCTTTTTACTTAGTTTCTTTTGTTCTTTATCTAACTCTTTCTTTTTCTCAGGATCAAGTTTAATTACAGTTTTGGGCGCAGCAGCTCTATCAATCTCGTTCCCTTCTGAATCATAAACAGCAACAGTTTCTCCGTACGAAGGGTTATATTCCTTTTTGTTCATATCCAGATCAACATCTAAGCTTTCAATATCATTTTCGTTAGACGAAATTGTTTTGTGCATTTTCTCATTTTCGTTAACAAGCTTTTTTAGATCTGACTCAAGAGATTTTAATTTTTTCTCTTCTTCTTTCAATTCATCTTTAACTGCATCTTTGTAAGACTCTATTGCAAAGTCTTCCATCAATTTCTTTGCATTGTAACTAACATCAGAATTATTAGACTCATTTATAAAAACACTGTCTACTTCAAAAAAAGCAAGCATTTTAGTTCCACCATTTTTACCCTCACTAAACAACGCGTAGACACTAATTGGTGAATCATTTAAATCTTCCAAAAGTGCATTTTTTATAATATATTCCCCTTTTACATCCTCAACTTTTGCTTTGTTTTCCGATTGTTTATTCATCATTTTTTCCCAAGCACCTTGCACATTTTTTACATTAGCTTGAGTAATATTTACTACAAAACCATCGTGAGAACCGGTGCTATGAGATGCTTTAGTTTCTTCTACATTAAAGCTTATATCTTGGGCATTTGCAAAAACATAAAAAAATGCAAAAAGAGCAGTTAAATAGTATCTTATATTCATTTCAAAAATAATTTAGTTTCAGTTTAATATATAGGCAATAAGAGCTTATATAATATACAATAAATTTCGCAATTAATAGAGCTCGCTTTTTGAAAAATCGTTAGGATTTAATTTACTCTCGCTGGGTGGTTGTAACAGCTCGTTAAATTAAAGTGTTTGAATTCTGTCCATCAATTTTGGTTTATAGGTATTGCTTACTGGAATTATCTTATTTTTTACCTGTAGGTTTCCTTGATCTATATTTTCTATTTTATCTATTCTAATAATATAAGATCTGTGAACCCTCATAAATACTGTAGAAGGCAACTTATCTTCTACTGTTCTCAATGTAGTGTACACCAAAAACATTTTCTGATCTGTAAAAATCTTTACATAGTCTCCAAATGCTTCTATCCAAAGAATTTCTGTGAAGTCGATTTTTACTAACAAAGAATCTACTTTTACATAAAAACTCTGGTCTTCTGCCTCAGTTAAAATACCTGCATTTGTATTTTTACAACTATCCAAAGCCTTATTAGCCGCCTTTAAAAAACGAGCATAATTCTCAATAGGCTTTAACAGATAATCAGTAACATCGTAGTCAAATGCATCAATTGCGTACTTAGTGTTACTAGTAGTTAGAATGATTTGAGGCTTTTTAGTAAGAGTACTTAATAATTCTAACCCACTCATTTCTGGCATTTCCACATCCAAAAAAATTAGATCTACATCATGCTTTCTAAGGAATGCCGCCGTATCTATCGCATTAACAAATTTTGCTTTCAGATTTAAAAAATCAGTTTTTTCAATCAATGCTTCCAAAATTGTCAGAGACATAGAGTCATCATCGACAATGATACAATCTAGTTTGTCTATCATTACTACAAAGATTTATAACTTACAGCCAATTTTTCTACAGCTAGTTTTACTGTTTTCTCTATTAATTTAATAATTCTTTCAGAGTTATCTAGCGATATTTTATTCTTTATTTTTAGTTCTAAGCCCTCCATTTCCTGATGCAGCTCATGTAAACCTACGTATTTCATATTGGTTTTAGATTTATGCAAGACTTGCTTCAGTTTGTCTAAATCACCAGCATCATAGTATTTTCTTAAGCTTATTACATCTAGAGGAGCATTATTCATAAAATCACTAATCAAATGCTTTACTAGTTGCTTATTGTTATTAGTAATTTCAAACAAATATGTAAGGTCTATTTCTACACTTTCTTCCTTTTTAATTTGTGTAGGAATTTGAGCTATCAACATGTATAATTTTTCCGGTTCTACAGGTTTATTGATAACCTGTGTAATGCCATGCTGTGTAAATTTTTCTTTTACCTTTGGTGTAATTTCTCCAGTTAGCATAAACACAGGAACATCATTAAAAGCATAGTTACTTTTTAAGAAATTCACCACCTGTAAACCATCCATTTCTGGCATGTGATAGTCAATTATAAATAGGTCGAATTGCTTGTTTTGAGCTTTACTTATAAACTCTTTTCCATTAGAAGCTACTTCTGTTTTAATTCCCCAATTACTAAGTACTGTGGCTAAAACTTTCTGGCTAATATTATCATCATCAGCAATTAGCACATTTTTTATAGACAGCTTCTGAGTTTCTTTTTGATGCTCTTGTTCTAATGGTGCATTTACATTTTTAAAAGGTATGCTAACATTTACAGTTGTGCCTATCCCCTCTTCACTAAACAGTTCAATTTTACCTCCCATCAAATCTGTTAATTGCTTCACTATGCTTAATCCAAGACCACTACCGCCATACAATGAAGATGCAGCTTGTTCATAAGGATTAAAAATTCGCTCGATTTTATCTTGAGGCACTCCTATTCCTGTATCAGTTACAGTAAATAATAATAAATCAGGTTGTTCAGCAGCGATCGAAACTGACAAAGAAATACCTCCAGTTGAGGTGAATTTTAAAGCATTTCCGAGGAGATTATATAAAATTTGTTTCAGCTTTATGGCATCTATAAAGGCAAATTGCGGAAAACGTTCACCTTTATACAAGTTAAAGGACAAGCCTTTTTCTTCTGCTATAAATCTGAAAGAAGCATCTATTTCATTTAGAATTTCTAATATATCTGAGTCTTTGGGATGAATTAAAATCTTTCCTTCTTCAATTTTAGAAAGATCAATTACATCATTCACAATAGAAAGTAAATGCTTTGAAGTAGCTTTTAAAGCAAATAGGTATTCTTCTCTTTTATCTTGTAGTTGTACTTCATTAATAAGGGTACTTAAACCTGTAATACTTTGCAATGGTGTACGAAGCTCATGACTTAGACGCGCATAAAACTGGGTTTTAAACTTTTGTAAACGACTGAGTTCGTCATTTTGAAATTGCAATAAATCTCTTTCTAGATTAATAGCTTTCTCCCGCATTTCATGATATTCGCCACTAATTGCATTGTCGTTTCTCTCTTGCTGTATATCTATTAAATGCTCGTAATGTCTGGTAAAATCTTGTAGTATCCAGAGTGTAGCTTTGCCGTTTTTGTGGGCGATTCTTTCTAAAAGAAAATCAAAATATAGCTTTTGTTCATCTTGTTCAATATTTACACAAGGAAACTCATAAGTTTCTCCCACTTCCATATTGACGAATAAATCTTTATAGCTTTCTAAAAAAAGAAATCTTTCGAATAATGATTCTTTGCTTGTATTCAGTTTAAAAATGACATCGTCAGACTCTAAACAGAAACCTTCATCATCAAAAATGACAAATTGAATTGTCTCATTTAAAAATTTCCTTTTGTAATCGTCGAGCATGCTCAAATCAGGAATTCGGCTACTTTAAAAAAAAGAGTTTCTACATTCTCAGATGTTTTAGCACTAGTCAATAAATCAACTTTTATATCTATTTGCTCACAAATGCTTTCTAATTGACTTGCAGGAATTAAATCCTTTTTATTGCCAACCAATATTATAGGTATGTTAGGAACTTGTTGTTTTAACATGGCAATCTCCATGTTAAGGTTTTCGTAAGTAGCTGGTCGGGTTAAATCAAAAACATATATAGCTGCATGAGAGCCCAATTTATAGCTTGCAGGTACTTTCTTTTGATCTGATTCTCCTGCGATATCCCAAATTAATAAGTTGACCTCTTTATTATCTAAGCTTACTACCTTTTTATCAATTTTAACACCGATGGTAGTAAGGTATTGATCTGAAAATTTATTGTAAACAAACTGTCTGATTAATGATGTTTTACCCACCCCGTATTTTCCCAAAAGTATTATTTTTTTACTAGCCATCTTTATAGTTTCTTAAAGTAAGACTCTAGCTTTACAGCATATTCTTCTTTATCTATAGACTCAATCCCTCTGTTTTGGTCACTTTTTAATATTTTTTCTGTAAAATCCCACAATGTATCATCTAGTTTTGAAAGGTAAGATTTATCCACAACACCACTCACTACTACTGCAATAAAAAATGTATGTAGATTTTTGATGACGATTTTTGCAGTTTCATAATCTATGAGTTCCAAGTCTTCTTGGCGGGCAGCAAAAGCATCTTTGGCAAAAGTTTTTATTGCAGTGAGCATACCTGCTACCATCTCTTGGTCAAAAGCCTCATTTTTGGAATAATTACCCAATAGTATTCCTGAATTTTGCTCGATAAGAAATACCTGTTCTATCACAGGTTTATTGGCATTCGCTATAATTACCTCGCCAGGCTTTTTACCTGTAAACATGGCTTTAATATAATTCCACCACATTTCTGGCGAAAAAGTATTGTCTATTTGTTTATCTATGCGCTCAGAGAGTGCTTCTAATTCTCTTACAACATATTTCTTAACCATTTTTCCTAGAATAGGATAAAGCGCATCCACCATTTCATCTTGTGCATCGTGAATGCTGTTTTTAATGGCGTTTGCTAAAAATGGAGCAAAAAGGTCTGGGAATTTTTTTTGTAACCTTTGGGTATGTTCGGTTAAAATAGGATCTAAATGAGCTTGTAGTTTTTCTTTATCACGAAGCTCTTCTCCAACAATATTCAACTCTCGTTGAAAGTCTGCTAGTTTTTCCCATTCTTTTTCGAGAATAATTTCCTGTAACTGTTTAAAAGCTTCCTGCCTGCTCATTTAAAGAGAAAAATGTTATTTTTCTAAGATAAGAAATTTTAAAACACATCTCTTTGTAAGGCAAAAAAATTCTTATTTGCTTAATTATTCTTGTCTTTTTTCTTCATAAAAATCTCTATAGCTTCCAGCATTTCCTGTTCTAACTCTATTCTTTCCTGCTGGTTTTTAATCATCTTCTTTTTAATTCTTTTAATCTGCCCTTCGGGATTATATAAGTAGCCTAATCGCTTAATAAAATCGAGTAATAACAAACCTTCTTTAATCTTTGCTTGCGAACCTTTTAAGCGGAAAGACTGTGCGAGTTGATTAAATTTTAATACCCGTAAAAACCTCAATGAACGAAAGAAAGACACCACAGGTAAAACCAAAATGAGAATATCCATCCAGTTTTTTACACAATAAGCCTTTTTATCTTCTGTAACAGAAATTAAAACCATAAACTCAAAGGCAAAGCCCACCCACACCATTGCATGAAATGTTTGAAGACTGAAAGACAGATCGAGATTAGGAAAAACCTTGAGTATTTGATCATTAAACTTAATTTCAATTAATAAAGCAGGGATCATGAGTAAGCCCAGTATTAAAATTGGTACTAAGAATTTCTTTTTAAGAAACTTTTCTAAGGCAAGGTTCACCTTAGTCCAATGGGCTATGGGTAGCCAAATTAAATCTGTGTTGGCAATTGAACCCATTACTAAGCGCGATGGAGGAAAAATAATGACCAAACCATGTAAAATCACCAAATATTTAGATTTACCTTCTTTTAAACCTAATCGTAATTTTATTAAAAACTCAAGCACAAACAATGGCCAAATAGCTAAGGCTACCCAAATTAACTCATCTACAATTCTATGGTTTGGAGCAAAAGTCTCTTCTTCGCTGCCGTGCATTATAAGCAAGCCACTAATAAATAGCGCAGCAAAAGACAGCCAAAACATTACGCCAGCAAAAGCTTTTTCAAATCTTACCAGCTTGCTATCACCCTCTTCAAAATGCACATTGGTTCTAAGCGGCTCATTTATAAGTTCCGATTGACTTGTAATTTCTTCGATGAGCGACTCATACCGTTTAAGTTTTTGCTGGTTTTTTTGTACGTCGGTTTCCAATTCTTCTACAATATGATTTTAAGTGATCTATCATCACTTGTTTACAAATAAAGAAATACCTGATTAACTAATTCAGCCTTAAAAATTATTGCTATATCACGGCTGAGCTAAAAATATATTTCAACAAGCTTGTAACAGATTGTTTATTGGTTGGATGTGAAATATGCTTTAACCAATTCTTAAACCATTTTTTACAGCTCTTTCTGGCTGCAAAATCGTGATTTCTTTGCTTTCTCCAACAGCGCCTAAAAGTAAAAACTCACTTTTTATATTCGCGATTTGTTTGGGTGGAAAATTAACCACACCAATTATTTGTTTGCCTATCAGCTCTTCACAGGTGTATAACTTAGTTACTTGCGCTGAGGTTTTAAGTATACCTAGTTCGCCAAAATCAACTTTAATTTTATAGGCAGGATTTCTAACTTCTTCAAAAACTTCCGCTGATACTACAGTGCCCACCCTCATATCTACTTTCATAAAATCATCCCAACTAAGCGAAGTATCTTTACTCTCTGTCATTATTTAATGCTTATAATTTTAGTTAAATGTTCTTCTGTATTTTGATGTTATTTCAAATACATGTTCAAAAATCTTCTTATCAATATCTGTAAAAGCTTTACCTTTTCTTACTAAAACATTTTCAGCAAGCTCGTACATTTTATCTAGCTTAAAAGTTTCGCTTTTTTCTATTCCACCCCATGTAAATGATGATACAAACTTCTGAGGGAAACCTCCACCAAAAATAATTGCCGCCACTCCTACGGATGTTCCAGTATTAAACATGGTATTAATCCCACATTTTGAATGGTCTCCCATCATTAAACCACAAAACTGCAATCCACTTGAAACCATTGCCTCTTCTGCATAATTCCAAACCTTTACAGTTGAGTAATTATTCTTAAGATTAGAGCTGTTTGTGTCTGCTCCTAAATTACACCATTCACCGATTACTGCATTTCCCAAATACCCATCGTGCCCTTTGTTGGAATAACCGAATAAAACAGAATTGGTAACTTCTCCGCCAATTTTACAACTTGGTCCAAAAGTATTATCTCCTCTAATTTTTGCTCCCATGTTTATTTGAGCATCTTCGCAAAGTGCCAAAGCACCTCTAACCAATGCACCTTCGTGTATAGCAGCATTTTTCCCTATATAAACAGGTCCATTTTCGGCATTAATAATAGCAGCTTTTATACTGGCTCCTTCTTCAACAAATACATTTTCTGGAGCATATACTTTGGTAAAAGGATCGGTGATAACCGCACTTTTTCTGTTTTTAGTTATCACTTCAAAATCTGCAACTATTTCTTTTCTATTATGCGTAAAAATATCCCAAGAATTTCTAAGAACGGTTGAGCCATCTGTCTCAAAAAAATCTACCCCATTTTTATAAAAACTTTGCAGCAGTGTTTCTAATGAATCAAAACCAACACCTGTTTTATAGGCAATTAGTTCATTTCCATGCTTTAAACCTTCTCCTTCTTGTAAACCCAGAATCTGCTGGAATAATTTTTTTTCAGGGCAAACCGCTCCATTTATATATAAATTTACATCATCAAAATGAGCTGGGAACTTCTCTTGCAAATACACATCTGTGAGATAAGATACTTTTGTTTTGTACCCATTCCCTAAGAAATGTTTCTCCCATTTTTCATAGATTTTTAAAATACCAATACGAATAGCTGCTACCGGTCTGATATAAGTAAATGGTAATAAACCGGATTTTAGACCAGGTTCGTCAAACAGAATGATATTCATATGATTTGATGAGATTTAGAATTAAAAAATAGACCTAAAACATTTGAACTTTTGTTCTGTTGTGATAAGTCAGATAAAAAAATAAATCAGTTTAGATTACTGTTTCAACCATCAGGTTCTTTATCTTCTGTTAACTTTGTAAATCTAGAAAAGATAACGTAGAATAAGATTTACTGATTGAGAAAATTGTCTGTTATTTACAATCAAATTTTTTAACCTAAAACTTCAAATGGAGAATTTTAAAGCACCAATTGCCGAAAAGAAACCAAAATTACTTTCAATACACAATCACGACAGAGTTGATCCATATTACTGGCTAAATGAAAGAGAAAACCAAGAGGTGCTTGATTATGTTGATGCAGAAAACGCTTACACTGATAAATTAATGTCTCATACCACAGAGGCGCAGGATAAATTATTTAAGGAAATAAAGAGCAGAATTAAAGAAAAAGATGAGTCTGTTCCTTATAAAATTGGCAGTTTCTACTACTACTACCGCTACGAAGAAGGGAGTGAATATCCAATACATTGCAGAAAAAGAGAAACTTTAGAAGCTACAGAAGAAATAATTTTGAATGTAAACGAATTAGCAGATGGCAAATCTTACTGTGCAGCTACTGGATTAAAGATTAGCAATAATGCAAATCTCTTATCTTTTTCGACAGACTTTGTTGGTAGAAGAATTTATACACTACGCTTTAAAGACCTACAAACTGGTGAAATGCTTAACGATACTGTTGACAATGTAACTGGTAATGTGATTTGGGCGAATGATAATAAAACGATCTTCTACACTAAGCAAGATGAGACTACACTACGATCATATCAGGTTTATAAGCACGTATTAGGAACCAGTGTAGATAAAGACGAATTAATTTTTACTGAAGAAGATGAAACTTTTTCTGTTGGTGTCTCTAAAACCAAATCAAAAGCTTTTATCTTAATTGAAAGCCATGCGACTGAGTCTAGCGAGATTCGTTTTGTATCTGCAGATAGCCCTAACGATGATTTTGTTGTTTTTCATCCAAGAGAAAAAGAACTTGAATACAGCTTCGATCATTACGAAAGTAAATTTTATATTCTGACTAACTATAAGGCAAAAAACTTTAGGTTAATGTCTTGTCCTGTTAAAGAAACTGCAAAAAGTGACTGGCAAGAGATTATTCCTCATAGAGAAAGTGTACTCTTAGAAGATATTGAGATTTTTAGCGAGTTCTTAGTCTTAGAAGAAAGAAGTGCTGGCTTAACCAACATCCGCATTATCAGATGGGATAACTCACAAGAGCATTATCTAGATTTTGGAGAACCTGCTTACAGTGCAGGAACTGGCTACAATCCAGATTTTAATACAAAGTGGCTTAGATACAGTTATAACTCACTTACTACACCTTCTTCTGTAATAGATTACCACATGGAAACTAAAGAGAAAGTGGTAAAAAAAGAGCAAGAAGTTTTAGGTGATTTTAATAAGGATAATTACATCTCAGAAAGAGTATTTGTAGAATCTCACGATGGTGTACAAGTGCCACTTTCACTGGTATATAGAAAAGATTTAAAAGACAGACCAGATTCTTTAATTAATGCACCACTCTACCTAACTGGCTATGGTTCTTACGGATTTTCATATGACCCTTACTTTAGCTCTGTTCGCTTAAGTCTGCTAGATAGAGGTTTTGTTTTTGGCATTGCACACATTCGCGGCGGGCAAGAGATGGGCAGAAAATGGTACGATGATGGAAAAATGCTAAACAAGAAAAATACTTTTGAAGATTTTATAGCATGTGCTGGTTGGTTAATTGAACAGGGTTATACAGCCCCCGATAAACTGGTAATAAATGGTGGCAGTGCAGGAGGTTTACTTGTAGGTGCAGTAATGAATATGAGGCCAGAAATGTTCAAAATTGTAGTGGCTGATGTGCCTTTTGTTGATGTAGTAACCACCATGTTAGACGATAGCATTCCATTAACTACAGGTGAGTACGAAGAATGGGGTAACCCAAATGAAGAAAAATATTATCACTACATGTTGTCCTATTCACCATACGATAATGTTGAGAGAAAGCAATACCCAAATGTCTTAGTTACTTCAGGTCTACATGATTCGCAAGTTCAGTATTGGGAGCCTACAAAATGGGTTGCCAAACTAAGAGATTTAAAAACAGATTCGAACAAGTTATTATTAAAAACAAACACCGATGCTGGCCATAGTGGTGCATCTGGAAGGTTTGAATCACTCAAAGATGTAGCCTTTGAATATTGCTTTATTTTCGATTTACTTGAAATTAGCATATAAACCAATCTTTTCTTATTAAAAGTGAAGAGGACGTCTTTTGAACATTAAATACTAAATATTGAGTATTTTTTAGTGTTTTAGAAATAAATCAGCCATTAAATACAGTAACTATTACTCAATTTTTAATGGTTGATTTAAAAAACTTTTGAAGACTATAATCCTCTTACCATGCAAAACAATATCTATACTGATCCTTTAATCATCACTTTTGATAATTGTAATGGCATTCTTCTAACCATTTGGAATACAAAAGTGGATTTACCTCTAGAAGAATACAAAGACCTTGTACACAGCTACATCGATAGCATTAATTATTACAAACCTTTAGTTATTTTGGTTGATGCTAGAAATGCAAATTTTGCTATTCCTGTAGAAACACAAGATTGGTTAAATGAAATTACAAGGCCGCTTTATAAGAGATATGGAATTGAGAAGATGGCACTCATAATGAGTAATGATTTTATAGCTCAGTTATCTTTTGAACAAACTATTCAAGATTTACAAATTAATTCTATCGACATTAAATATTTTGAATCTACAAACGATGCAAATGAGTGGGTGTATAAAAACATAAATAAAAAGCAAATGGCATAAAAAAAGGAGGTAGCTTAAACTACCTCCTTTTTTATTTCTATCGATTAACTCATTTTTTTAACCAAGTTCCATCTGTTTTAATATATGTGATATTACCTTGTTTTTCAAGTCTTACAACCTCATCTGATACTGCTCTTATCATCTCATATTCACGCTCTGCCAGTACTTTTCCATCTAAAGCTGCCAAACCTACTTTGTTTTCTAATTTGATAACAAATTGCTTATCTTTTGTAATGGCAACATCTTCATAAACATTCGAACTAAGATAATTTCCATCGGTATCGATCATTTTCCATTTGCCATCTTTCACTAGCTCCCAACTAATATCTTCTAAAGTAGTTCCATCTTGTAATTTCTCTTTACGCCTTTCACCGTACTTTTCCAGATATAAATCTTTGTTTGCTCTATTAAATCTCAATTTATTAGTTTGCCCATTAGTTGTTCTAGTTAGTTCCCAAATCTCTCCTCTTTTAACAAAAGCAACTTTACCTATAAAAGGAGTTACTACATCATATTTGGCAAAATAAGCAGGAATACCTTCTGGTGTTATATGATAAGATCCTGAGGCACTTTGAACAATCGCTCTGTCAGAATTAAAGCCATCAGTGATTTTTCCATCTAGTTGGAAAGCACCAGACTGATTTCCATTCTTATCATAAATTTCATTTTCGTTGATAATTACATAGCCCCCTGAAAAATTTCCTGGATTTTTGAACTTGGGTTGAATTACCATTTTACCATTTTTATCTATAAAACCCCAAGTACTTCTGGTTAATACCGCTGCATGTCCGCCACCAAAGCTTTTAGCAAGTTTATATTGAGGAACAATTACCTCCTTGCCTTTGGTGTCTATATAACCATAAAGTTGATCTTTTCGATCTTTGGCATCTAACCTTACGAGCGCCATTCCATCAGAAAATGGTTCAATTTCTTTATATTTATACTTAGTGAGCAAATTACCTTTTGCATCTACCAAAGCCAGCTTTTCTTTCTTTTCAACTACTGCCAAACCACTTGCATCATATTCAGTTTTATAAACCAGATTCGATGCCTTGCTATAGTTTGCAATTTTATCTATTGAAGGCATTCCCTCAACAGCTTTTACAATATGTCCGTTTCCATCAATCTCGAAAAAAGAATCTTCTTTTTTCAGTAATTCAATCAATTGGTCGTCTGTATCGTCGAGAAACCTTGCTCCTTCATATTCAAAAGCCAAAAGCTTATTATTTAAAGTATCAACAGAGCCCCACTTTCCATCTAGTTTAGCAAGCACTACTCCACTTCCCGGTCCATTTACATTGGCATATTGAGTTGGAATTACTTCTTTACCTTCAAAATTCACAAAACCATATTTGCCTTTCTTTTTCACCATAGCGACACCAATGCTATCATTCCAAACATGTAAAAAAGATGAATCAACTAGATCATAAACTACAGGTAATACTTCGTCTCCATTATGGTCTAAATAACCAAACTTACCATCTTTCTTGGCCAGACTTATTCCTTCGTTATTTCTCCAAACCGTATCGAAGCGATAAGTTTCATCATATACTGGTTCAAGCTCAACAATTCCCTTATAATTTACATAGCCCACTTTTCCATCTTTATAAATACGAGCTACTCCTTCTTGGTTTTTCCAGATTTTCTCAAAACCTTCTATTTTATCATAAACAGGATCGATAAGGTAGGTGCCATCTTTTTTAATGTATCCTTGCTTTTTATACCTAATTACAGGACCAGATGGAGTCTCTTCAATCCATCTCTCCATTCCAACCATTGCAATTTCATCTTCAAAATCTCCAAGAAAATCACAAGTGATAGAAGGTGGAATTATTTCTTTGCCTGTAGCACTAACCAATCCCCAATTTCTTCCCTGCCTCATTCTGGCAACGCCATCTTTAAATGGATAAATCAGGCTATAATTAAATGGAATCACTTCTTTATTTTGCAAATTTACTGCTCCCCAACGGCCGTCTCTACCCTTGCCTTTCTTTACCCTACAAATATTATCTTTAGGAACATCGATTCCATCATAAACAAAAGGTAATACTTCTTTTCCGTTTTTATCGATACAACCAAATAAACCACCTTTACGCGCAATGGCATAGTTACCTTCAAAATCACTTACTAGCTCATATTCAAATGGAATTACTTGCTCACCTTTTGTATTAATAAAGCCGAAATTCTTTCCACTTTTAACCCAAGCTCTTTCAGAATAAAAATTACCAATATTGCTAATAGGTTTTCCTGATACCTCTTGCTTAATATTACCTTTTTTATCTATTAATGCATCCCACAGTGTATCTACTGTTGCTCTGGCATAATCAGAAAAATTATAATCGGTAATAAGAATATCTTTTACTTCTTGGCCATAAAGAATTTTTGCTTGATCGTGCTCTATTAAATATGAGATAACTTTCTCTTTTTCTTCTTTACTTTCTGGCTTAATTACCTCTCTACCAAGAGATAAACCCAAGTTTTCATCAATACCAATATCGAAAAACTCTTTGTTTCCTAAGAGGTTTTTCCCTACACCATTTTCTAAAGTAAACCTATAAACATTTTGTACCCAACGTGGCTTTCTTGCATCAGGATTGTTTTGTAAAATAGCTACTTGCTCTTTCTTTAATCTGGCTTTCATATCTAAATTAAAAGCCATCTCATTAGGAAACTCTTTCTTCTCAGTAACTTTTAAAGTTTTATCTAGCCAAAGTGCTGTATATGCTTT
This sequence comes from Chondrinema litorale, assembly GCF_026250525.1. Taxonomy (GTDB): domain Bacteria; phylum Bacteroidota; class Bacteroidia; order Cytophagales; family Flammeovirgaceae; genus Chondrinema; species Chondrinema litorale. The sequence continues at coordinate 1,495,649 of NZ_CP111043.1, forward strand.
TGCTTTTTGAGCAAAAATAATTTCTTTATTTACTTCAATATCATCATACTCAGCCTCTAACAGTATCTCTCCTGAGTCATTTATTAAGCCCTTTTTACTGCCTTTAATTATATAATTGAAAGCCTTTAAATCTGGCACTTCTACAATTACATCGTATACTAATGCTACTTTTTCTTTTCCTGAAGTATCTAGCAATCCAAACTTACTGTCTTTCCACGCTTTAAAAAGCTGATTATTAAATCCAAAAATAGCTTGATATTTAAAATCAGAAAGTTGATCTCCTTTTGCACTCATTAAAGCACAACCTTTCTCATTCCAAACAGCCAGATTATTTACATTAATCCATCTTATTTTAGAGTAGTTGATAGGAATAATTGCCTTACCAGCACCATCTATTAAACCTGTTTTACCATCTTTACTGGCAATAGCAAAGCCAGCTGCAGAAAAATCGTCTATAAAACTATACGAAGGAGCGATTGTAACTTTACCACTTAAATCAATAACACCCCATAAGTTATCTTCTTTTACAGGAAAATACTCCTGACTGTGCGCACTTAAAGCAATAAAAAGCACCCAAAAAGTCAGACTTTTCTTAACTAGTAGGTTAATCATAGTTTTTCTGTTGATTTCAATAAAAGTAGCTGTAAGTTATAGGCAGAGTTAGCTTAAAAAATTTGTCTGTGAATGACTTAACGTATTTATTTTTAAATCATTCATTAAAATTTATATTAATCGCGATAAAATTAATTATTTTAAGCAATCTATTTTATCTCAAATAAAGACGGATTATACAATGTAATATTCTTTAATTAGAAGTAAAAAAGAACTTTAATATCATAAATAAATCACTCACTAAAAAAATCCATTCGAAATCTGAATCAAATAATATTCCCAAAGAATAAGCAGCATGAAAAAAAATGAAAACTTTAAATTATTAGAAGAAAAGCATACTGAAGCTGAATTAGGTGGCGGACAAAAACGAATAGAATCTCAACACAAAAAAGGTAAACTAACAGCACGAGAACGCATAGAATTACTCATAGACCCAGGAACCTTTGAAGAAATTGGCAAATTTATAAAACATCGCTGTACTGATTTTGGGCTTGAAAATGAAGCGTATCTTGGTGATGGAGTGGTTACAGGTTATGGTAAAGTAAACGGAAGACTTACCTATGTTTTTTCGCAGGATTTTACTGTTTTTGGAGGTTCACTTTCAGAAGCACATGCTGAAAAAGTCTGTAAAATAATGGACTTGGCACTTAAAAATGGTGCTCCTGTAATTGGCCTTAATGACTCTGGTGGGGCTCGTATACAAGAAGGTGTAGCTTCTCTTGGTGGTTATGCTGATATTTTTTATAGAAACACACTAGCTTCTGGTGTAATTCCTCAAATATCAGCGATTATGGGACCATGTGCCGGTGGGGCTGTTTACTCGCCAGCCATTACAGATTTTATTATGATGGTAGAGCATACCTCATACATGTTTGTAACTGGGCCAAATGTTGTAAAAACTGTGACCCACGAAGAAGTAACTTCTGAAGAATTAGGTGGTGCATCTGCCCATAGTGTTAAAAGTGGCGTAACTCATTTCTCATGTGAAAATGAAGTTGTTTGTATTCAAAATATTAAAAAGCTACTGAGCTTTATTCCTCAAAATTGCGAAGAAGATGCTCCGGTTTATCCTTATGAAGCGGGTGATGAAAAGAGATTAAAACTCAACGACATAGTACCTGAGAACCCTAATCAACCATATGATATGCGAGATGTGGTAGAAGGAATTGTAGATGAAGGAGATTTCTTTGAAGTACATAAAAACTATGCAGAAAACATTATTGTAGGTTTTGCCAAAATTGGAGGTAGAAGTATTGGCATAGTTGGTAACCAACCTGCAGTACTTGCTGGGGTTTTGGATATTAACTCTAGTAATAAAGCTGCTAGGTTTGTTAGATTCTGTGATGCGTTTAATGTTCCATTATTGGTATTAGTAGATGTACCGGGTTTCTTACCAGGAACAGACCAAGAGTGGAATGGCATTATAACCAATGGAGCCAAATTATTATATGCATTCTGTGAAGCAACTGTGCCAAGAGTAACAGTAATTACTCGAAAAGCTTATGGTGGTGCATATGATGTAATGAACTCTAAACACATTGGAGCTGACATGAACTATGCTTGGCCATCAGCAGAAATTGCAGTTATGGGAGCAAAAGGTGCTGCTGAAATTATTTTCAAAAAAGAAATAAAAAGTGCAGATAACCCAGAAGCTAAATTGCAAGAAAAGGTAGATGAATATACTGAGACCTTTGCTAACCCGTACAGGGCTGCCAATCGAGGTTATATTGATGAGGTTATAAAACCTGAAGATACTCGTTCCAAACTACTTAGTGCATTTGAAATGCTTGAAAACAAAGTAGACCAATTACCAAAAAAGAAACATGGTAACTTACCTCTTGGTTAATTAAAGCGAGTAATAAAAAATTAATTTATTTATAGTAAGCTGTGCATTTAGGCAAGTATTCTAATACTTGCCTTTTTTCTTAAATTATTTTAAGCCCATCAATAGATTAGTATTAGTGCCTTTATAAGGAATCAGAAATATTAAGGGGACTAATACCTCTTAGAATTGATCAAAAACAACCTCAAGCCTATTAATAATCAAAAAACCGTTTAAAGTTTATTAAAACATTACAAATTTCATTTCATAGAAATTTACAATGAAAAATTATTAAAAGTTATGTTTTGCTAGCTTAACAAGCTGTTTCCATAGTTTTAGCAAACTATAATTGAATCTTTTTATATAAATAAATTACACCTACGTGAAAAATGACAATTATAAACTTTAATAAAAAATTTACTTTTTTAGGGTAATAGTTCTGTTTTTTAATTGACTTTAATTTAAATTTTTTTAGAATGAGCCAACCAATAGAGAAATGGGAATCATCAATAAGTAGTATTAAAAAGCAACTTGACGATTTAGCATTTGAAAAAGAAATCTTACTTTATAAAGTATATAAGGTTAGAGAAAAACTTGATAAAATTAAATATACTACCCTACCTAAGAACAACTAGAATGACTGTTTTAAGCTAAATAGCCTCATAAAACAGTTACATTGAAGATATATATATTACAAGGCTTTCCTTAAAATTTCAACTCATTTTTTATGAAGAAATACTATGAGCCATATTAAAGAGTTCAAAATACTGATGCTACTTTTTAGCTTAAACACGTTATTTTTTCACAGCTTTAATAGAAGTTATGAGTACCAATCATAATAATGAGTATATCGAATGGGTTGATCAGTTTCATAGTAGATTAGAGCAGCTTGCTTTAGAAAAAGAACTAATATTCAGCCGCATTTTATCAACACAGTTACATTTAACAGAAATAAGAAATGTACTACAAAAAGAAAATCAAAACTCCTTAGAAAGATTATCTAGATCTCACAAAGCATTACAAAATCATACAATTATAGAAATCGAGCCGAAATTTTAATTCGGCTCTTTTTAACGATTTTCTTCTGAGATTAAAATGGTAGTTTTCCTAAATCTACATTACCTCCAGAAAGAATAATCCCAACCTTTTTATTGTCGAAATCTGCTTTATTTTTAATTAAAGCAGCTAATGGTACTGCACTTGATGGTTCGATTACAATTTTCATTCGTTCCCATATTAGTTGCATAGCATTAATTATTTCTTGGTCATCTACACAAATAATTGAATCTACATATTCTTTTATTATACTGTAATTACGTTGACCTAGCGAAGTTAAAAGGCCATCTGCAATTGTTTTAGGGTTTATGCTAGGGAAAATTTGATCTGAATAAAAAGACCTGTACGCATCATCTGCCCCGGCAGGTTCTCCAGCTATTACTTTTGTACCTTTTGACAAATAATTTACTGTAAGCGAAGTACCTGATAATAAACCTCCACCACCTACTGGTGTCATCACAATGTCCAAACGCGGAGCATCTTCTAGCAATTCTTTTGATGCAGTAGCCTGCCCACAAATCACCTTTTCATTATCATAAGGGTGAATAAATGCGGCGCCTGTATTCTCTACAACTTTATTGAGTGCAGCTTCCCTTGCTTTTTGATTAGGCTCACAAAAAATCACTTCGGCTCCATATCCTTTTACAGCCTTTACCTTTACTTTTGGAGCATTTTCAGGCATGACAATATATGCTTTTAGCCCCCGAAGTTTTCCGGCATAAGCCACTGCTTGGGCATGATTTCCTGAAGAGTGGGTAGCTACAGCCTTGATATTGTCTTTCAACTGAAATACAGCATTAGTAGCTCCTCGAATCTTAAATGCTCCTATCTTTTGTAGATTTTCGCATTTAAAATAAATATCTGCACCAGTAATTTCATTAATACTTTTTGAGGTAAGTATTGGTGTTCTATGTATGTAATTTTGAATTCTGGAATGGGCTTCAGTAATTTCTGCTAAAGAGGGATGTATAAAATCCATATTTAATTAAATAAAGTTCGATCAAGCTTTAAATATGGGAAATATACTTAAGAAAAAAAGGAATTTATTATTAGAAGAACTTCAAGTACATAGAATTATGGAGGGAGGTATGTTACTTGAATAGTATTTCGAGAGGAATAATATAATGGGTGAGTTAAAAAAATTTAAAGCCCTAAAAAATACTCACCAAATAGGAATCTTTATTTTATAAATCTTAATTATTAAAGGGCTTTAGTACTTGCAAGAACTTGTTCTGGTTTTTTCTCAGAAATTCTGTAAGCTTTCCATTCCCAAGTAAAGCTTCTATTATGAGCTTTTCCTACTATAAGGTCTTCACTTATCATTTCTCCTTCATACACTGAAAATGCATCATTATAACTGAATGAAATTTTTTGGTTTTCTTGGTTCCAAGTATCATTTCCAGGAGTAATGTCGTGTGGGTGAGAAGTAATTAGTACACCACCTTCTGTAAATCGGATCTCATACATTAAATCTTCATCTTCGTATTGCCAAACACTACCTTCTAAAGACTCAGCATTAAATTTTGTAGTTTTAATTGTCTCTGCTTGTTGATAATCATTAGTTACAAAAGAAAATAATGAAACAAGGATTGATAGCGAGATGAATTTAATATTTAATAAGCTCATAATAATCAGTAATTTATCTTTTCTTAATAGTATGTTAGTTGATGTCTTTTATTAAAAGTATATGTTAAAAATATGCGGTTTTTTAAAAGAAATCAATAGAGAAAATGTTTTTCAATCAAAATATTACATATATTAACTAAGCAACAAACTAATAAGAAAAGTATTTTTTGGGTTTACAATAGCCTCAGAGGCATATTTTATATTATTTGATTATTAATAAACGCAACAACTCCTAAGTAAACCACACATGTAAGTTTTGTCTATTTTTTCAACATTTTTATTGGTTTTTTAGAACTAAAGCTTAGTATAGTTAAATAAAAAAACCTGACTGCAGTAGCAATCAGGTTTAGAATCTATTTAAAGTAAGTATTATTCTTATTCAAAGAACTCACGAACTCTGTCAAAGAATCCAGATTTTTCCTTTTTAGTAGGTTTTGGATCAAAATTCGGTGAATTTCTCAATTCTTCAAGTGTATTACGCTCTTCAGTAGAAAGTGTAGTAGGTGTCCAAACATTTACATGTATCAATTGATCTCCTACACCATAACCATTGAGTTCTTTTACTCCTTTACCTCTCAAACGAAGTACCTTGCCACTTTGAGTACCTGCGTTAATAGGAATTTTTACTTTTCCATTTATTGTAGGTACTTCTACTGTAGTTCCGAGCACTGCATCTATAAAGCTTATATATAATGCATAATGTACATTTGAGCCATCTCTCTTAAGATTTTCATCTTCTTTCTCTTCGATAAGAATAATTAAATCTCCAGCAACGCCTCCTCTTCTTGGTACATTACCTTTACCAGACATAGAAAGTTGTACACCTTCAGAAACACCAGCAGGTACTTTTACATTAATTACATCTTCTTGCTGTACTCTACCCTCACCATGACATTTTGTACATTTAGAATCAACAATCTGACCTTCTCCCTCACAAGTAGGACATGTACTGGTAGAAACCATTTGCCCTAACATGGTATTTACAACTTTTCTTATTTGGCCTGTACCATTACAAGTACCACAAGTTTTTAGTGCTGTTCCATCTTTTGCACCATTGCCACCACACAAATCACAAGATTGATATCTTGGTACCTTAATAGTTTTTTCAACACCATTAGCAACTTCTTGAAGCGTTAAAGACAACCTTACACGTAAATCTTTACCTCTTTTAACACCTCTACCTCTACCGCCACCACCTCTGGTGCCACCAAAGAAATCACTGAAAATATCGCCAAAGCTGGAGAATATGTCATCCATATCCATATTTCCACCACCGCCAAAGCCTCCACCATCTACTCCGGCATGACCAAATTGATCATATCTTTGTTTTTTCTGAGGGTTACTTAATACCTCATAAGCTTCGGCAGCCTCCTTAAACTTATCCTCAGCTTCTTTGTCGCCTTGGTTTTTATCCGGATGGTATTTAATGGCTATCTTACGATAAGCTTTTTTAATCTCTTCGGGTGCAGCAGATTTGCTTACACCAAGAATTTCGTAATAATCTCTTTTGGTGCCCATTATAATTATTTTTCAATTTTTTGAGTGGTGAAGGTTTTATATCCCCACTACTACTTTAGCAAAACGTACCACCTTTTCTCCCAACATATATCCTTTCTCTACCTGATCAACTATTTTTCCTTTTAAGTCTTCACTAGGTGCAGGGAACTGTGTAATCGCTTCGTGTAAGTTGGTGTCTAGTTCTTTGCCTTTTGGATTTTCTATTTCTGTTACTCCTTGTTTTTCAAGAGTATTTTTAAATTTTTTGTATATAAGATCAAATCCTTCTCTCACTGGATCCTTCTCATCATCTTTAGCTTCTGGAAATGAACTTTGAGCTCTTTCAAAATCGTCTAGAATCGGCAATAAATCTTTTATAAGATCTTCTGTAGCCGTCTTCATAAAGTCGATTTTCTCCTTTGAAGTTCTTCTTCTGTAGTTTTCAAACTCTGAGTATAACCTCAGGTATTTATCTTTGCTCTCAGTGAGTTCGCCTTGTAGTTTTTCTAGAGGACCGTCTTCTTTTTTAGATTCTTTCTTCCCTTTTGCCTCTTCTGCTGCACTTTGTTCTTCTTGTTCTTCAGCAGTATTTTCTACTTTTTGTTCTTCTTGATTTTCTGTAGTTTGATCCTTGCCCATATTTTTAATTTGGTTTTTTCATCCCGCAAATATGCACCAATTATATTGCCTATTCAAAGATTTATGACAAAATGACGCAAAGCCAATTTATTAAATAGAAATATCGGCACATATACTAAAAAAAGACATACATATAGTCTAGCTTTAAAGTTCAAAATGACATTTTTTAATTTATGCATTTAGAATGGTACCATTATCTGTTAATGTTTTTGGCCGGTATTCTTGCGGGGGCAGTCAATACGATGGCAGGAAGTGGATCGGTATTTACGCTTTCTGTATTAATATTTGGTGGTTTGCCAGTAAATATTGCTAATGGTACAAATCGTATCGGAACACTAGCTCAATGCATTATAGCAATCCGTACATTTCAGAAAAATAGCCTTTTACCTTTTAAGCAAAGTTTAAAATTTACAATTCCGGCGCTATTTGGTGCATTATCTGGTGCCATAGTCGCTACTGAAACAAGTAAAGATTTACTTGAAATTATTGTCGGTATTATAATGACAATACTTCTGCTTATTACCATTTTTGAACCTCTTCAATATGTAAAAGCAAACCTCAAGAGTGATAAATATCTTTGGTTACAATACATTTCCTTTTTTGCAATTGGCTTTTATGGTGGGTTTATTCAGGTTGGCACAGGCTTATTTATTCTAGTAGCTTTAGGTGTTTTGAGTTCTTATAACCTGATAAGTGCAAATGCTGTTAAAATTCTAATTTTCACACTTTTTTCTCTTCCTGTACTTCTCATATTTATATATACAGATCAGGTTAACTGGCCAATGGGAATCTGGGTTGCTTCAGGACAAGCTCTTGGTACTTTTATCGCTGCCAGATTTGCAGTGAGATCACCTAATGCCGGAGCGTGGATGAAAAAAATACTTATTCTGATGATGATAGTAACCATTCTAAAAGTATTTGGTGTATTTGAGCTGATACATTTTTAACTATAAAACAAAAGCACTTAAATAGTTATTAAAAATTTTGTATCTCATATATACAAAAAACAAAAATTAATTATCTTGCTTTTTCAATAATACAATTTTTTTATTTAGCATGAAACGTAGGGATTTTATCAAACTTTCTTCTTTATCACTCCTTCCAATTTTATCCTGCAAACAAGAATATGGCAGTTGGGAAGAAAGTAATTTTGATATTAACATCCACTCTGATATGTCTAGTGGGCACCTAATCATGCAAAGTGAGAACTTTGAGGTATCGGAGCAACTAGAAACAGAACTGCTAGTAGTAGGTGCTGGCATTGCTGGACTCACAGCAGCTGCAAATGCTCCAGGGAAAGATTGTATAGTTTGTGAGTTATCAGACAGAATAGGTGGCTCTTCGGGAAGTGAGACATATAAAGGTGCGCATTTCTGCCAAGGAGCTCATTACGATTTGGTTTACCCTAATTACTTTGGCGAAGAAAGCCTCGGCTTCTTTGAGAATTTGAGCATATTAAATTATAATAAACAAGCTGCTCTTTGGGAATATACAGAGAAGCAATACCTCATAAAAACTTTCTACGAATCACAGTGTTTTTCTGGTGGTAAATTTCGAGACGATGTTTTGCCAGAAGGTGAAGTTGTACTAAAATTTCTGGATTTTATGGATGCACAGCTTGGAAACTACATGCTTCCAACTCGATCTATTCCAGAAAAGGTAAGACACCTTAATAATGATACATTTCTCAATTATCTAAAAGAAAATATAGAAATCACTCCTGAGCTAACTCGGGCAATTGATTACCAAATGCTCGACGATTTTAGTGGAGAAACACACGAAGTTTCTGCCCTAGCCGGAATGTATTATTATGCAAACCGACCATATAGAACTTCAGAAATAGAAATATTTTCTCCACCAGAGGGCAATTTCTATTTTGCTAATAAGATTGCATCAACACTTTCAGACGATCAGATTTTAATAAGCCATCTAGTAAAAAGTATCAACAAAACTAATAGCGGTTTTGAAGTAGATGTAGTTGACATCAATAATAAAAAGATAAAAAAGATTAAAGCTGCCAACATTATATATGCAGGACAAAAGCATGCTTTAAAATACATTCTTCCAGATCAATACCCATTGTTTGAGTCTAACCAGTATGCTCCTTGGATGGTAGTAAATTTTGTATTAAAAGAAAATGAACTGAATAAAGGCTACTGGCAAAACGAAGTGCTACTGCAAGACAAATCATTCCTTGGTTTTGTAGATTCTAATGCGCAATACAGTACTGGCAAGCCTAGAGTGCTATCGGCTTATTATTGTTTTCCTTCGTGGCAGAGAAAAAACTTGGCAAACATTGAGAAAACAGCCCAACAGCTAGTTTCACAAACTGCAGAAAACGTTGGTTGGTATTTTGGTTTAAGGCCAGAACAGTTTTCACCAATTGTAGAAAAAGTATTTATTAAAGTAATGGGGCATGCTATGCCAATTCCTGTTCCGGGTTATCTTTTTAATGACAAAAACCAAAATAGAAAATATAAAAATCTGGCATTTGCCGGGGTAGATAACAGCCGATTACCTTTATTACTCGAAGCAGTAGATTCAGGAATTTGTGCTGTAAATGAAATTTTCCCAAATAAAGCTTAAAACACGAATGGAAATATTTGATACTACAGAACAAGCCATCAGTTCAGTTTTAATAATTATTCTTTATGCAATAGTATTTCTATTTGCGAAATGGATTAATGACTTACTTACACCATATAGTGTTAACCGAGAACTTACACAAACCGATAACCACGCATTGGCAATAAGTCTTACTGGATATTTAGCTGGTATTACCATTATTTTTTTAAGTGTTATTAATGGTCCACATGTTGGCTTGTGGGAAGATTTAATTGCTGTTGGTGGCTATTCTATTGGAGGAGTATTCTGTCTTAACCTCGCCAGAATAATTAATGATAAATTGATTTTAAGAAAGTTTTCTAACATAGAGCAAATTATTAAGTTTAGAAACAGCAGTGCAGGTTTAATACAAGGAGCCTCTTATATAGCTTCTGGACTTGTAATTGGTGGAGCTGTAAGTGGCGAAGGTGGAGGCCCTGCATTAGCCTTAATATTTTTTGCTATAGGGCAGGTTATTCTGATTGTGTTTGCACTTTTATATGAAAAATTCATTTCGTATTCTGTTCACGATGAAGTAGAGAAAGGAAATCTAGCCGCTGGTTTCGGCTTTGCAGGTGGGTTAATTGCGATAGGAATTATAGCTATGAAAGCAGTTTCAGGTGATTTTATAGGCTGGTCAGGTAGTTTATTACTACTGGCTTTTGATGTATCATTAGTAATAGTTTACCTTGTGGTTGTTCGTTTTTTCTTCGACAAACTAATAATACCTCACTCAGACCTAAACCATGAAATTGCCAACGACAAAAACATAGGAGCAGGCTTGCTAGAAATGTTTGTATCAATCGGATTTTCATTAGTCTTATTCTTTACTCTTTAAAAAGAATGATATAATTTAAACAAAATACTTAAACCAGCTAATTACTAATCGAATGAATAATAAAGAAACATACAAAGTATTGGGGGTTATGTCGGGCACATCTCTAGATGGTTTAGATTTAGCATTCTGCACATTTGAAAAAGAAGGTGACGACAATTGGCAATACGAAATTTCAGAAGCGATAACCCTTCCCTACTCCGACGACTGGAAAGAAAAATTAGTGTCTGTAGAAACTGCCAGTGCATTAGATTTTGTAAAAGCAGACTGGCAATTAGGTAATTATATTGGCGATAGAATAAGAGAGTTTTTAATAGAACACAAAATAACTCCAGATTTTATTGCTTCGCATGGGCACACCATATTCCATCAACCAGATAAATACCAAATCGAAAACAGTTTTACTGCACAAATAGGTAATGGTGCTTGTATTGCAACCAGAACCAGTTGTACAACTATAAACGATTTTAGAATTACCGATGTAGCTCTAGGAGGAGAAGGAGCACCATTAGTACCAATTGGTGACGATTTACTTTTTAGTGAGTTTGATTATTGCCTTAACCTTGGTGGCATTGCCAATATTTCTGCAAACAAAGATTTTAAACGACTTGCTTTTGATGTATGCGCTTGTAACATGGCATTAAATTACCTCGCCAGAGAAAAAGGGATGGAGTTTGATTATAATGGAGAAATGGCAGCTGAAGGTAATTTCAAAAAAGATTTATTTGAAGCGATAAACCAATTAGATTTTTTTAAAACGCAAGGGCCTAAATCTTTAGGTAAAGAATGGTATTTAGCAGAAGTACTTCCTTTATTAAAGCGCTTTCCTTATGATGTTCAAGATATTGCTCATACTTTTGTACATCATATAGCTTATCAACTAAAACAAACTTGTGATTACCTGGCTAATGAAAAGCAAGAAAAACAAAAAATGTTGATAACTGGAGGAGGAGCGCATCATCAATTCCTTATCCAAACACTTAAGCAATACATACCTAATGTCGAATTACATATACCTGATAAAACACTCATCGAATTTAAAGAAGCATTAATTTTTGCTTTTTTGGGAGTTTTAAGATGGAAAGGAGAAGTGAATACACTTGCAAGTGTAACAGGTGCAAAGAAAGATTCTATTGGTGGAGCAATTCACCTTAGTTAAATAGGATATAATATCATCGAAAGTAAATTTCTCTCAATTCGACTAAAATGACTTTAATTTTTTTAGCGTATTTATTTTTTTTACAACAAATACAATCATCTCTATTTAAACTTTTAATTGAAACTAAAAATGGATAATGTTCAAGTTTATACTGAAGAAGCCATAAAGCTGGCTATGATCTATGTTCCCAAGGTAGTTCTTGCAATTGTTACTCTGCTTATTGGTTTTGCAGTAATCAAATCAATTGTAAACGCTGTAAGTAAAGGGCTTTCTAGAAAAGAGGTTGATCCAAGTTTACAACCATTTCTTAAAAGCTTAATATCAGCACTACTTAAAATAGCTTTAATTATTACAGTTGCTTCTATGGTGGGTATTCAAACTACTTCTTTTGTAGCTGTACTAGGTGCTGCAGGTTTAGCTGTTGGTTTAGCATTACAAGGTAGTTTATCAAACTTTGCAGGTGGTGTTTTAATATTAATTCTTAAACCATTTAAAGTCGGTGATGTAATTACTGCACAAGGATTTACTGCTAAAGTTCACGAAATTCAGATTTTTAACACCATCTTAAAAACTGGTGACAATCAAACAATCATTCTTCCGAATGGCCCACTTGCTAATAGCCCAATTACAAATATTACAGCAGAGCCAACCAGACGTGTTGACTTTGTATTTGGTATCGGATATGGAGATGATATTCAAAAAGCAAAAGCTACTTTAAGCCAGCTTATTGCTGCTGACGAGAGAATCTTTAAAGATCCTGCACCGTTTATTGTTGTTTCTGAATTAGCAGATAGCTCTGTAAACCTAATTGTAAGAGTTTGGTGTAATGCAGGAGACTACTGGCCGATTAAATTCGATATGACAGAAAATGTAAAGCTAACATTCGACAAAGAAGGAATCAGTATTCCCTTTCCTCAGGTTGATGCACACATTATAAATGAAAATTAATTTTATCATATATAAGAGACTGATATATAATGTCAGTCTCTTATTCTTTTATCTTATTTCCTATCTCTTGAAGCAGATCACCCAAAAGCTGTCTATCTAGTTTTTGCTGTTTAAGCTGAGCAACTTCTGCATCCATATCACTTCTAAGCTTATCTAATTTACTGTTTTGTTCAGCATTTACAGTATCAATCAGTCTTCTTAATTCACTGGCAGTATTTTCCAGCTTCTCATTCATCTCCTGCTTAACATGATTAATAGTTTCTCTAATCTTTTTAAATTCACCATCGTATTCTTTGATGTTTTCACCAAAAATTAACTGCTTAATCGCATCAATTTTTGCATCATTTGCTGAAGTAGCCGTTTCGTTTTTTTCAGTTGCCATAATTTTTTTAGTTAATAATCAGAAATGGAAGAACACTTTCCTCAACAATTCCCGAAGGGTACAAATCATTTTTAGATTGAAGGTCTTTTAAAGCATTTTCTGTTTCAATATCAAATATACCATCTTTGGGTATGTCGTATCCTTTCTTCAATAAATGTTTTTGTAATTCCCAAACCGCACTGTTTTTCTCCCCTTTTTTACTACCAATCATATATGTAGCACTTTGCATTTTATAAGTTTGAGGAGAAATTCCTTTTAATTCCATTTCGTTTATAGCAGCATTATCAAAACCTTGCTGTTTAAGTAGGTAAGCACTTTTCAGTTTACTTTCTAAGAGTTTAAGAGATGTCAACATATTATCATAATATGTTGCAGCTTCTATGCTATCTTCATCACCTTCATCCGGAAATCTTACGTCTATACCCTCATTAGCCCATTTGCTTCTTGCAAATGCAGGTATTTGATACAGTAAATTATGATACTCCTCTACCACCAAAGGATTATGGTAAGCCATATCCAAACTATCAGTAGGAGAAAAACTCAGATTAAATGGAGGGTTAAACCTAGTATAAGACTGATACTGAAAAAAAACCAAAATTGGTAAAGCCAGAATAATAATTAGGTAAGCCAGCTTTTTCATGCTTGCGTTGTTTCAGATAATTTATGTTCACAATTAACTGGCAATTTTGAAAACTGGGCGTCCAACTGTCTCAACTCAACGAGTATTACTAACACTCCTATGCTGAAACAGTAACTTTGTACTGTTTCCTTATGGGAACACAGAGATTTAATTTAAAAACAGCCGATCGAAAAGCCGGATTTTCTAAATCCGGCTTTTTTATTTTCAAACACTTGCCTTTCTTTCTTGTAAATTCATTTTACAAGGGTAATTTAGTAAATCACTATTACAAGAATAAGCTTTATTGGGGATAATTTTATGGAAAATAACAGTATCATCACTACTTCCATATTTGGAGACGGTTATAACATATTAATTTTACTATTGGCGGTTGTTAATACATTTTTTCTTTACAAGGCCTATCAACATATTCAGCTACTAAAAAAAGAATTATACACCGGAGAATCTGTATTAGAAAAACTCATCAGTAAAAGGTTGGGCAAACCAGATGCTGCTGAGCGACTCGGCAAAGATGATTTTCATCGCTGGGAAGAAATGTACAGAGAAGCCACACGCTGGTACCATTTGTTCACAGGAATGATTTCGGTGTTTCCTTTACTTGGTGTGGGCGGTACTGTTTTGGGTATTATCCCCGCAGTGGTAGATTTTTCAAGTGTGCAATCTTCTTTTGCCCTAGCATTGGTTTCTACACTACTAGGAGTACTCTTCGCTATATTTTTTAAATTTTTTGAAAGCTTTTTATCAGGTAGTTATACACTCGTTTCTGAGAGAATTAATACACTTACTGTAGATGTAGCTCGCTTCCTGTTTGAAAAAGAATAATTATGAAAATCAGAAGTATTACAGACCTTACTCCTCTTATAGATGTTTTTCTGATACTGGTTTTTGTATTGCTTATTGGTGCGCAAGAAGGGAAAAAAATTACCGAAGCACAAATTAGCGACCTGCAACAAAAGATTGACAGCCTACAACAAATCAGCGATTTACAACTAGAATTAAACCAAGCTTTTAAAGATGATTTGAGTGCGTCAGAAGATTCTATCTTGAAATACAGACAAGAATTAAAAATTCAGCAAAATACTTTGCAGAGCACCATTGTTTCTATCTCAGAGAAACTGAGCCAATTATTTAATGAAACTGACTTAACCCTCCAACAAAAGGTTTTTGATAATGAACTCTCAGCAGAAGATTACAAAACCTTTACCGAAAAACTAGAAAATCTTCAGCTAACACAGCAAGAAGGTTTAATAGAAAAAATTTATGTTTTAAGTGAGCTAGAATCTATTGCTTCTGTAATTAGTGTGTATCTTGATTCTGGAAATGTAATTAGAATCGATGGTATTACTCGCCCAATTCAGCTCAATGAGTTTGACAGTGAAACTGGAGATTTTTCAGATGTAGCTAGAAATGATTTTTCAGAAAACCTGCAAACTACTTTACTAGATCACTACGAAAATTTAAGGCGTAGTAATCAAAAACCCGGAGAAATAGTTCTTATTACATTTGGGTATTCTGAACAGGCAATGCGCGGAGCTATTAGAATTACCGAAAAAGTTTCAAGAAATTTTTATAATGAATTAATTGTGCGAGAAGCAGGTGGTAAAAAAGTTTTCTTTGCACCTTTGGGCTTTTATCCACTATCAAATGAGTAAACCAGAATAAATTTTATAAAAGAAGATAATGAGTAACAAAAAATCTAAACCATTTCCCCTTTCCCTATTAATTATAGCAGTATTACTACTAATCATTTATTTTATGCGAGGCCCCGGAACTGGCCTTACAGGAAATGGAGAAATTGGTCAAAATGAAAATACCGGAACAGATAGCATTGCAAATGATTCAGATTCTTTGCATCCATCCACACAACAAGAAGTTATTTCAGATTCATCTATACAAGATACTTCTGCCATTACAGAAACTATCGAAACTCTAGATACTACTCAACAGGTAACTTCAACTATAGACTCCACCCAATCTGATAGCACATTAATACCTGATGCAGAAGAATTAAGAACTTACAATTCGTTGGTTGCTACTAAAAAAGGGGCTTCTGTTATATATAATATTAATGATAAGACTTATGACAACCTGATTGAAGGAATTGCTGATAATGATTATACCTTGCCTTTTCAAGTAAAACTTGCGGGTAACCTCACTTATGCAGAAGAAAGAGCAATAAAAGACATTCTGGAAGAAAAGGAAATAAATTTTACCATACAAGAATAAACAACTACCAACATGATGGATTTAGAAGAATTCAGAAAGCAAGGACACGAACTTGTTGACTGGATGGCTGATTACTTTAAAAATATTGAAAACTATCCGGTAAAATCTCAAGTTTCACCCGGAGATATTTACAAGCAACTCCCAGATTCGGCACCAGAAGAAGGTGAGTCTTTTCCTGAAATAATGAATGATTTTAAAGAAAAGATTTTACCGGGAATTACTCACTGGCAACATCCCGGCTTTTTCGCCTACTTTAATGCAAACAACAGTTTCCCATCGATACTTGGCGAAATGCTCACAGCAACTATGGGTGCTCAGTGTATGATTTGGGATACATCTCCCGCCGCTGCTGAACTCGAAGAGAAAACCATGAACTGGTTAAAAGAAATGCTTGGGTTACCTGCAAATCTACATGGTGTAATTCAAGACACTGCTTCAACTGCCAGTTTGGTAGCGATTCTTACTGCTAGAGAAAAATACAGCAACTATCAGGTTAACCAAAAAGGCTTTTCTTCAGACGAGCATTTCACTGTTTATTGTTCTACAGAAACTCATTCAAGTGTAGAGAAAGGAGTAAAGATTGCCGGAATCGGTAAAAAAAACCTCACTAAGATAAGTACAGATGATAATCAAGCCATGAATCCAGAAGCGCTTGAAACAGCCATAAAAACTGATATTGCAAATGGCAAAAAGCCTATTTGTGTTGTAGCAGCTTTAGGTACCACCAGTACAACCGCAGTTGATCCGTTAAAAGAAATTGCTGCTATATGTAAAAAATATAATTGCTGGCTTCATGTAGATGCTGCTTATGCTGGTTCTGCACTCATCTTACCAGAATACCGCTGGATGATTGAAGGAATAGAAGATGTAGACAGCTTTGTTTTTAATCCTCACAAATGGTTATTCGTCAATTTCGATTGCACAGCTTACTATGTTAAAGATAAAGAGGCTTTACTTAGAACTTTTGAAATTCTCCCAGAATATTTAAAAACTGTTTCGAGAGGTAAAGTAAATGATTACAGAGATTGGGGCGTCCAACTCGGCAGAAGGTTTAGAGCACTTAAACTTTGGTTTGTTATAAGAAACTTTGGCGTAAAAGGTTTACAACAAAAACTGAGATCACATATGGAGCTTGCCCAATCGCTAGAAAGTTGGATCAACGAAAACGAAGATTTTGAAATTCTAGCTCCTGTTAATTTTAATCTTGTTTGTTTCAGATATCACCCGACTCATATTAATGATGAAGAAACACTTACCAAGATGAATACACAACTTTTAAATGCAATAAATCAAACAGGTAATTTCTTTATCACACACACCAAAATCAAAGGGAAATATACAATTAGAGTTGTTACAGGGCAAACTAACGTCGAACAAACTCATGTAGAAAAATTCTGGAAACTGTTAATTAGTTGTATTAAAGATTTAAGTTAACTCGCTCAAAAAGCACACTCAAGACACCACAACTCATTCATATTGAAATACTTATAATCTTAATTATAAATTATAATAATTAAGCATGTGAAATTTTTTTGCAAAAAAATTGTTTTATTATGCATGCATAATAAATAAAAAATTTTATATATTTGTTTAATATGTTATGCATGCATAACATTCTTATGGAGATTACCGTTTTTAATAAGTAAAAAAACAACAAGTAAATATGGATGCATCAGTTGCTAAAAAAGCCATTAAAGGTGGCGAATTCCTAATCAAAGAAACCGAAGCTCAAGATATCTTCATCCCTGAAGAATTTACCGAAGAACAAAGAATGATGGCTGAGGCTACTCAGGACTTCATTGATACCGAAATATTTCCTCAAATTGAAGACATAGATAGTTATAAAGAAGGTTTGATGCGTAGCATCTTCAATAAAGCAGGAGAACTCGGACTATTGGGAATTGCTGTTCCAGAAGAATACGGAGGATTAGGCATGAGTTTTAATACTTCTATGCTCATTGCCGATGTAATTGGTTCAGCAGGTTCTTTTTCAACTACTTATGGTGCGCATACTGGAATTGGTACACTTCCAATTCTTTACTACGGAAACGAAGAACAAAAACAGAAATATCTGCCAAAGCTGGCTACTGGTGAATGGGCTGCCTGTTATTGCCTTACAGAACCAGATGCAGGGTCAGATGCTAACTCAGGAAAAACCAAAGCTGAGTTAACTGAAGATGGCAAACATTACAAAATTAATGGACAAAAAATGTGGATTTCCAATGCTGGATTTGCAGACTTGTTCATTGTATTTGCTCGTATCGAAGACGATAAAAACCTCACTGCATTTATTGTAGAAAAAACCTTTGGTGGCATTACCATGAACGACGAAGAGCGTAAAATGGGAATTAAAGGTTCTTCTACTCGCCAAGTATTCTTTAACGATTGCATGGTACCAATAGAAAATATGCTTTCAGAAAGAGGCAATGGATTTAAAATCGCGGTGAACATTCTAAACATTGGTAGAATTAAATTGGGTGCTGGCGTAATTGGTGGATGTAAAATGGTTGCTAAAAATGCTGTAAACTACTCTAATGAGAGAAAACAGTTTGGTAAATCAATCGGAACGTTTGGAGCTATTAAACAGAAATTAGCTGAAATGGCAGTTAAAACTTTCGTTACTGAATCTGCTGCTTATCGTGCTGGTCAAGATATAGAAGACTTAATTAATGATATGATTGCCAATGGCATGGATGAATCTGAAGCTAAACTTAAAGCTACAGAACAGTTCGCTATTGAATGCGCCATTATTAAAATTCATGGTTCTGAGGTGCTTGACTATGTAGTTGATGAAGGTGTACAAACTTACGGAGGTATGGGATTCTCAGAAGAAGCGCCAATGTCTAGAGCTTACAGAGATGCACGTATTTCTAGAATCTACGAAGGTACCAACGAAATTAACCGCATGCTCTTGGTAGGTATGACCTTTAAAAGAGCACTTAAAGGTGAACTAAACTTAATGGGGCCTGCAATGGATGTTGCTAAAGAATTAACATCTGTACCTTCTTTTGCTTCAATCGATACCAGTATCCCATTTGCCGAAGAGAAATCAGTAATTAAAAACTTGAAGAAGGCCATCTTAATGGTTGCTGGTAAAGCTGCTCAAACTTTTGGCCCTAAACTAAATGATGAGCAAGAAGTACTGATGAACATTGCAGATATGATGGTGGAAGTATATGCCGCCGAATCAGCCATACTGAGAGTAGAAAAATTAATGAGCTCTAAAGGAGAAGAAGCTGTAAAACTGCAAAAAAACATTGCTCTTATCAATTTATTCGAAGCAGTTGATAAAGTAAATGTCGCAGGCAAAGAAGCTATCGCTGCATTTGTAAAAGGGGACGAGCAAAAAGTAATGCTCATGGGTTTAAAGAGATATACCAAATTAACTAATCTGGTAAATACGCATAAACTCAGAAGAGAGATTGCAGATGCAATGCTCGAAAAAAGTGATTACATATTTTGATCAATTATATAATTACAAGCAAAAAGTCGCTTAATCGAGCGACTTTTTTTATGCCCTTAAATATAATGTTTCACAAACTCTTTTTATCAAATTGAAGCGGTAATAAAGAAGCTACCGAGGGGAAAACCAAAACACCACCATCACTTTCAAGCAATACTTCTATATTTCCTTCTTGTATATGTTCATATTCTAACATTGCTTGCCTGCAACTTCCACAAGGTGAAACTGCTAAAAACTTATCTTCTCCAGTCCGATGTGCAGTAACTGCTATTGCCTTTATTTTCTTTCCTTTATGATTAGCACCAGCCCAGTAAATAGCTGAGCGTTCTGCACATAAACCAGAAGGATAAGCGGCATTTTCTTGGTTTGCTCCTGTTACAACCTCGCCATCTTCCAATATTAAAGCTGCCCCTACACAAAAATTAGAATATGGTGAATAAGCTCCTTGGCAAGCCTCCCTTGCTTTTTCGATAAGCATTTTCCCATTATTTGGCAGGAGATTTTCATTTTTATATAAATTAGCAGTAGTACTAAAAACAATTTTTTCAGGCATATTCTTTTCTTGATTTGATATGTCAATAAAATAAATCCTTTAACCAATGGCAAGCAAAAAAATATTATTAATCGGTGCAGGTAGATCTTCAAATGTGTTAATCAGTTTCTTACTTCAAAATAAGAGCAAAGAAAACTGGGAGCTAACTTTTGCTGACGCCAACATGGAAACTCTTAAAAGCAAAGTATCTTCTAAAGATGCTCATCTAGTTACTTTAGACGTCAATAATAATGAAGCTTGTGCCGAATTGGTAAAAGCTGCTGATATCGTAATATCTATGGTTCCTGCATTTTTACACATGTATGTTGCGAGAAACTGTGTAAAATACGGAAAAAATATGGTAACTGCTTCTTATGTATCGGAAGATATGCAGCAGTTAGATAAAGAAGCAAAAGATAAAGGTGTACTTCTACTCAATGAAATTGGTCTAGACCCCGGTTTAGATCACCTCTCCGCCATGAAGATAATTGATAGTTTAAGAGATGCCGGAGCCGAAATGCTCAACTTCGAATCTTTTGCAGGTGGTTTATTAGCTCCCGAAAGCGAAAAAGATAATCCTTGGAAATACAAATTCACTTGGAACCCAAGAAATGTAGTACTTGCAGGACAAGGAACTGTAAAGTTTATACAAGAAGATAGATATAAATACATCCCTTATCACAGACTTTTTAGAAGAACAGAAATTATTGATATTGAAGGTTTTGGAAGATTTGAAGGATATCCTAACCGCGACTCACTAAAATATATTGATGCGTATAACTTAAGAGGAATTCCCACTATTTTTAGAGGCACCCTACGCAGACCCGGTTATTGTAGGGCATGGAATGCCTTTGTTCAATTAGGTGCAACGGATGATTCATACAAAATTGAAGATTCTGAGAATATGACCTATCGACAGTTTATCAACTCTTTTTTAAGCTATAATCCAACCGACTCAGTTGAGCTTAAACTGATGCATTATTTACACCTCGATCAAGATTCTGATGTTATGGAAAAACTAGAATGGTTAGGTGTTTTTAGTGATAAAAAAGTAGGCTTAAAAAATGCCACTCCTGCCCAGATTCTCCAAAAAATACTCGAAGACAAATGGTCACTTGATCCTGATGATAAAGATATGATTGTAATGTGGCACCAGTTTATTTACAATCTTAATGGTAAAAAAGAAAGACGAACTTCTTCTATGGTTGTAACTGGCGAGGACACAGAAAAAACAGCAATGGCTAAAACAGTTGGTTTGCCAGTAGGTATTGCTACACAATTAATTTTAAGAGGTGAGATTAATGATACAGGTGTAAAAATACCAACAAAAAAATCTATTTATGAACCAGTTTTGGCTGTTTTAGAGGCTTACGGTATTCAGTTTAATGAAACAACTGAAGATTGGGTTTAAATACAAAATCCTCAATGTACATATATTAAGACATTGAGGATTTTACTCTTAATTGAATTTTACACTCCCATAAGAAGACTCTACAGATACAAAAGAAGTTCCTCCTTTTCCTCTATAACCACTATACTCTGCGGAAGTATATCCTTCGATTTGCTTCTTTATTTCAACTCCTGAAATATTTGTATTAAAACTGCCATAAGACACATCTACATCAAAAACAAAATCGGGCGTATCTTCTAAATCTAATGAGAGTGAGCCATAGGAAATTTCTATATCTATTCTTGAAAAACTACTTTTTACATTTTCTATATCAACACCTCCAAATTTAGATTCTAACTCAAGTCTGTGATTTAACTGCCTTAATCTAAAATGAGAATAAGCACTTTCAACTTCTAGTTCATCTGCCTCATCAATCTCCACTTTACCGTTTCTATCATCTATAATTAAGGTTCCGGCTTTGCCTATTTCCACATAGCCACAATAACTCGACTTTAAAGTACCAGAGCCAATTTCTTCAATTGTAGCAGAACCATAGCTCACTTTAATTTCGGAACCTTTTCCCATCAATCGTTTTGCATTAATACTTCCATAAGCACTTACCAACTCTAATGAACCTGTATGGTTGCCAATATAAATTGGTCCAAAACGATTGTCTAAATCTAATGACAGGCTTTGTGGCATATTCACCTCATAATTAATTTCAAAACCAGACTTATTGTTATTATTAGAACTCTTAGAAATATTTGTTTCAAAAGTAATGAGACTACCACTCTTTTTATGGTCTATATCGATTTTATCAAGTAAATCTTGGGCTGTTTCCTCATTTCTTCCCCATGTAGTGATTACAATATCAACAGTCAATTGATTTTTCGTCCAAGTATTTATTTTCACCTCGCCAAAGCGGTTTTCTATCACCAATTTATCATTAGTAGATACAGTATATTGCTCACTTTTCTTCTTACTCAATTCATACCCTCGCCTTTGAGCCTGCACGTTGGTTGTTAGCAATAAAAATAAACTGCAGACATAGAGGTAAATAAGCCTATATTTGAATAACATCATCATTATTTTGTCCCGTGTTTTTAATACTTTTTAATATCTCTAGTTGTCTGTTCAGAATCTCCATTCTCAACTGTAAATTATCTATTAGTGCTTTCACTATTAAATCATTTTCAGTGCCCTTCAAAAGTTCATTCTTAATTTCGGTATAAGCAGAATCAAGATGTTCCAAATCATATTTAAACTCTTCATTTAGTCCTAAAGAAACCAAATCATACTGCATCAACTCCTCTTTTTTTACTGCGATCATTGATTCGTAATAAGTCTCAGCTTCTGATAACTCCGGGTTTATTTGAGCCAAACCCTCCTTCACTGTCATGCCTTCTGATTCATGCTGACCTGAATTATTATTTGAGTTCATAATTTTGAACTGAACCCAAACAATGGCTATCAAAAACACAGTAAATACTGCTGCAAGTCTCCATAAGTAAGCAATAGGCACTAGTTTTCGAGTTTCTTTTACTGGCTTACTTATAGATAAATGACTTTGTTCAGTTTCACTTTCAAGCTCCCCACTAATTTTTCCCCACAATCCTGTTGATGCCTCTTTTTGATCAAACTCCTTCCTGTTTTCGCCAATAAAACCTTTTAACTGCGCTGTATTGAGAGAATCATTTATGCCTTGCCACACCTTGTTTGAAGGGCTAAGTTTATCAAATGATTCTTTATTCTCTTTTATATATTTTTCCAGTTTATCCATTTAATCAATTCATTTAAATGAAACCTTTAGTACTGAGCCATTATAGCTTTTAACTTCTTTTTTGCCCTGTTTAACTGAGACTTAGAAGTTGATTCGGATATACCTAGGATTTCTCCTATTTCACTGTGGTCGTATCCTTCCAATAAGTAGAGTGAAAACACAATTCGGTACCCTTCTGGTAACAACTCCATCGCCTTTCTAATTTTTTCAACATTGAATTCTATGTCGTTTTCATCAATGTTTTTTCCGCTATCAGGCTCGGGAATATCCACAGGGTGCTCATCAATAGACACTAGAGATTGTTTTTTCTTTCTTATAGCATTAATCGCATGATTAATAACAATTCGTTTTAACCAAGCACCAAAAGTTGCATCACCTTTAAAAGATGATAAGTTTCTGAATGCACTTACAAATGATTCTTGCAAAACATCTTCAGCTTCTTCATAGTTGTTCAGTATTCTAAAACAAATATTAAACATTGCCTTAGAATATTGCTGATACACTTCGTATTGAGCCTGCCTGTTTCCCTGCATGCATTTTTCAAGCAGAATGAGCATTTCTTTTTCCAGTTGAGCTTTCAATCTAAATTCATAATAAAGACAGTACTTATAAGAGAGGGTTGCATGCTGGGAAAATATTTTAAAATTCCATTAGTCTTTGAGGTAAATTCCATCTAAATATAAGTGACGTAATGCTGTTGTCCATCTCAAAAACTTCACTATCACTAGTTACTTTTCTAATGGTCTGCTTAAGATCAAAAAAGATATTATGTCTAAACTGATAACTAGCTGTAAAATCTAGAAAGGTAATATTGGTAGCAATACCTTGACCTGTTTTTACTCCATATTCCATTTGTCTAGAATTATAATCGAGGAATATGTTACTACCCCAATTTTCATCCTCACCATCATAACCTGTTTTAGTAAAAACACCTTTTGCTGTTAAAAACAATCTACCAATTGGTTGATACCTGAGAATAGCAACCAACTCTCTAAAATTCGCTCCTGTAGGATGAGCTAGTGCTTGGCTATAATGCTGATAATTGGAATACATTTCATCATTGTAGTGACTATAGGTATATGGCCTTACCAAATTCCATTCGAGTTGTAAATCGAGATTTGATATACCAGCTACATCAATATACTTAGTACCTAACTGTGCTGCTTGTTTATTTGCCCACCAGCCATCACCAGAGAGAAACTCACTAACGATCAATTCATCTAACACTGCCTGCCCGTAAAACTGTACCCCTTTAAACGCGTTCCATTTAAAGTCGAGACCTAGAATGGCATTGCCATAATCACCTGTATCATGCTCTATTGACCTGTAAAAAATAATAGGGTTTAAATAGTCCATATTATACCCATTACCTAGGCTATCTGGTACACCAAACATAATGGATTCAAAAAGTCCCAAATTGAAATTCTTAGTAAGATTTAAACTAAGGTGATGAAATGCCAGATATTTATTTGAGACTGGTTTACCTTGGCCTCCTGTCTGCTTAATTTCAGTAGTCATTTTAGCAAACAAATTAGTATACTGGAATTTCCAAATCTTGGTCTGAAGCTTTAAAAACAAGTAATTATTAGCATTGTCGGAGAGAATAAGCGAACGATAACCATTACCAATAAAATTTCTATCATGGCCAAATTGTGCTGAGATGTAGTTTTTAATAATTGGTACTTGTATATAACCCCTTGCAGTAAAAAAGTCAGTGGCATCGTTATTATAGTTTTTCCAAAAGCCTTCTCCCGGTATTGCTCCCATCTTAGCAATCTCTTCTTGCACATAATAAGGAAAACGAATTTGATTATCTGTAAGGAAAGTATAAAAGCTTAATTTGTTTGCTATAACACCACGTATAGCCACTCCTCTAGTATTCGTAAACAACGTGTTCTCTACAATATTATCTGTACCAACTCCAAAGCCTAAAACAGGATTTACATGTAAATCAAAATCTTTTTCCTTTACATGGTATAGGTCACTTTTAACCTTATAAAACTTGTTAAAAATCGGCTTTTTACTTTCATTATTTTGAGTACTTGACCATTCCCAATTATCATTTGAAAGGTATTGTAAATTGAATTTATCTTGTTCAGAAAGTACAATTCCTTTTTGATAAAGACTATCAACAAAACCAGCAATTGCTTTTCTTGTATATGGTTTTACAGAGCTATAAAATGTGCTTGAAAACTGCTTCTGCTTTAACTCGTAGCGATCTATCCAGTGGTAATAATCTTGATTTAATGGAGCAAAAGTGCTGGTTTGTGCGGCAAGTTCAGAAATTAGAATAATACTAAATAAAGGGATTAACAAATATTTCATATACAAATAAAAAAATACAAGAATGGGAATATACTCTTATTTCAGAGCTTAAAAGTCAAAAAAGTAAAATAAACTTATGCTTACGTCAAATCAAACAATTTTTTTAGTTTGAACGCGTAATCATTTTTTTTCATGTAACATATATAGAAAATAGACAAGGTTCGTTCATCAAACAATCTAAATCTCCTAGCTAACTGTCAAACACTTTTTTCTTTTTTGATTTGATTTTAAGCCTTAATTTATGAAAAACATCAAAAGGAAAATCTGTAAACCTTTTTTAGCTCTGGTATTGCTAATTACTATAAACAGCATTACGTACGCGCAGTCTGAAATCGATAAACAGATAAACCAAGCAATTAAATTAGTATCCTTAGAGGAATATAATAAAGCGGAAAACGCTTTGAATGAAGTTATTTCTAAAGACTCTAACAATGCACTTGCACTATACTATCTTGGTATTAGTCAGTTAAATTTACAAGAAAATAAAAAAGGTAAGGAAAGTATTGAAAAGGCATTAAAAATTAATCCTGAAGTAGATACAAAAATGAGTAATTACTGGTTAGGAATTGCTTATTATCAAAACCTTGAAACTCAAAAAGCACGTGAAAAATTAAGTGAGTACAAATCTAATCTATCAGAAAAAAGCTCAGAGCTTACAGAGATAGAAAGTATTCTAAGCGCACTTGATGTTATTGATGAGTACAAAAATCAAAAACCTGAGTTTTATGTAGAAGACTTACCAGAAAATCTTAATACTCCATTTGCAGATCATAGCCCTTTGATGTCTACAGATGGCAAAACATTAATTTTCACTTCTAAAAATCAGGAAGCTACTGACAGGAAGGAAAAAAAGAATGGCGAATATTTTGAAAATATTTATACAGTAGACTTAAATGGATATTTACCTGTAGGCGATCCTGAAAACTTAAGTGCATCGATTAATACTGAAAGACACGATGCAAGTATTCAGCTTTTTGATAATGACAATAAGATGCTATTATATCGCATCAACAATGGGGGTGATATATACATGGCAACTAGGGAAAATGGTAGTTGGGTAAACCCGCAACCTTTAGGTAAATCTATTAACTCAAAAGATTATGAGTCTCATGCATTTGTCTTAGCTGATGGCCAAACAATGTTTTTCTCTTCTTCGAGAAAATCGAAAAATGGAATATTAAATCTATATAAAGCTACTCTAGGTAAAGATGGAAACTGGAATGAAGCCGAACTTCTAGGACCAGAGATTAACTCACCTGAAGCCGACGAAGATTGTCCATTCGTAACTAATGATGGAAAAACCATCTATTTTAGCTCTAAAGGCCATAACTCTATTGGTGGATATGATATTTTTGTTTCTCACTGGAATGAAGCTGAAAACAAATGGAGTGAAGCTAAAAACCTTGAAATGCCAATAAACTCTGTAGGAGACGACATGTATTTTGTTTTAGATAAAAGTGAAACACATGGTTATTTCTCATCTTATAGAGAAGGAGGTAAAGGCGGTATGGATATTTACTATGCTGGAAAAATATTACCTGCTTTTCTTGAAGCCAATATAATCGTAGAAAACGAATCTCAAGCAAATGTTGGTGAAGTAAAAGTAGCAATTAAAAACACAGCATACGGCGATAAATATCAAGCAATATCTGATGAAAATGGTAAGTTTAATGCTTCTTTAGATGCAAATTCAGACTATGAAGTAGCTCTTTATTCTGATGATTACAAAGATGGTAAAGAGCCATTTAGCACTCAAAATATATCTGTTCCAAGAACAAATTCAGCAAACGAAACCATCAAAAAGAATATTTCTATTCCAGCTGAAGATTACAACAAACTGGAAAAAGAATATACACTTAATGGTTTACTTACTTCTTCTAACGGAAACAAACTTGATGGTTTAGTTGAGTTAATTGATTCCAAATCTGGAAAAGTTGTAGCATCAACTAATACAGTGGATGGTGAGTTTAAAGGAAATTTTAAGTCTGTAAATGGTAAATCATACTATTTTAAAGTTTCTAGCAACGGACAAACAGTTGATAATTTATCAGAATTTAAAACTTCTCAAACTAAAGACATTGAGAAAACTTTAGTAATTAATCCTTCTGATATTGCTACTGCTAGTTCTAAATCTGGTTACTCACTTAACAAGTCAATTTTATTTTCAACTAATAGCTCGAATATCAATGAGAATTCTGAGGAGGAATTAAAAAGAATTATTTCGTCAGTAAAAAAAGGAGCTACTGTTGAAATATTAATAGAAGGTCACTCCGATAGTGTTGGTAATGCACCTTATAACTTGAAACTATCAAAGAGACGTGCTAAAGAAGTTGCAAAATATCTCAGTAAAAATGGTATCGACAAAAAGATGATTGTTACAAAATCTTATGGCGAGGAAAAACCAATTGCTGATAATTCAACTGAATCTGGTAGAACCCAAAACAGAAGAGTTGAAATACATATTAGATAATAGCATAAACCAATTGACACCCAAAGGCTACTCTAGAAATGGAGTAGCCTTTTTTATTTCCTTATTTTTTACTTAATTAAGGCTACATCTATTAAATACTGAAAATGAATAGTCTTCACTTTATTAAAAAGTTATTAATTACCTGTTTTCTATTTGTGATATACAGCTTTGTATCTTTCGCTCAAACAGAACAGTGGGATATTTTCGAAGTAGTTCTAAAAGCGAAAACAAATAAAAAACCTTATACAGAAGTAAATCTTTCTGCCACTTTTCAATACAAAAACAGACAGCTCGAAGTCTCTGGCTTTTATGATGGTGATGGAAATTATAAAATCAGATTTATGCCAGATAAAACTGGTGAATGGACATACATCACAGAAAGTAACATAAAGGCACTTGATGAAAAAAAAGGTAAATTCAACTGCATTTCACCTTCTACAGATAACCACGGCCCAGTAAAAGTAAAAGAAACTTTCCAATTTGAATATGCTGATGGCACTCCCTATTACCCAGTTGGTACAACTAGTTATGCTTGGACGAGTATGCCAGACGAACTCATAAACCAGACAATAGAAACATTAAGTAACAATGCTTTCAACAAAATTAGGATGTGTGTATTCCCTAAAATTTATAGCACATATATTCGAACTGATCCGCAATTCTATCCATTTGAAGGAACAAAAGAAGATGGTTGGAACTATGAGCAGTTTAACCCAAAATTCTTTCAGCATTTAGAAAAATGTATCGATTCTTTAAGAGCATTGAATATAGAAGCCGACCTTATTTTATTTCATCCATATGACTTTGGAACATGGGGTTTTGACCGTATGCCCGATGATGTAAATGACAGATATCTAAGATACATTATTGCTCGACTTGGATCATATAGAAACATTTGGTGGTCACTTTGTAATGAGTTTGAAATTATGAAGTCGATGGATATGGATGATTGGGACAGACTCTTTAAAATTACGATGGAAGAAGACCCTTACATGCATTTAAGATCAATCCATAATGCCATTCAATGGTATGATTACACCAAACCTTGGGTTACCCATCTTAGTCTCCAAACTATAGAATTACTCAATATTCAGAAGTGGAGAAA
This sequence comes from Chondrinema litorale, assembly GCF_026250525.1. Lineage (GTDB taxonomy): Bacteria > Bacteroidota > Bacteroidia > Cytophagales > Flammeovirgaceae > Chondrinema > Chondrinema litorale. Next base: position 1,524,760 of record NZ_CP111043.1, read on the forward strand.
TGAATTTCAGAAACCTATATTAATTGACGAATGTGTTTATGAGGGTAATATACCAACAGATTGGGGCAATTTAACAGGTGAAGAAATGCTTGAAAGATTCTGGATTACATACACTAGAGGAGGTTATGCTACTCATGGTGAAACTTACTTGAACGCCGATACAGTGCTTTGGTGGTCGAAAGGAGGTGAACTATATGGCAAAAGTCCAGAACGTATCGATTTTATGCGATCAATAATGGAAGACGCACCTGCCAACGGAGTTGTACCTCATGAAAGCCCGTGGAACAAAAGCACCTATTTATATAAAGAAGACGAGTATTTTCTACATTACTTTGGAAATGCGCAACAAGTTGCTGCTGCATTAGATTTGCCAGAAGACAAAGAATACACTGCAGAAATAATAGATACTTGGAATATGACTATTACAAAAGCAGAAAGCGTTTATAGCGGAAAAACCTTTGTGGATTTACCTCAAAAACCTTATTTAGCATTGAGAGTGATAGAGATTAAAAAGTAGCTTATCTATCAGCTACTTCAAAACTTTGTTCTAGTACCTCGCCATTTTCATCCACTAAGGTAAGTGTATGCTTTCCTGATGAAGGGTGCAAAGCCATTTCGTGAAACTGAACTGTCTCACCAAGATACTCTTCATCCAAATGCCAATATATTTTGGTAGATGGTTTTCTATGAGCAACTTCAAAAATTGCATTACCTAGTTTTCCATCCAGTTCTCTTGGAATAAAAACTTTCGCAGTGCCAACTGGATAAATCATCTGCATAATTTTATTATCAGTAAAGTTATCAGAAAGACAATCAGGTCTGTATGGAGGTAAAGGTTTATAATCTGAATGGCGGAATCGATAGTACCATTCTTGCACTGGAGGCAATACAAAATAGCTTTTATGTGTCATATTACTCACACTCTCGCAAGCAGTACTCACCTGAAACTTTTCAGTTTTATCAAGATGTACTAAAACCTCATATGGGCATGGCGAGGTTCTAATACCAGTTTCCTGAATCAACACACTATCCTTTTCCGTACAATTCTCTGTAGCTAAATAACCACTTTTTCTGCAAACTTCAGCTTCAATCATTTCGTCATGAGGTTGATTAAACCAACCTTTATCTGGCAGTAAGCCAAAAATATCAAACAAAACTGGAGCAGCAGCAGTCAAACCAGTTAAGCCCGGTCTACCTTCTCCATCCGCATTACCAACCCAAACAGCAACAACATATCCGGGAGTAACTCCAATAGACCAAGCATCACGATGCCCATAACTTGTACCTGTTTTCCAAGCAATTTTCTTTGATGTTTCATATAATTCCCAATTGGCATCAGCTCCTGGTCTGTAAACTTTCAACATTGCTTCAAAAGAGAACCAAATAGACGCAGCACTTAATTCAGCATGTTGCTCTGTACCTTTATCAGAAATTGCATTAACGGTATGATCTGTAAAATTTAGTTTTGGAGAGTAATAAGTATTTTTTTGATAATGATAAGGTGTGAGTTGATCAAAACGATTTAAAGTTCTTGCCATACCTGCGTATACACCTGCTAAATCCCATAATGTAGCTTCTGCTCCTCCTAAGATTAATGACAAACCATAATGTCCCGGATTTTTTGTAAGTGTTGAAACACCTAACTCTTTCAATTTATAATAGAATTTTTCTACACTAAAATCTGCCAACATACGCACTGCTGGAATATTCAGAGATTTAGCTAGCGCAATATCTGCATGAACTGCCCCTTCGAATCGCCTATTAAAATTTTGTGGCGCAAAACCACTGATATATGTAGGTATATCTGGCAATAATGTTTTAGGCAAAATAAAGCCTTCATTCAACATAGCTGCATACAAAAATGGCTTCATTATACTACCTGTACTTCTTGGAGCTGTTATAACATCTACTGCATCTCCAAAATCTCCCTTCTCCTTTACATTGGTATTTCCCACATAAGCGAGCACCTCGCCACTTTCTACCTCTATCACCATTGCAGCCAGATTGTATACTTCATTGGCTTTTAAATATTGATGATGCTTATCGATAATAGTATTTACATTTTTCTGTAAACTTTTAGAAAGCGTTGTCTTAATTGCCTTTCCTTTTTTTCCTTCATTAATTTGCCTTGTTAGTAAATGCGAAGCAAGAGAAGGTTGTGGCAATGGAGCAGCAGGTAAAGGTTCAGACTTAGCCAACTCACAAGTAAGACTATCCAAATAGCCTTCATCAAAGAGTTTATCTATTAGACGATTGCGTTTTTTCAGCAATCTGTCTTCATTCTTTCCGGGAAAAAGTAAAGAAGGTTGGTTAGGTAAAACTGCCAACAAAGCCGTTTCTCCCCACGATAACTCATCTGCTTTTCTTCCAAAATATCTCCAAGAGGCTGTTTCTAAACCCACTACATTGCCACCAAATGGCGCTTGAGCAGAATATAAAGCAAGTATCTCATCTTTAGAATTGGAAAACTCAAGCCTTGTTGCCAGAATAATTTCTATAAATTTTTCCAGAAAAGTTCTTGATTTACCCATTCGAGCCAGCCTGATTGTTTGCATACTTAATGTACTACCCCCACTTACAACCCTTCCAGCATTTAGATTTTGAATGGTAGCTCGTACTAAAGAAACAGGATTAAACCCAGGATGATAGTAAAACCAAGAATCTTCAAAAGTTGTAATCGCTTTTTTAAACTTTTCAGGAACTGAATCGGCTTTAGGGAATCGCCACTGTCCGTCATCAGCTATAATAGCTCCTAGCAATTCATTGTTTCTATCTTTAAGTACTGTAGTATAGGGGGTTTCAAACAATGGTGATGGAAGACAGAAATAATAAGCTATTGATAAAATTAATATCACTACACTAAAGTGATAAGGATACTTACGCACAAACCGAATCATATTTTATGATTAGATACTCACCATTTTGAATTTACAAATGCTAAAATAAGAAGAAAATAAAGCTTAGCTTTTCTTAGACTGAAAACCTTTTGAAAAAGAAAGAAATTCACATACTTTTTAAAAATATCAGCTCCATTTGAAAAACAATTCAAAAAAATAGTCCAAACAACTAATTATCAAGGTTTTGCTGATGAATAATTCAATAATACATCAATCTCAAAGGCGTTGAGAAAAGAAGTTTACGGACTAAAAAACTATTTTTTTGAAAGCTATCATATTATCAATATTACTTTTTTTACTACAGGTTTCTGAAGTATTATCTCAAGAAAATTCACTCAGATTTGAAAAGTTCACAATTGAAGATGGACTTACTCAGAGTACAATCAGATGTATTTTACAAGATAAGAAAGGCTTTTTATGGTTTGGTACTCAAGATGGTCTAAACAGATACGATGGTTACCAATTTGAACAATTTCACTTTGACCCTAATAAATTAAATTCTCTTTCAAATAACTTCATCCATTCATTATATGAAGATCACGAAGGAATTATTTGGATTGCTACCAGAAGCGGGGGGTTGAACAGATTTGATCCTTCTACTCAGAAATTTAGTAATTATCAGCATACAGATTCTAACCCTAGTACCATAGCATCAAATCACATTTCGTCAATATTTGAAGATGACAAACACAATCTTTGGATTGGTACAAATCAGGGATTGAGTTACTTTCAAAGAAATACTAAGAGCTTCACAAACTATCATTTTTCTTTTCCTGATTCCACAGATAAAGTTATTAGTGCAATAGCTCAAACTGACTCAGAATCAATTTGGTTGGCTACTTCAAATGGGATTATTCAATTTGACATTAGTAAAAGAAAAGTAGTTTCTCTAATAAATACTTTTGAAAACAAAGAAGGACAAATAGAATCTTTTTCAGCATATAGTTTTTTAAAAGAAGACGAAATTTTATGGGTTGGTACTAATCGAGGATTATTAGCTTTCGATAGTTTTAAAAATGAGGCTGAACTTTTCTGGCAACCAGTAAATAAAAACTTGCCTATAACTTCAATTGCAAAAGAAAAACGTAGTAACCTGTGGCTGGCAACTGCTGGTGAAGGAGCTTTCTGTTATGAATTGGGTAATAAACAGCTAAAACAATTCAAGCATGTTGATGAAAATGACAATACCCTCGCAGATGATTATATATATGATGTTTTTATAGATCATTCTGGAATTATCTGGTTGGGAACCTATAATGGAGTTAGCAAACACGATCCATCATTTCAGATTTTTCAAACAATCTCTCAGCATTATAGCGATTCTAATTCTTTGAGTGAAAATAATGTAAGAGGAATTGCTACTAGTAAAGACAGCCTATTATGGATTGCCACTCGCGGAGGTGGGATTAATATTTATAAAGCATCTAAACACATTGCATCATTAAGCAAAAACAAATGGTCTACACCTTCCATTTTAGACAGTCGCGTGGAAGGAATATATATCGACAATGAAGGAACTGTTTGGGCTGGCACGCAAAATGGGCTTAGTAAAATAAATTACCAGATAGATAAAGATGGTAATATTGATTTTTTAGTAAAAAACTATCGCACTCCATCAAACATCAATAATTATAACAGTGCAAACCACATCCACGAAATCTATGAAGATAGCAAAGGCCGTTTGTGGTTAGGTTCCACTCATGGCTTACTCAAGTTTGATAAAACCAAAGAACAATTTTCCATATATCAAGATAACAAAAATGATATTAAGGGTTTAAAGGGCAACTATGTAAGAGCTATTCTGGAAGATCAAAACGGATACCTTTGGGTAGGTACTTCAGAAGGATTAAACAGACTATATTTTGGTGAGAGTGGAATGTTAACTCCTGTTTTTGAACACTTTGTGCATGAAAACTGGAATGAAAACAGCCTGAGCTATAACTATGTAAGAACTCTCTATGAAGATAAAAGTGGCAATATATGGATTGGCACTGCAGGTGGAGGATTAAACAAATTAAGCATTAAAGAAACTAATGGAAATGAGACTTTCTCATTTACAAGATACTCGCAAAAAGACGGGCTACCTAACAATAGTATATATGGAGTACTAAGTGATAAAAATGATAATTTATGGATAAGTACCAATAGAGAGCTTTCTTGTTTCGATACAAACGCTGAGAAATTTAAAAACTATGGCATTAAAGATGGCCTCCAAAACAATGAGTTTAACCAAGGAGCTTACCATCAGGATAAGAGGGGAAATTTATATTTTGGAGGACTAAATGGCTTGAGCTACTTCCACCCCGATGACATTAAAGAAAATACTTACATTCCTCCTATTGTAATAACAGGTTTTAAACTGTTTAATCAAAGCCTGAGACCAGAAGAAACATTAAGCAGAAACAGACCATATCTAGTAAAAGATATTAGTGAAACCAGAGAAATACATTTGAAACACAATGAAAATGTGATTTCATTTGAATTTGCAGCATTAAATTTTAGACATCCAGAGCACAACCAATATGCATACAAACTAGAAAATTTTGATGCTGAATGGAATGAAATAGGTAGCAAAAGAGTAGCGACTTATACCAACTTACCAGCTGGTAAATACACATTAAAAATAAGAGCCTCTAATAACGACCATATCTGGAATAATGAAGGTACCTCATTGGATTTGATTGTAGAGCCACCATTTTGGGAGCAGCTCTGGTTTAGAACATTGGGGCTTATGTTATTATTTGGTGGCGCTTTTATCTCACATAGACTGAGAACTAAAAGGATTAAAGAAGAAAACTATAAACTTGAAAAACTGGTCGATTTACGAACAAAAGAGTTGTTACAAGAGAAACATAAAGTAGAGGAAGGTAAAAAAGTTCTTGAATTAAAAAACTATGAAATTGAGCTACAGAAAAAAGAGCTTGAACTGAGTCATAAAAAAATCACTGATAGCATAAGATACGCTGAGACTATCCAGCAATCTGTTTTACCAGAAACCAAACTACTAGATCAAGTTTTACAAGATTATTTTCTTTTCTATCAACCAAAAGATATTGTATCAGGAGATTTCTATTGGGTATCTAAAACCAAAAACCATGAATCTATAATTAAAATAATTGCAGTTATAGACTGTACAGGTCATGGTGTACCAGGTGGGTTTATGAGTATGGTTGGTCATGCTCTTTTACACGAAATTATTATTGAAAAGAAAATTACCGATCTGGTAAGAATTATGGAGCTGCTCAATTACGGCATTATAAAAGCCCTTAAACAAAAAGAATTAGGTAATAGAGACGGCATGGATATTTGCATGGTTGCTATTGAAGAATCTCCAAAGCAAGCACCTAAAATCACTTTTTGTGGAGCTAAAAGACCATTATATTATTATGACCTGCAAACGCATCAGTTAAATACCTTAAAAGGTAGCAGAAAATCTATTGGAGGCAGGCAGACTCAAAGCAAAAAGTATGAAGCTGAAAATGTACCATTGCCCGAAGGAGGCATTCTTTACCTATCTACTGATGGAATAGTTGATCAGCACAATAAAGAGAAAGAAAAACTTGGGTCTTTCAACCTTATAAATACTTTAGGAAAAATTGGCAACTACTCATTAACAGAACAAAAGGCAGCCATTAAAACCCTCCTACAAGAACATCAAAAAGATGTTGAACAAAGGGATGACATAACCTTATTGGCTATTAAAATTTAATTTTTCCTTAGTTTTTTTAATTTTGTTTCTCTAATAAATATATCGTGTAATTAAGCCACACATTTTACCATAATTTGTGTAGCAAATTACATATTACTTCAATTCGTGTTGATTTAAAGTTCTAAGTCTAAATTCCAAAGACTTCCTTTTTATTCGGCTAAGATTACCTTTCAGTTCGTGAATCTTGTTCTCTAGTCTCTCTAGTACTTCAAATACTGATTGATTTTGGTCATTCTCTTGTAATCTGTTCATACGATCTAGCATGTTCTAAAAATCGGTATCAAAAAAATTATTATAGCTGATTGGATATACTAATATCTATATAATTATTTTCAGCAAAAAGTACGCGAGAATGTCCTACTTCATTGTTTAGGATTGTTTACAATGTATTAATAGAATTTTTCCTTCATATTAAGATATCAAGAATTGCATTTATAACTACTTTTATAACACTGCTGATGAATAAATTAGGGATGAGTGATTACTTAAAAGTAAGTATAATTAACTTGTGTTTTCTCAAAAACCACAATAAAAAACAACTAATTGATTATCAATTAATTAAATCCAATAATTAATGATCAAAAATTAGCATTAATGCCAAAATTTAGATAAACTGTTTAAAAAAGACTAAAGAGAAAAACTCTTTTAATAGACATATTTATGATTAAACAATTAACTACAAATAATGCATATTGTACTTTTCCTTGATAAGGTCTATTTCACCCATTTACAAATAATTGCATTCATTAACATCTTCAAAATGCAGAAAAGTGAAAATTTGGAGAATTACATATTTTGATCTGTAAGTAAAGCTTTTAGCTTTTGAAGAGTTCTCTGGTTTGCAGGATAATTAATGGCGTTATAAATACTATTTTTTTCAGGAGTGGTCAGCCTCCAACTTAATGAAGCATACTCTTCATTAATAGCTTTACGCATTTCTGGAGGGCTAAGTTGATACTCAAATTCCAATAGCCAGAATTTTTTATCTAGCCACTCTTCTGCATATTCGATGTCATAGTCGTTTTCAACATCTTGCAGTAGTGTGAGGTTACCCATAACATGAGTAAATGGAGTAATTATGCTTTCAAAAAATGGTTTGTAATGATGAGATTGTATGCTATTTCCTTTTTGCGAGTCTCTAATAGAAACTAACACCACTCCCGATGTATTTTCATTAATCCATTCTCTAAATACATAAATGAACTGCAATGCATCGTCTATTCCGAAATTATCAAACAAACCAGCATCTACAATTTCCATTGGTGGTTCGCTGGGCAACACAATATTGGGTGTCACATATGGGAACGTGGCATTCATTCGCAAAGCTGTGAGAAACCTAATACTATCAGCCTCTTGTTTTTCAAAAAATCTGCTAAACTCTATTCCTCTTATTTGTGGTCTGCTGGTAGCTCCACCTAAACCTCTACACATATAAGAAACTCCCTGAGAGGAGACGAATAACCTTCGACTATCATTTACAATTGTAGGGCTTAAAATCATCAAAGGCATATCTGCTTTGCCTTCTGGCATCTTGTAATAAGAAAGAGATTTAGAAAGCAGATTATCTGTATCTCGTAGAATTTTTTGTTCTAGTGCGTATCCTCTGTCTTTATAATAGCTTTTGCCTCCCAACTTAAACTTCTGAAACCTGAAAAAGAAGTCACCAACCACCATGGTAAAAATCATGGGGTTGAGTTTATCTTTACTCATGTTGTCAAAATATAATTTATCATTTAGATCGATCGAATCTCCTAAAAACTTATTATAATATAATTCTCGGTAATACGCAGCACCAATTAATCCACCAGAGGAACCTGTCATTAGTGTGGTTTTATCCATGAGTTTTCCATTTAATGCACTATCAACTACTTGCAATGTTCTCATAGTCCAAGCCGCAGCTCTCTGCCCACCCCCACTCATGCATAAGATTACCATTTTAGGTTTCTCTTTGTTAGATTGTTTATTCTTCCAGCTTTCTAAAATAGTTTTAGTTGCTTTAATATCTTTCCAGATATTATTTGAATTAGGCAGCATACTTATTCTATGTCTGTTGTAAATAGCTCTTGTTTCATAAGACATTCCAAAGGCCTGATGATAAAGCTTTTGGGGCATGTATTCTGCAATTACCGAAACTATAATTACTGTAAAAAGAAAAATACCCAAAGCCCAGTCTTTTAGCCAATAATGAACTCCTCCGGTAAAAAGTAAAAGAATAGAAAACAGAATGAGTGTACTCGCAGCAGCCGGAATTTGCATAAAAGAAAAATCTCTAAGCAAACCTAAACTCAAGATAATTAATAAAGCTACTAGCTGAATAATTAAGGCATTTAACTGATTTTGATCAAACACCTTCATTATACTTTCCTTATTAGCGGGTATGTTGTTACTAACTTGTTTAAATGAAAATGGAAAATGAAAGTAAGAGGTAATTACCACCTTTTCTTTTTTAGACTTATTGATTTTATCCATCAGGTTTACCCTTTGCAAAGGACTCTTTCTTACCTTACTATCAACATTTTCTGCAATGTGTTTAAAAAGATTGATGTTAGTTGCTTTAAAGTAAAATACCGAAAACAAAATAGTAGATATTAAGCCAGACAAAAAGCCACTAACCAAAACTATAATCTCAAAAGTATTATGTAATTCTACCTCTAACTGGAAACAAACAATTTGCACAAGATAATAGATGGTAAAAACCAAAGGAATTATACTGTTATTCTCACAAAACTTAATAAAAGGAGCTCTTAAAGAAGCTAAAAACTTATATCTGTAAGCAAAAAGGATATAACAGGTTATGTGGTATGCCATTATAAATTTACCCCAAGCAAACCCCATAAAGAAGAAGCTGAAGAAATTGATTTTATCTAAATATTCTGGATCGAGAAACAGATATTTAACCCCTAATCCTCCACCTAGACTACCACTTACAAAGCCCCACAAAACTATCCAGTAGCTTAAAAGAAAAAGGTTTTTCTTTAATTGATAAATTAATAAATGGATAGGAAACGAAAAGATGATCCTATAAAAAAAATACTTCAACACAGTTAAAAAAATTGATTGGGAATTGTCTGTACATAACGCAGCTAGTCATAAAAAAATATGAATTATGGGTAAGAGAATTTAAGCTCTACCTTCACAAACTGGTTAGTTTAAATTTGATAATCAATCAATTACCTCATATACACAACAACTTTGAAATAAGATATGATCACTTCAAATAAAAAAAGCCACTCTATCGTGAGTAGCTTTTCATTTATGTTTTAGAGAATGTTATTTACTTTAATATCGCACGTGAAATTACTATTTTTTGAATCTCGCTAGTTCCTTCACCAATTGTGCACAGCTTACAATCTCTATAATATTTTTCAACCGGATAATCTTTTGTAAAGCCGTAACCTCCAAAAATCTGAACTGCCTCATTAGCCACCTTCACTGCTACTTCTGAAGCATAAAGTTTTGCCATAGCAGAATACTTGGTTACATATTCACCTTTATTTTTCATCTCAGCAGCTTGATAGGTAAGCAATCGGGCAGCTTCTACTTCTGTTGCCATTTCTGCCAGTTTAAATGAAATTCCCTGAAAAGAAGCTATTGGTTTATTAAACTGTTGTCTTTCTTTTGAATATTCAATTGAATGCTCCAAAGCTCCTTGAGCAATTCCTAGACTTAAAGCAGCAATAGAAATTCTACCTCCATCCAATATTTTCATGGCTTGTATAAACCCTTCTCCTACTTTACCTAAAATATTATCTTTATGCACCATGCAATTATCAAAAATGAGCTCTGTAGTTTCTGAAGAACGCATTCCAAGTTTATCTTCCTTTCTGCCAGAATAAAAACCCTGCGTGCCTTTTTCAATAACGAATGCAGTCATTCCATGAGAATCACCTTTTTCTCCAGTACGCACAATTACTACTGCTAAATTTCCACTTTTACCATGAGTAATAAAGTTTTTAGATCCATTCAAAATCCAGTAATCACCATCTTCTTTGGCAATGGTTCTCATATTTGCAGAATCTGAACCTGTATTTGGTTCTGTAAGTCCCCACGCTCCTATCCATTCACCTGATGCTAGTTTAGGTAACCAATTCTGTTTTTGTGTTTCACTTCCAAATTGTAAAATATGGTTTGTACATAAAGAGTTATGAGCAGCTAAAGATAATCCTACTCCAGGATCGTACTTTGCAAGCTCTGAGATTGCTGTTACATACTCGATATAACCAAAACCAGAACCGCCATATTCGGTAGGCACTAAAATACCCATAAGGCCTAGTTCACCAAGTTCTTTAAAAATGTTTATCGGGAAAACTTGTTCGTCATCCCATTCTTTGCGGTAAGGTTCAATATTGCGTTCTGCAAAATCTCTTACCATTTGTGACACCATCTCGTTAGTCTCTTTTGTTGTTGCTTCCATATTTATTTTATTAATTTTTGGTTGAAGGAACTCGCCTTCATATATACATTTAAGGTTAAGGATTTGTTCTGATTGCCACCAGTTTTCATAACATATAAAAATACAATTTTTAGTAATGATAAACTTGTATAATTTTTTGATCCTGAGTTAATTTATTTCAACGAATTATGTATTTCTTTATTAAACCTTATAGGCCCTACCTTTCCATTCCACCTCTCTGGAAAAAGTGTATGAAGAAATTAAAAGAAATGACAATGCTTGATGGTAAACATCAAATAATAAAACGTACTTTAATAATGGTATTTGATCCGTTTGTGTAATTATAAAAGATGTAAGTATAGTTACTAGCAAAAACCTACACACAAATAATGTAAGCGCCACTATTGGAAAGAAAAAAAGCATTAGTAAAACAAAAGGGAGAAATAATGCATCTAATACCAAAGCCCATTTCAAATACCATTTAATCTGCATTGCTCCATGCATCCACCTTTTTCTTTGTTTAAGTAATAATGGCAGACTTTCTACTGGTATGGTTATCCCTGCTGGCACTTTATAAAATGGATGGGCAAACGTCCAACCCTTATTAACCACTTGCTGAAATAATTCAAAATCTTCTGTAATCGAAAAAGGAATTTTTTCATATCCGCCAGTTTCCAAATAAGCTTCTTTACTGATAAGCATATTGTTACCTAAACTGGTTACAGGAATATTCAATTGAGCCATTAAATAAATTTGAGCTTGGGCATTTAACCAATCTATTGCCTGTAATGCAGAAAATATTGAATTACTTTTAGGTATTGTATACCCTGTTACAATCCCAACTCTTTTTTTTGCAAAATTCATCATACCCTCAATCCAGTTGATAGGCAAATGCATATCTGCATCTGTTACTAAAAAAAAGTCTCCGGTTGCAACTTCTGCCAGATGTGCCAACACATTGGCTTTACCTCTTGCCTCGCCTTTAAAACCATTTATATGAATGAGTTTAAAATTTGGTAGCGAATCAATAAAGGACTCAACAAGTTCCACGGTGTTATCGGTTGATTGGTCATTCCCAATTAATACTTCGAAACATTCTTTAGGATAATTTTGCGCTAGTAATGTTGATAAACAAGCAATAATATTCTCTTCTTCATCTCTTACTGCAACAAAAACGCTGACCAATGGAAACTTTTTTTCTTTCAAATCGACTAAATTGCAAGCAGGTTAAAAAATTAGTTGAATAAATTCTGAGGGTTAAAACTAGAAATTTTATTCAAAACTAAATCAAGTGAACAGACCTTAACAGAAGAATTATGTACGATTATAAAAAGCTTGAAAATTTTTGCAAAAATGTATTTATAAGTATTGGCTGTAGCGAAGAAGATGCTGCATTAGCTGCCGAAGTGCTTATTAGTGCAGATTTAAGAGGTGTAGATTCTCATGGCGTTGCCAGATTAATCGGTTATGTGAGATTGTGGGAAAAAGACAGAATAAATCCAAAGCCGAACATAAAAGTTATTCATGAAACACCCAGTACGGCTGTAGTAGATGCAGATAAAGCACTTGGCTTAGTAGCTGCCCCTAAAGTAATGGACATAGCAATGGAAAAGGCAGAAAAAGCCGGTACTTGCTGGATATCTGTAAAAAACTCTAACCACTTTGGTATTGCGGGCTACCATGCCATGAAAGCACTTTCTAAAGATATGATTGGTATGGCAATGACAAATGCAAGCCCCTTAGTTGCTCCTACTTTTTCAAAAGAAAGACTACTAGGGACAAATCCTATTGCGGTTGCCATTCCTTCTGGTAACGAAGCACCATTTGTAGCAGACTTTGCTACTACTACAGTTGCCAATGGTAAATTAGAAATTCTTCAAAGAAAAAACGAAAATGCACCAGAAGGCTGGGTTCAAGATAGAGATGGTGATCCAACAACCAATGCTTCTGCAGTAAAAGAAGGTGGCGCATTATTGCCTTTAGGTGGCGATAGAGTTCATGGTAGTCACAAAGGATATTGTTTGGGTTCTGTAGTTGATATTTTCTCGGCTGTACTTTCGGGTGCAGGTTATGGCCCTTGGGCTCCACCATTTGTGAGCTTCCTCCCATTACCAGAAAAACCAGTTGGTGAAGGATTAGGCCATTTCTTTGGAGTAATGAGAATTGATGCCTTTAGGCCTGCTAATGAATTTAAGCAGCATATGGATAATTGGATAAAACGCTTTAAATCTGCGGAAACAGTAGAAGGAGAAGAAAGAGTTTTAATTCCGGGAGAGCCAGAAACCGAAATGGAAAAAGAGCGAAAAGAGAAGGGAATTCCTTTATTGCCTCCTGTTATTAAGGATCTAAAGACCCTTGCCGACAAGTTTGGAATAAAAATTTAAAAAAAATAAAATATTTTTTACTGAAAGTTTGAATAATAAAAACAAGCTCATATATTTGCATTCGCTTTTCAAAAGCAGTTAAGCAAAGCCTCCTTAGCTCAGCTGGTAGAGCAACTGACTTGTAATCAGTAGGTCGGCGGTTCGATCCCGTCAGGGGGCTCATCTCCAAAGCACTTAAAGAAAATTCTTTAAGTGCTTTTTTTTATTTATCCCCCCCCTCATTCCTATCGATTTTACCTTTCAATAAAAACTTTACTTCTCTATCATTCTTTTCAGATCAAAAATTATTTGGTAATTTCGACCTGTGAATGACTATCTATTATTTGTCGACACGGAAACGTCCGGGTTGCCAAAAGACTGGGATAAACCCTATTCCGATAGAGATAACTGGCCATTTATCGTACAGATAGCTTGGTCTATTTACACAAAAGACGGAAAAGAGGTTAAATATGAAAATCATTTTATTGAAGACAAAGATTATGAAATCCTTGAGGCTTCTAGAGAAATTCATGGTATCACCCATGAGTTTCTGCAAAAACATGGAAAAGACAGGGGTAACGTAATGAAAATATTATTGGCTGACTTAAAGAAGTATCAGCCATTGGTGGTGAGTCATTTTATTCAACTTGACTTCCATATGCTAAGTGTAGGTTTTTACAGGGCTGGACTTGAAAACCCTTTATTGGTTTTGCCTAAGTTTTGCACTATGCAACTTACATATGGATTTGTTCACTATAATCATCATAAATTTTTACGATTAGGTGAACTTTACCAAAGGTTATTTAATTCGCCACTCGATAACCAACATAATGCATTGGCAGATGCCCAGGCCGTAGCCAAGTGCTTTTTTGAATTAAAAAGAAAAGGAGACATTACTGATAAAGTCATTCAAAATCAGAACAAACCAAAAGCTTGGAAGTTTAATATCTTCCAGAAAGAAGGTTTTGGCTTTGTAATTCTGATACTTTTTATACTTTCTCTTTATATCATCCACCTTCTATGAACGACCAATTAGAATTCCTGAAAACAGTAAAACCATTTGATGTATTGCCAGACGATGTTTTACTGGAAGTAATAGACCTACTTGAAGATGTATATTACTCAAAAGAAAAAGTAATATACCTTCAGGATGAATCTAAAATGAAGGGAATTGAAATTTTGGTTGACGGTGAGTTCGAAGCATTTTTTTACGACAGTGGTCAGAATAAAAGACTAATTGAAAAATATGGTAGAGGCTTTTGTTTTGGTGGCATATCTGTACTTTTAAATAAAAAAAAGTCTCTAAGAACTGTAATTGCTAAAAAAGGAACTCGTGTTCTTTTCCTCCACAGAAATCACTTTAAGGCGCTTTGCCAAGCTTACGAGGACTTCTTTCATTATTTTACTGCTGAATTTGGCAGACTGATGCTAAATGATGAATATGCCCATTTTGTAAAGCCAAATACAACTCGCGAAGAAAACTTTATTGCTTCTGATCAAATGTATTCTAGAAAAATAGAAACCATTGATCCACGAGAAGTTATCTCTTGCGATAGCCAAACTCCTATTTACGAAGTGGCTAGAATTATGGGCGAGCAAAAAATCAGTTGCTTGTTTGTAAAAGATCAAGAAGAAAAAATTATTGGTTTTGTAACTGATATTACCCTTAGAGATAAAGTAATAGCCAAGTTACTAGATATTAATTTGCCTATTCTTGAAGTAATAGACAACCCCATTGTTTCTATTGATGACCAAGCTTTTGTTTATGAGGCAATTTTATTAATGTTTCAAAATAAAATCAGATACTTATTAATAGAAAAAAATGGTGAAGTTAGTGGAGTAATAAGCAGGAATAGATTATTGAGTGAACAGGCACAGTCTCCATTTGTATTTATACAGTCGGTTAAACTTGCACTTACAGTAGATGAATTAAGGCAAAAGTGGCAGAAAGTACCTGAGATTGTTTTCCAGCTACTAAATAGAGGTGTAAAATCTGAGATTGTTAATCAAGTTATAACCACTGTTTCTGATGCCATAGCTTTTAAAGTAATTGAAACTGTGATAGAAGAAATGGGCGAACCACCTGCCAAATTTGTATTTATGGTTTTAGGTAGTGAAGGCAGACAGGAACAAACCCTTAAAACAGATCAAGATAATGCTATTATCTACGAAGACAAAGCAAATGAACACAGAGAAGAAGTAAGGGAATATTTCTTGAAATTTTCGGAGAAAGTATCTGGTCATTTAGATTACATAGGCTTTAGCTTTTGTACTGGCGGCTTTATGGCTAAAAATCCTAAGTGGACACATTCACTCTCTCACTGGAAAAGGAATTACGAAAGCTGGATGGATCAATCTTTACCAGAGACTGTAATGAACTTTTCTATTTTCTTTGATTGCAGATATATATATGGAGATGAAACAATTCTAGAAGAATTGAAAGATTTCCTTTATGAAAAGCTAGATAAACCTTTAGACAGGTTCTTCTATCATATGGCAAACATTGCTTTGCAGTTTGAACCACCTCTCACTTTTTTCAGAAACATTAGAACTTTTACACAAGGCTCTCAGCAGGTTTTTAACATTAAAAAAACCATGGCACCAATCGTAGACCTTGTTAGGGTTTATGCGCTAAAGAATAAGATTTTTAAAACGAATACAGGTGAACGCATTGAAGCTTTAAGAGAAATTGGGATTTTTACAGAAAAACAATTCCACGAATTAATGCAGGCTTATTATTATCTAATGGGTATGCGCCTCAAAAAACAAGCTACACAAATTAGAAATGATAAAGCAGAACCTAACAACTTCATAGACCCAAAAAGTCTCACCAAAATAGAACAGGTTACGCTAAAAGAGGTTTTTAAAGTTATTAAAGACTTTCAGTTGAAAATAAAAATAGAGTTTACTAACTCCATTTTCGGTTAAGCACACTCTAACATAAAAACAAAAAGCACTTAATTAGTAAGTGCTTTTTTTGGTTAGATACAAATCAAGTTTATAAAAATTACTTTGCAATTTGCATTAGGAACATATCAGTGCTTTATGTGTTGGTATCTGTTAAGATTAAGGCTGCATTGACTTTAATTGAACATTGTACTTTATATAATAATTAGCGTGAACTTCAATTAAACATAATTGACTTATAGCTATACTTTAGTTTTCTACTAAATATGCTCTCCCCATTTCACAAGAAGTTTTACTTTCCCAATTTTAATCTCGACTACATACTTCATGACATTACTTGAAAAAATCAGTTTTTGTAAATTCTGATTACCTGCTCTAGCTCGTGTGAATATACTCTTACAAACGAATCTTTTAATGAGGGTTGATTTTGATTTTTCATAGTTTAAAAAGTTTTAAAGGATTTTCTCAAAAGAGATATGTCAAATTTGAGAGTTATAATCGAGACTTTTCTTGCAGTTTCCCCTCATATATCAGCAATGTAACTTTTATAGAAAAATCAACAAATAAAAAAAAGCTTATCTAACAATAAGCTCTTTTTTAAATATGAAAAAAAAATGATTTTACATAAATTTATCAACAGTAGCATAAGCATCAATTACTGCCATATCACCTTCTTTTCCAGATTTTGAGTTGCCATGTTCCATTCCAAATATGCCATCAAATCCTTTTTCATGTACATGTTTAAAAATATTTTTATAGTTGATTTCTCCTGTAGTTGGCTCTTTTCTACCCGGATTATCACCTATTTGGAAATATCCGATTTCTTCCCAAGCCAAATCAATATTTGGAATAATATTGCCCTCTGTGATCTGCTGGTGGTATATATCGAACAAAATTTTACAAGATGGACTGTTTACAGCTCGACAAACTTCGTATCCCTGAGGTATTTTACTCAAAAACATTCCAGGATGATTAAAGAAATTAAGTGGCTCCAAAACCATTACTATTCCATGCGGTTCTAGAATATCGCAAGCTCTTCTTAAAGATTCTACCACATTAGCAGTTTGGTATCCCATTTCCTTTCTAAGATCTACATAACCTGGAACAACCGTAACCCATTTAGCATTAACTCGCTTTGCAACTTCTACAGAATCTTGTATATCTTTTAAAAATTCTTCTCTTTTATCTTTATCTCCGCTTGTAAGGTTTGGCTCATTCCAATAAATATTGTGTGCAACAAATACACCCATCTCCATTCCACTTGCGTCGAGCTGTTTTGCAATTTTTTCTTGAGTTGCTTTATCACGCCCCTTCATCCCATTGTCTTCTATCGCTTTAAAGCCCATATCGGCCATAAATTTTAACTGATCAAATAAATCTTCTCCTGCTGCATTTTTAAACATGCCAAAATGAGGCGCATATTTTAAGTTAAAACTATGCTTTACTCTTTTCGATGATTCTTTTGCTAGAATTGTTCCTCCTGAAATACCTGCTGTAACTGCTCCTAATGCACTGTTTCGTATAAAATTTCTTCTTTTCATGTTTACTAAACTTTTTTGTTCTTCTATAAATCTAGGAAAATTTATGATCACAGATTAACACCCTTACTTGAATAAGGGCAAATCCTGACCAAATGAGCGTAATTAATGGTTAAAAGAATCAGTTAAATATCTTCCAAAATCATTACAATAGCTATCATAGATGTGTTCAATGTTTAGAAAAAAGAATACTATCTGGTATTGATCAAAAAAAATCATTTGATTTGAATTGCTAAATTGGATAAAAACAACACAAATTATGAAAGCTGCAATTTTTGATACACTTGGACTTCCAGAAGATGTACTACAAATAAAAGACATTCCTCTACCTGAACCTGAAAAAGGGCAGATTAGAATTAAGATAACTTGTAGTAACATCAATCCTTCTGATATAATGTTTGTACAAGGTTTATATGGAATTAGACCTCAATTACCATCGGGAGCAGGTTTTGAAGGAGTTGGTATTGTTAATAAGTGTGGTACAAATGTTCAGTTAAAAGAAGGTATAAGAGTAAGTTTTACAGGCATTGGAAGTTGGGCTGAGTATATTATAGTAAATGTGAATGATGCTATTCCAGTACCTGATAGCATTCCAGACGAAGTTGCTTGCCAGCTTTTTGTAAACCCATTTGCAGCATTCTCTTTATTACATGAAGCTAACTTACAGGCTGGAGAATTTTTATTATTAACAGCTGGAGGATCTACATTTAGTCAGTTAGTTGTACAAATCGCAGCTCAAAAAGGCATTAAAACTATTTGTACTGTAAGAAAAGATATTCAAATTGAACAACTAAAAAAGCTAGGTGCATTTGCTGTAATCAATACAGAAACAGAAACTTTAGCAAAAAAAGTAATGGAGCTCACTGAGAACAAAGGAGTTTCTGTGTGTATGGATGCTGTTGGTGGAGAACTAGCTGGTAAAGCTTTGCAGAGTTTAAAAAGAGGAGGAAAAGTGCTTGTTTATGGCATGTTAAGTCTTAAAGAAAGTTTAATACACAATGGATTAATGATTTTTAAAAATCTAAAAATTGAAGGCTTCTGGTTATCTAGCTGGCTCAGAGAAGCAGATAAACAAACGATTCAATCTGTTGCTGCTGAAGTTATTCAAGCTTTCAGTTCGCAAACTTTAAAAATGCATGTTGAAAAACAATATACAATTGATGAAATTAAGGAAGCTGTTAAAACAGCAGATAGCCAAGGTAGAAAGGGCAAAATATTAATTTCTTTCAAATAGATAATAGATTAACAAAGCCTTTTCAAACAGTTTTACATTGGAATTTTCAGAAAATACAAAAAAATATTTCAAGCTTGCACTGAAGCTGTCTATTACTTCAGTTGCTCTGTATTTTGTATTCAGAAAGGTTGACTTTCAAGAAATAGTTAAGGTATTTACTACAGTACAACCGTGGTGGCTATTTCTTAGTTTTTTATCTTTCAACGTATCAAAAATAATTGCCTCGTTCCGTATAAAGCACTTCTATGAGGCCTGTGGAGTAAGCTTAAGCAGTCTTTATAATATTAAGCTACATTATCTTGGTATGTTTTATAATTTGTTTTTACCCGGTAGCATTGGAGGAGATGGTTATAAAGTTTATCTGCTTAAAAAAGACAATGATACAGTAAAAACAAAACATTTAATAAGCGGGACATTACTAGATCGCCTCAGTGGTTTAGCTATACTATTTTTGCTTACATGTGTATTTGTTTACCAAAGTGCCTTTTCAGAAGAAATTCCTTATTTGAATTTACTTTCTATAATTGGTGGCGTATTAGTTATTCCTGGCTTCTATATTTTTTGCAGAATACTTTTCCCTGTATTTAATGCTAAATTCTTGGTTACTCTACACCTTTCTGTATGGGTACAATTACTACAAGTTGCTTGTGCTTTAACCCTACTGTATTCATTAGGTATTTTTGAAAATCTAATGGATTACCTCACTCTGTTTGAGGTTTCGTCAGTTGTAGCAGTGCTTCCTTTTACAGCAGGAGGAGTTGGTGCTCGTGAACTTGTATTTCTTTATGGTACTCAATATTTAAATATTGAAGAAGCAAGTGCAGTTGCTTTTGCATTATTGTTCTTCGGAATTACAGCTGCTACCTCATTTATCGGATTGTTTTTCTCATATGATATTGATCGTATTAAGACCAAAGAAAGCAACTGATCTCTCCATCCATTCACCTGAAAAAACCGAATATTTATCGAAGTTAAAATCAAAAAAACTAAGGATTCTAAAGGTTTATCGAAAAAAATTATAGGTATATCGAAGCTTTATAAAAACTAGATTTAGTCTCTATATATTTGTATCATATCGGAATGGGAAAACTACCCATTTTGATTTAAGTAGGATATTTTAAGGATTATTTGGTTTAATTGTTAAAGCTAAGAGCTCACTCCGATTCGGGGTGAGTTCTTTTTTTATACCCATTTTTATATTTTTTTAACTTATTATCAGGCTTAATTCGATATGTTTAGTCTGCGCCATTGATAAATTTTATCTAAATTCGCCTGTATTTCAAAAAGGCTCATCTTATTGCCGAAACAATTTTTTTTTCATGAAGCAATTGAAATTTTCCAGTATACTTCCTTATATAATAAGCATTATTGCATTTTACCTTGCCACCCTTACTTACTTCTATCCTGAACTTGTAGATGATAAAAGCCTGGCACAAACTGATATTGTACAGTTTGAAGGTATGTCTAAGAGATCTGTTGATTACAAAAAATCGCACGATGGTGAACAGGCTCTTTGGAATGATGCTATGTTTTCTGGTTTACCAGATTATTTAATTGCTACTGGTGTTCCAGAAGCAGCTTTATTAACTCTAAAGCAAATTACTCATGGCTTTATCAGCAAAAAAACTTCTGCTCATTTGCTGTTTATGTACATGTTCTGCTTTTGGATATTGCTTTTAAGCTTTGATGTAAACCCGTGGTTGGCATTAATAGGCTCACTAGCATTTACTTTTTCCTCCTACAATATAATTAATATAGAAGCCGGGCACGTCACAAAATCGTGGGCAATTGGCTATTCTGCACTGGTCTTAGCTGGGATTCATCTCATTTTTAGAAAAAAATTATTACTAGGCTTTGCAATTCTCGCTCTCGGGCTTTCACTCCAAATTGGTGCACCTCACTATCAAATAACCTTTTATCTAGTATTTGTTTGCCTAGCTTATTCTATAAGCGAATTAATATTTGCTGTAAAAAATAATGAAATACACATGTTTGCCAAGCAAGCAGGTATTATGGTAATTGCTATTCTTCTTGCTTTCGGTACGGCCGTTGGTAGACTATGGATGGTGAAAGAATATACTCCATACTCTATGCGTGGTGAGAAGCAACTTACTTCAACAGACACAGAAAGTGGAGAACAGAAAAATGAAGGTTTAGAAAAAGAATATGCGTTTAATTGGAGTCAAGGTAAAATGGAAACCTTTACGCTTTTAATCCCATATTTTTATGGAGGTAGTAG
The DNA here is from genome assembly GCF_026250525.1 of Chondrinema litorale. Taxonomy (GTDB): domain Bacteria; phylum Bacteroidota; class Bacteroidia; order Cytophagales; family Flammeovirgaceae; genus Chondrinema; species Chondrinema litorale. The sequence goes on from NZ_CP111043.1 coordinate 1,546,040, forward strand.
TGGAGAATCTTTGCAAGCAGGCAGCAATGTTTATGATACCATATCCAAACTTTTTGGCAAACAACAGGCAGATAAATTGGTAGGTGTTGGGCCAGTTGTTCCATTATATCATGGTGATCAGATGTTTACAGCAGGTCCATTGTATATGGGAGCTATTGTCTGTTTTCTATTTATTTTAGCTATGCTAACTTTACCAGACAGAATGCGCTGGTGGATATTAGCAGGAGCAATTATTTCGATGATGTTCGCTTGGGGTAAAAACCTTTCCTTTTTCAATTACTTCTTATTTGATTACTTCCCTGGGTTTAACAAATTCCGTTCTGTATCGATGGCATTAAGTATGACCATGATGCTAATGCCTCTTGCAGGAATTCTTGCTTTACAAAAACTACTTGAGACAAAGCTAACTGATGAGCTTAAAAAGAACTTGTTTATAGCTGTCGGAGTAACAGCAGGCTTAGCACTATTCTTTGCGGTTTTTGGAGGAATGAGCTCATTTAACACCGCTAAAGATGCTAGCTTTCCACAGAGATTAGGAGTAAACGATCAAAATGCGGCTGATGCTTTAATTAAAGCACTTCGTGACGATCGACTTGCATTTATGAGAAAAGATGCTTTCCGTTCTGCATTTTTAATTGTACTTGCTGGTGCAATCTTGTATTTCACTATGCTTGGTAAATTAAGCAAAAATGTGGCATTAGGTATTCTAGGTGTTGTAATGATTGGTGATGTTTGGCTTGTAGGTCATCGTTACCTATATCCTGAAATGTTTAAGAAAAATGCTGTAAAACAGGCTCATCAAAAAACACCTGCAGACGATACCATTTTAAAAGATAAAGACCCACATTATAGGGTTTTAACATTAGGTAGTTTTAGCCAGGAAGCTCAAACTTCTTATTATCACAAATCACTAGGAGGTTATTTTGCTGCCAAAATGATGCGTTATAATGACCTTATAGAACGAGAGTTATATCCTGAGCAAAACGTGATTATCGGGTCTCTAAGAGGTGGAAAACTGCCTAATTTTTCAGAAACACCTGCCATCAATATGTTAAATGCGAAATACATTAAGTATGGAAATGAAGCTAATCAGGTAATTGAAAATTCAAAAGCTTTAGGAAATGCTTGGTTTGTAAGCAAAGTTGTAGAAGTAAGCTCTGCTGATGAAGCAATTGCTGAAGTAAACAGCATTAATCCCGATCAAGAGGCAGTTATCAACACATCTGATTTTAAAACAAGTAAAACAAATTACTCATTAGATAGTGCCGCTAATATTCAGTTGCAAAGTTATTCCCAAAGAGAAATCATTTATACAAGTGAAAATAGCAAAGATGGATTAGCTGTATTTTCTGAGATTCACTATCCTAAAGGATGGACAGCAACAATAGATGGAAATGAAGCTGAAATATTAAGAGTTAACTATGTATTGAGAGCACTTGAAGTTCCTGCTGGTAAACACGAAATTAAGTTTAGTTTTAATCCTGATTCTTATGTAATTGGAGCTAATATTACTTCTATTAGTGGAATTTTAGTAGCTATAATTGTAGTAGTAGCACTATTATTTTCAGGATATAAAGCCTTTATAAAACAAGACTAATTATAATTCAGCAGCAATTGTCTGAATACTTTCATTAAAATCTGACAGGTAGTTTTCAATTTTTCCTGAGAGCAATCTTAAATATGCATCACTCGAAAAGTCTATGTCTGCCTGTCCGATTTCTAATGCTGCCATGGTTAATCTAGCATACAAAAGATCATGTAGTTTTACAGGGCCATTGGGTGTCATTGTAGATAATCTTGCCGCCGCAGATAATTGTTTATTCGCCTTTAATATAGTTTTTGAAAGATTTTTCCATTGAGGTTCAAAAGCAGGAACACCAATTACTGCAGTCGAAATTTTTAAAATTACTTTTAATACTTTCATTGAGGTCAAAATCTCACCACTATAATACCCAATATCAAAAGCGATTTTTTCTGGAGATAAATCAGAAAGCTTTTCATCAAATCCACTATAACACATTCTAGCCCAAGAAAAATAAGCCTCAGGAAATTCTGGTGGTGGCATCATATGAATTCTTGCCTTATTCGCTGTATTTTGCACTGAAAGCACATCAGCTACTGCAACTCCGGTTTGAGTTTTTAACTCCTGCATTTCTGCAGTTACTCTTTCTAATAAGGTCGGATGTGGAAAATTTACGTAATGACCCAATAATTCTACAGCATTAAAATAACTACCAGACCATGTTGCTTTATAACCAGCTAAAAAATATTCTTTTACTAAAATCATATTTAAATTTTCCTGAACACTAACCTAACGCCTGCAATAAACCATTGTTTTTATGTAAAAGCATTTAATATTACCATATTGTTAAGATTCTTTTAGTGCTTATTTCCAAAAGCAAGCTCCGGTTTATACCTTTGCACCCAATTTGAGCATACGTATAACCAACCATAGAAAAATGCCTAGAAACCCAGATATAAAATCTGTACTTATTATTGGAAGCGGACCGATTATTATAGGTCAGGCATGTGAGTTCGATTACTCAGGATCACAGGCAGCAAGATCACTAAGAGAAGAAGGGATTGAAGTAACACTTATTAATTCAAACCCGGCTACGATCATGACAGACCCTGTGACTGCTGATAACATCTATCTTAAGCCACTCGAAAAGAAATCAATTATTGAAATCCTCGAAAAGCACGATATTGATGCTGTACTACCTACCATGGGTGGACAAACAGCTCTTAATCTTGCGATCGATTGTGATGAAGCGGGAATTTGGGAGAAATACGGGGTTAAAATAATTGGTGTAGACATCAATGCAATCCAAACTACGGAAGACAGGGAGCTTTTCCGTCAGAAGATGATTGAGCTAAATGTAAATGTTTGTGAGGGTAGAACTGCAAAATCTTTTCTTGAAGGAAAAGAAATTGCTCAGGAAATTGGATTCCCACTTGTAATTAGACCTTCTTTCACCCTTGGCGGAACTGGTGGAGGTTTTGTTCATTCTAAAGATGAATTCGATAAAGCTCTTACAAGAGGGTTACATATGTCTCCGGTTCATGAAGTGTTGATAGAACAGAGTATTTTGGGTTGGAAAGAATACGAACTGGAGTTATTAAGAGACAATCTTGGTAATGTTATTATTATATGTTCAATTGAGAACGTAGACCCAATGGGTGTTCATACTGGTGATTCGATTACAGTAGCACCAGCAATGACATTACCAGATACAGTATACCAAAACATGCGTGATCTTGCAATTAAGATGATGAATGGTATTGGAGAGTTTGCTGGTGGATGTAATGTTCAGTTTGCAGTTAATCCAGCAGACGACAGCATTGTAGGTATCGAAATTAACCCAAGGGTTTCTAGATCATCTGCACTTGCTTCTAAAGCTACTGGTTACCCAATTGCAAAAATTGCATCTAAACTGGCTATCGGTTACAATTTGGATGAGCTTAAAAATGCAATTACCGGAAATACTTCGGCATATTTTGAACCATCTCTCGATTATGTAATCGTAAAAATACCTCGTTGGAACTTCGATAAATTCCAAGGTGTCGATCGCCAATTAGGATTACAGATGAAATCTGTAGGTGAAGTTATGGGTATCGGTCGTAACTTTCAGGAAGCATTACAAAAAGCTTGTCAGTCTTTAGAGATAAAAAGAAATGGTTTAGGTGCAGATGGTAAAGGACTGAAAAAACAAGAACAAATTCTACCAGGTCTTGAGAAACCAAGCTGGGACAGAATTTTCCAAATTTACGATGCATTTAGACTTGGAATATCTCTAAGGACTATTCAAAAGTTAACTCATATCGACAAGTGGTTCTTGAACCAAATCGAAGAACTTATTGAGCTTGAAAAAGAAATTGAGACTTATAACCTGAATAGCCTTCCAAAAAACATTCTCCTTCAAGCTAAACAAAAAGGATACGCAGATCGCCAGATAGCTCACTTGTTAAAGTGTCTTGAAAGTGATGTTTATAACAAAAGAAAAGAACTGAATATCAATCGTGTTTGGAAACTAGTTGATACTTGTGCTGCTGAATTTGCTGCAGAGACCCCATACTACTACTCAACTTTCGATGAAGAAAACGAATCAGTTGCTTCTAATAAAAAGAAAATTGTAGTATTAGGTGCAGGACCAAACAGAATTGGCCAAGGTATTGAGTTTGACTATTGCTGTGTTCATGGTGTATTAGCCGCTAAAGAGTGTGGTTACGAAACCATCATGATTAACTGTAACCCAGAAACAGTTTCAACTGACTTCGATATTTCAGATAAACTTTATTTCGAGCCAGTTTTCTGGGAACATATCTACGAAATAATCGAGCACGAAAAGCCAGAAGGTGTAATTGTTCAGTTAGGTGGACAAACAGCACTTAAACTTGCTGAAAAACTAGAGCGTTACGGAATCAAAATTTTAGGTACAAGCTACGAGGCACTAGACCTTGCAGAAGATAGAGGTAGCTTCTCAGACTTACTTAAAAAGAATAAAATTCCATATCCGCAATTTGGTGTTGCTAAAAATGCAGATGAAGCTTTAGAAGTTTGCCAAGATTTAGGTTTCCCTCTACTTGTAAGACCATCTTATGTACTAGGAGGTCAAAGTATGAAAATCGTAATTAACGAGGAAGAACTAGAAGAGCACGTAGTAAGAACATTGAGAAAAATACCTAACAACCGTATTTTGCTCGACCACTTCTTAGATGGAGCCATAGAGGCAGAAGCTGATGCTATATGTGACGGAAAAGATGTTTACATTATAGGTATTATGCAACACATTGAGCCAGCCGGTATTCACTCTGGAGACTCTTATGCTGTATTACCTCCATACAATATTGGAGACTTACTTCTGCATCAAATAGAAGACTACACAAGAAAAATTGCTTTAGAGCTTAAAACTGTAGGTTTATTAAACATTCAGTTTGCGATAAAAGACGATAAGGTTTACATAATTGAAGCTAACCCGAGAGCTTCTAGAACTGTACCTTTCATCTGTAAAGCATACCAAGAGCCATATGTGAATTATGCAACTAAGATCATGTTAGGTGAAAAAACAATTCAGGATTTTGATTTCCAACCTGTTAAAAAAGGATATGCAATTAAAATTCCTGTATTCTCTTTTGAGAAATTCCCTAATGTTAACAAGGAATTAGGCCCTGAAATGAAATCTACCGGAGAAGCCATCTACTTTATCGATGATCTAAGAGATGAATTCTTTAGAAAGATTTATGCAGAAAGGAACCTTTACTTGTCGAGATAACAAATTCAAAAGCCTGTTTTAATTAAAACAGGCTTCTTTTTTATATTTGAAACCATCAAACAGTATAGGTGGTTAAATAAAAAAAGTCTTGATATATGTTTTTTAAATTTTTAATAGTATCAATACTAGTTATTTATGTACTAGCACGTTTTTGGGGATTTATCTACAGAGTAATTGCTGCATTTCAAGGGAAAGAACCACCATCTAAACAATTTGAAAAGAAGCAAAATACTAATGTAGCTTACGAAACCAAAAAAGAAAATAACCTCCAGATACTTATCCCCAAAAAGGATAAAAGCTCAAATAAAGATAAGCCTGGAGAGTATATAGATTTTGAAGAGGTAAAAGAATAAACTTTACCTTTTTTTATTTTATACCAAAGTCGATCAGCTTAGTTAATCCAGTGCTTAATATTTCCAGTTCTTCTGATCCAAGCGGATGATGCCCTAGGAGCAAGGATTGCACATATAAAACTTTTACATATAAACTAAGCTGTTCTTCATCTGCGACTGTAGTTAATTTCTTTATTAGTGGGCTATTTAAATTGAAGCAAAGTTTTGAGTATCCATTAATAAACTCATTGCTACTTAGCTGATTCATTATTCCTCCCCACAAAGTATTCGATACCTCGTCTGACTTTTGTATAGAATTCCACAGGCTAGAAAACTCGTCTTTACTATATAAAGTGGAGAGGTTAGCAGGTTCAAACTTCTTTAGTATTGCATGGCATTTAAATTCATCCAATACAGAATTGGCAATTCTACTAAAAAAAGCAGCAGCTTCTTTTTCAGATGGAAAAGGTTCTTCAAACCTTTCTATAAAATGCTCTGTATTTACTTCTACAACCTGCTTCTCTGGAAAAAGCCTACTTAACTTCTCCAATAGCTCACGCTTATATGTATATCCAGAATTGATAATCGAAATTCCTTGTGCATTTGCAATACTGGCTACTTGCCTAAATTCATCTACATTTGGAATATGCCTGATAACATCATCAAAGCTTTCAAACTCACCGAGAGTTAAATTACCATGATCTGTTTCAAAAGGAATATAAGGAATAATAATTTTAAAAAACTCATCATCGTGCAATGCAAGAGTATTCATTGAATGATAATGAATCACATACAACTTCTTTAATTGATCTGGATTATTTTTTTCAAGATCTAGTAAATACTGCTTTAAGATTTTACCTAGATCATCTCTGGTTCTCTTTAAATCTTTATCTTCGTAGAAAGACTCTCTCGACGCGGTAGGTTTAAGGTTTTCTGTATTAATGATACATTTCACAAAAAATGCCCAATCTGGTAGCATATTCTCAGCTTTTTCTGAAATGAGCATATTTTTGAGATAGACCTTATGAGTACTTTTTGATGAAGGGCTTACTTCGTGTGGTAATACATAAGCTACCCCTTTTGTAAAGCCAGATGGCGTTACTAATGAGATATAATCTAAGAATTTAATACCAAACTCTTTTTCTCCATACTCTAATACAGCTTCTCGTTCTTCCTCAGTGTTACTATACTTTCTCTCCCATGGAGCTCTTAATTTATTGATAATTTGTTGATTATTACCTACTTGTAACTGTACAGGATAAGGCAGTAATGAACCATACAAACTTAATATTCCTTTTAACTTACTTTCTTCAAAATAGCTTTCTTTCCCTTTTTTAGCTGTTAAATAAATTTTTGTCCCTACAGAAAATTCTCCCTCAAGTACTTTTACTTTATATGATCCATTTGCACTTCCTCTCCACTCAATAGCTTTAGTATCGTTTAATGATCGGGTAATCATTATAATTTCATTCGTAATCATAAAACAGGAAAGTAATCCTATTCCAAACTGACCTATAAAATCTTGTCTTCTTTTTGAGAGCTCATCTCTTTTAGAACTTGAGCCAATACTTGATAGAAAATCATGAACTTCGCTCTCGGATAGACCTATACCATTATCTTCAAAAATCAATTGGGGGGGAATTACACCATCACTTTCAATTATTTCTATTTGAACTTCTGGTGAAAAATCTTGCTCTTGTCTTTTTCTTGCACTTATAGCATCAGTTGCATTTTGTAGCAACTCACGAATAAAAACCTTTTCTTCACTATATAAATGATTAGAAAGTATATCAATTATACCTTCCAGGTTAACCTGAAAATTAAAATGACTCATCCTTAAATTTAATAGTAATTGTTAACTAACAGCCTATATTTCTATATTCAATTTAGCAAGCAGTCTAAAAAATATTAATACTAATAGTTTAAATTAAGTATAAGATGGGGCTTTTGTTAGAAATGCTAATTTTTTTCTGAAAGAGGTCAAAAAAAAGAACCCAATCCGATACAGATTGAGCTCTATTGATTTAACAATTAAACCAAATAATCCTTAAAATATCCTACTTTAATGTCAATAAATTGAATACTCAATTTTGACTAATACAATAATAATAGATTAAAAAATTTCATTTTTTAGTATTCGATAAATACTATATGGGTATCGGTAAATAATACTGAAGATAAGATTAAGCTCAATGTTAATTTAATGTAAATAACTTAATTTCAATAAGTTAAGATTTTTTAGCTTATAAAAGGAATGAAAAAATGCGCTTATATAAAGAATAAAATATATAAGAAAACACTAGCTTAAAGTATAAATATTCTAATACTAAATAAAAATATTTAAGTAGATATTATGAGAATGCTTAGGAATATCCTTATAAAATAATAAAATTAAACTAAAATAAAAAGTATTTTATGTGAAAAATTCAATACAAGTGCATTATTAATTTGATACTAAAATTTGAATTAGCCATCATTTTTTTATGATTTTGTCAATAAACAAAAGATAAAATAACAATAATTAAAATCTTATAAATAAATACTTGAAATATTTGCAACATATAGCCATTCACTTTACATTTGTAACAATATTTCACTGTAGGGTGATGAAACTGGCAGCCATGCCCTCCTATCCCGGGGGTGAGGATTCAGGATAAATCCCGAAGAATTGATCATATTTATGTGTGACCAATTCCTCGTTGACTAACTACCTCGTGAAGGTTCGACTCCTTCCCCTACAGCTAAAAAGTTCTCTTTTTATTGTTATTTATTTCACTGTAGGGTGATGAAACTGGCAGCCATGCCCTCCTATCCCGGGGGTGAGGATTCAGGATAAACCCCGAAGAATTGATCATATTCATGTGTGACCAATTCCTCGTTGACTAACTACCTCGTGAAGGTTCGACTCCTTCCCCTACAGCTAAAAAGTTCTCTTTTTATTGTTATTTATTTCACTGTAGGGTGATGAAACTGGCAGCCATGCCCTCCTATCCCGAGGGTGAGGGTAACGGATAAATCATGAAAAGTTGTTCGTATATCATCCGTATGATCAACTTCTCAACTGACTAACTACCTCGTGAAGGTTCGACTCCTTCCCCTACAGCACAAAAAAAAGCTCTTCCTTTTAAAAAGAAAGAGCTTTTTTTATTTTCATCAATATTATTTTATTGGAGCTTCTTTTTCCAATATCTCATAAGACCTGCCACACTCATAAAAGCTGGATTTGCAGCTTCATATTTTTTTAGACCTTCTTCATCTATTCCAAAATCTGTTAATTGCTGGTTGGCAAACCTTTGAAAGTTAGGAGTTATATCTTCTATTTTTTCTCCATTTTCATAATGAGGCTTTATCCAGCTTGCCCAACTTAATAGCATCTCTTCTAATTCATTTAAATGCTTTATTTTATTTTCAACTTTTCCAAAATGAGTTAAATAGAGAGACTCAACATTTAAATCTTTAATTCTTTCTATAGAACTCTGCCAATCTTCTATATTAATATCAGGTGGTGGACAAGGAGGAACAACCATCCCATCATCTATTTTTACTCCTGCTACATCTCCAGTAAATAACACATTATCTAATTGCCAAGCTATATGGTGAATTGCATGACCTGGAGTATGATGAGCCGTAAATACTTTTTCGCCAATATTTATTTCTTGATAATCTTCAACTGATACTAAATTATCTTCTGAAATAGCTTTCATATCACTCCACAACCTGTCCATATCATCTTGATAAATTCTTCTTGCAGATTGTGTTAGTTTTTCAGGATTTGCCATATGTGGATATCCAATAGGATGCACATATACTTTAGCTCCTTTTTCAGCTAAAGCCCAAGCAGCACCTGCATGGTCGAAATGAATGTGAGTGAGTAGAACATGTTTTACGTCTTCAATTTGGTGACCAACTCGTTTTACTTCACTTACAAGATGCTTATAAGTTGAATACGGCCCACTTTCTACTAACACTAATCCATCTTTGGTTTCAATTAAAAAAGCTGCGATCGCATCATTTATATCCAAAAAACCGAGATCTAAAATATGTATCATTGGTTATTGATTATTTTTTGTTTAATGATTGATTATCTTCTTTTCAAAAATTCTTCTTTTAAGTTCTATACATGCGACTACCTGTCCATGATCAGACTGCCACTCTGGTACACATTCATCAGAAAGAGTTTCGTCAATTACATGGTCATTAAAAACTTTTACATACTCTATTCTACCAATACCTTTTGGGTTTTCCTGTACAAATTCCTGACTTACAAGAATATGATCTAATGCCTCATAATGTCCATTGTGAATATGAGTAAAGTAATAATCGTGGAAACTCATTCTAGCTTGTATGTCTTTTACATTATACAACAAACTATCCCATATTTCTCTTTTAACACTTTGCTTCTCATTTTTATGTGGAGGCTCACCAGATATAAGTTTAGTAGACACAGCAAGGTCATTATCGTTTAAGTCTCCTATTAATACTACAGGTTCGTCTTTGTTCATAAGATATGTGAGCATTAACTCTCTTAAAGCTGCTGCCTCAAAAGCTCTTCTTACCAAAGCTCTTACTTTTGCATGTGCTTTTTCCCTAGGATGAAATCGATCTTTACGATCAATATTTTCTGGATAATCTGGTCTTTTTGATTTTAGATGAGCAACAAAGCATTGAATTTCAACACCTTCTACAAGTTTAATTTTGCATCTTAAAACAGGTCTAGAAAATTTATCTATTGCTACATTTCCTTCATCAAAATGAATCACTGAAGGAAATGTAGAATACACTTGCGACTCTACAATTTCATATTTAGAAGCTAGAGCTACAAATGGTCTTTTATTAGGTTCTTGTTGAACTGTAGATGCTAAGTTATATTCAGCATATTGATTACTATATTTCAATAATTCTTCTAATGCTTCTTCATGAAAAACCTCTTGAAAACCGATAATATCAGCATTCATTTTTTCCAATTGATTACTAATCCATGAAAGCTTTTTTGAATAAGTAAACTGATCGTAACTTCTCCTCCTATAATACTCTACTCCAGGTAATGAGAGATTAAGTAAATTAAATGTACCTATATTTAGCTTAGGTGAAACCATCGCTTGCCTCTTAAATGTTCAACAGCAAGCTAAATAATTATATAATTAGAAGCAAAAAATTGATGTTTTTGGTAAATTAACTGAATTTGCAATTACTCTAATTTATATCGCTATAATTTAGAAAAAGAACTACCATATCTAATTTTCAAATTACAATCTATGGAAACCAATAAATATGAAATAACTCTTAACTCTGCTCAACAAGCTTATGTAAAAAAAGTAAGTAATCCATTTGCATTTAGACTTTGGACTTTAATGCAAGTTCCACTTGGATTTATAGCAGGTATGCAACTTACCAAATTAACTCCATACAAAGCTGAAAGCACCTTGCCATTTAAATGGCTAAACCAAAACCCTTTTAAATCTATTTATTTTGCGGCTCAAAGTATGGCGGCAGAATTATCTACTGCAGCATTGGCAATTACGGCTATTCAAGGCTATAAGCCCTCTGTTGCAACAATTATAGTAAATTTAGAAGCTGAGTTTATAAAAAAAGCTACAGGAAAAGTAACATTTACTTGTGAAGATGGAATGGCAATTTTTGAAGCTGTAAACCAATGTTTGGCTACAAAAGAAGCTACAAGTGTAAAAGTAAAAACTACCGGAAGAATGGCCGATGGAACCATTGTTTCAACTTTTTGGCTTACTTGGTCTTTTAAACAAAGAAGTAAATAAAAATATAGTGCTTTCTGCTTATATCCTCCAATAATCAGAAAGCACTTGGAGTACGGTTATACAGTGTTATTTACTTAGATGAGCTTTCTTCGTGGATTTGATTTTCTAGCTTGTTAAGACTCTTAGTTTTTCCAAATAACTCTTCAGATTTAGCATTGTAAGCATTCGCAGCCTCTTCTGCTGTAGGAAATAAACCTAAATCATAACGCTCATTTGTGGTGTATAAAACAGCTCTGTACGTATTTTTACTTACTTTTACCACTCCCCTGAAACCAGTCTTATTGTTATGTTTTTTCTGGTTTCTTCTTAATTCAGACATTGTTGCCCATTCGAGGTTTTTAACTCTGCAATCGAGGGGATTTCCATTTTTAATTCTTACAAATAACCTTTTTGACTCATCAGGTTTTTCAACAAACTTCTCTGCAATCAATTTATGGAGGTAGATTGTTACATTCTTATATCCGTCTTTAACAGGATAATTTCTTTGATAAAAAACATAGCCACTTGAGTGTAATCGTAAGTTCTTAAGGAATTCTATGGTTTTGTAGTACTCATTCTGCTCAATAAATTCGTAAGCATCTCCTGAGATTACCACGTATTTATCGGCATTCTTCAGTTTTACCTTGTAAAGCATATTTTTGTGTGTAAAAAAAGTGTTTTTTGATGATAAATGATAGTATTATAATTTATATAATAGTGCTATAAAAGCAAACTCTATTGACAAGGTAAAGGAAGAAACGAAGTCAACAGCTCATTTGCTAAAAAAGATTATTATGCATAGATAGCTTTTATGATCAGTTAACGCAAAAATAATATTATAATTTTAATTAACAATTGGAAAAATCCCATTTTTAACTCAATGGCGCTTTGTTATTTTTATTTTATAGCTATATAAAAAAAAGTTATAGACTTATTCTTTACATTAAAACAAATAGATATCTAGAAATAGATTATAAATTTAAAACTATATACAATTCGAATTAAACTACTAATCACATTATGCGCTATTTTATCATAATTTGCCTCTTTTTAAGCGTTATTTCGCTAACATCGAAAGCCCAAGACAGAATTACAGGTAAACCTTTTGCCACAAGATCTGAAGTAATTGCCCAACATGGCATGGCAGCAACCAGCCAACCTCTTGCCACTCAAGTAGCAATTGATATTCTCAAAAAGGGAGGCAATGCAATAGATGCAGCAATCGCCGCAAACGCAATGTTAGGATTAGTAGAACCAACTGGTAATGGTATTGGTGGAGACTTGTTTGCAATTGTATGGGATGCTAAAACACAAAAGCTTTACGGACTAAATGCCAGTGGTAGATCACCAAAAGCACTTACACTAGATTATTTCAAAAAAAATAACTTAGATAAAATTCCTTCTCATGGTCCTCTACCTGTTTCCACACCAGGATGCGTAGATGGGTGGTTTGAGCTACATGGGAAGTTTGGTACTAAGGAAATGACCGAAATACTACAACCGGCAATCAATTACGCAAGAGAAGGTTTTCCAGTAAGTGAACTGATCGCATTCTATATGAATAGAAGTGTGAATACACTTTCTAAATTTCCCGGCTTTAAAGAAACTTATATGCCAAATGGGAAAACTCCTGCAAAAGGTGAAGTTTTTAAAAATCCTTATTTGGCAAATACACTAGAAAAAATTGCAAAAGGTGGTAGAGATGCATTTTATAAAGGGGATATAGCTAAAACAATCGGTCAATATATAAAAGAGCAGGGAGGTTTTCTTTCTTATGAAGATTTAGCCTCACATAAGTCTGAATGGGTAGATCCAGTTTCGGTAAACTACAGAGGCTATGATGTTTGGGAACTTCCGCCAAACGGTCAAGGAATTGCAGCTTTACAAATGCTGGCTATTCTAGAAGGCTTCGATTTAAAAAGCATGGGCTATGGTACTAAAGAATATATTCATCATTTTATAGAAGCAAAAAAGCTCGCTTTTGAAGACAGAGCAAAATACTACGCCGATCCTGCTTTTAATGAAATCCCAGTTGAATGGTTAATCTCTGAAGATTATGCAGCAGAAAGAAGAAAATTAATCAACACAGAAAGAGCATCAAAAACGTTGGATGCGGGTAAACTAAGAGATGGCGATACCATATATATGACCGTTGCTGACAAAGAGGGAAATATGGTTTCTTTAATTCAAAGTAATTATAGAGGTATGGGTTCAGGTATGACGCCAACAAAACTAGGCTTTATTCTACAAGATAGAGGAGAGTTATTTACATTAGAAGAAGGGCATTTCAATACTTATGAACCGAGCAAACGACCTTTCCATACCATCATTCCTGCATTTATTACAAAAGATGGTAAACCTTTTATGAGTTTTGGTTTGATGGGAGGAGCTACTCAGCCTCAAGGACATGCTCAAATTGTTACCAACATTATCGACTTTGGAATGAATATACAAGAAGCTGGTGATGCTCCTAGAATCTTGCATTTTGGTTCTTCACAACCAACAGGTGGAATTATGAAAGATGGTGGAGTGGTTAACCTAGAGTCTGGATTCGACTATGAAACTATTAGAGAATTAGTATTAATGGGGCACGACGTATCTTTTAGTGTTGGCAATTATGGAGGCTATCAAGCAATAATGTACGATGCAGAAAACAAAGTGTATTATGGAGCATCTGAATCTAGAAAAGATGGACAAGCTGCGGGTTATTAACATTTTTTATTACTAAAAGGCTGGATTTAAATATTAGTTTCAGCTTATTTACATTCCCATTCGTTAATATTATGTGAATAAAATATTTCAGAACTGATTATCTGAACGGAATGTTAAAAGATTTAGATAGGACATTGTAATTTTGCAGTTTATCGAGAAATATGATAAGTTTATTTTAAAATAAAATTTAATCTTATGGAATTGAATATCCGTGAAGAAAAAGGATTTAAGTATCTTGATGAAGGGAAAGGAGAGACACTGATATTTTTACATGGTCTTTTTGGCGCACTTAGTAATTGGAATAAAGTGTTGGATTACTTTTCAAAAAAATACCGTGTAATCATTCCAATGTTGCCTATATATGATATGCCTCTAAAAGAAGCAGACCTTGAGGGCTTGCTCAAATTTGTAGAAGAGTTTATTGAACTGAAAAAACTAAACGACTTTGTTATTGTAGGAAACTCTTTAGGTGGTCATGTTGGTTTAATGTATACATTAAAGAATCAACACAAGGTAAATAGATTGGTTTTAACAGGTAGCTCTGGCTTATTCGAAGACACTATGGGTGGCTCATACCCTAGAAGAGGAAGCTATGAGTTTGTTAAGAAAAAAGTTGAATATACATTCTATGACCCCACTATAGCAACTAAAGAATTGATTGACGAAGTATTTGAAATTACACGTAGTATACCAACTTGCTTAAGAATGGTTTCGATTGCGAGATCTGCTCAAAAACATAATTTGGCTAAAGATCTATCAAATATTCGTATACCAACTTTACTAATTTGGGGTTTAAATGATACAATTACTCCACCAATTGTTGCTCATGAGTTCAACAAACTTATTCCAAATACCGAATTAAGGTTTATTGATAAATGTGGGCATGCTCCTATGATGGAACATCCAGAAGAGTTTAACAAATTGTTTGAAAACTTCTTGGAGAAAAATAAAGTTTTGATTTAAATTTTTATTATGGTAGCAAAAAAATACATTGACAAAAGTATTCCATACCTCAAACAAAGCGATTCAATTTCATTTGCAATTGAGATGATGGAAGAATACGGTTTGAATCAGCTACCAGTTGTTGAAAACCAGGAGTATAAAGGGTTAATTAACAAGTCTATACTTGAATCAATCCCTTTGTTGCACAATCAAAGCCTGGAAGAAATTGAGCCACTACACCCGTCAATCTTAGTTTCTGACGAGTTTCATATATATGAGATTGTAAGAATTGCTAGTGACTTAAAATTAGAAATACTTCCTGTTTTTTCTGAAGATAACATATTTAAAGGCATGATTAACATGCACGATGTATCTCAAGATTTTATAAGCAAATTTGCCGCTCAACCTATTGGGGCAATCTTTGTTTTGGAGATGAAAGCAATAGATTATTCATTAACTGAGATTAGCCGATTAGTTGAATCTAATGAGGCTAAAATTATCAGTATGTATACAGAATCTGATGATTTTGATCCAAACTTGTTAATTGTTACAATCAAAGTAAACACAACAGACCTCACGAGAGTACTGGCAACATTTGAAAGATTTGAATTTAAAATACTTGCTAAATTCCACGATCATGAGACTCAGAAATTTGAGTCATCAAGGTTAGATTTATTATTAAAATACCTTGAGATCTAAATCTCAAGGTATTTTTTTCTCCAAAACCTCAATTTTTTCCCGAAATCATCACTCTTGTAGAATTATACTTTACCTTAGCTTTGAATTTATTCAAGCAGGATAAAAAATTTATATTCAGTTTTTTTATTAGCTTTTAAGTTAAGAGTTTTACTCAGAATAAACCTTTCAAGTATATTGATTACTATCGCTGTACACAGTCGAACCCTTGAGGACGACAAATTCCGAATAATCAAAGGAATAATCGATGAAATTGCCTCATATAAGGTAAATCTTTTACTTTCAAAAACATTATCTAAGTGTTTTTCTAAAAAGAAAATTGAGCTAACTGAACATAAAGTTTTTCATAACTACTCAGATTTAGATAATACAGACTTTATATTTAGTTTGGGAGGAGATGGTACCCTACTAGAAACAATCACTTATGTAAGAGATAAAAATATCCCCATATTAGGAGTCAACATAGGTAGGTTAGGTTTTTTAGCAACACTATCGAGCAATAACATAAAACTGGCAATGGAAGCCATTCTCAATAAGTCTTATACTATTGATGAAAGAATGATGCTTTCCGTTGAAGCTGATGAAGATATTTTCAATGGAGTCAATTTTGGACTTAACGAGTTTACCATTCTAAAGAGAGATTCGTCTTCTATGATTATAGTACATACTTATTTGAATGGCGAGTATCTAAATTCTTATTGGTCTGATGGATTAATTATTTCAACTCCTACTGGTTCTACCGGTTATTCATTAAGTGTTGGTGGCCCAATTGTGTTTCCTCACTCAAACAGCTTTATCATTTCTCCTGTAAGTCCACATAATTTAAATGTAAGACCGCTTATCTTGTCAGATGATAGTGTTTTATCATTCACAATTGAAGGCAGAAGTGAAAACTTTTTGGTTTCACTAGATTCAAGATCTAAAAAAGTAAATGCAGAGGTCAAGCTAACAGTAAAGAAATGCCCATTTAATGCAAAGCTTCTTAAATTAGGTGGAGAAAATGATGGTTTTCCGAATACTCTAAGAAAAAAACTGAATTGGGGATACGACTTAAGGAATAGAATCCCTTAGAAACTGCCACTCCCAACCTGAGAATTAAAAACTGTAGGCTTGTTTGCAAGCTACTGAAGCAAGGGCTTTTAGCTTCTCAATTTTCACAATTATTTACTATTTTCGCCCTGAATTAATTCAGTAGGCTTAATTTTTTTACTAAGAGAATAATGCGAGAATTTAATAAGATTAATAATATTTGTGGCTGGCTTGTATTTCTGATTGCAGCTATAGTCTACACATTAAGTGTAGAAGAAACAGCAAGCTTCTGGGACTGCGGAGAATTTATCGCTGTATCATACAAACTAGAAGTACCTCACCCACCGGGAGCACCTCTTTTTCTACTGCTCGGACGAATGTTTTCATTTTTGGCTTTAGGAAATGTAGAACAAGTTGCCTTCTGGATAAATATGCTTTCAGTGTTGGCTTCAGCCTTTACTATATTATTCTTACACTGGACAATTGTTTTCTTTGGTAGAAAAGTTATAAAGCCTGAAAATGGTACTAGTTACGACCAAAACCAGACATTTATTTTAATGGCTGCAGGTATAATTGGTTCACTGGCTTACACTTTCTCAGATTCATTTTGGTTCTCAGCAGTTGAAGCTGAAGTATATGGACTGTCGTCTTTATTCACTGCTTTCGTAGTATGGGCGATTATGAAATGGGAATTAATTGAAGACCGCAAATTTGCCGATAAATGGCTTATTATGATTACTTACGTAATGGGGCTTTCAATTGGAGTTCACCTCTTAAACCTAGTTACAATTCCAGCATTAGGTCTAATCGTATACTACAAACGTTTTGCTAAAACTACTACTACTGGTCAACTGCTAGCTATGGCAGCTGGTGGAGCTGTAATTCTAGTAATAATGTTCTTTGTTATTCCAGGTTTACCATCGATCGCTGGTTGGTTTGAAATTATACTTGTGAACTCATTCGGATTACCATTCGGTACAGGTATAGTTCTATTTATTATATTATTAATTGCAGGATTAGTATACGGTATTCGCTATTCTGAAAAACACAAAAAGGAAGTATTAAACATCATCATGCTGAGTTTAACCTTTATACTAATTGGTTATTCTTCATATGGTATTATCCCTATACGATCAAACTTTAATACTCCAATTGACGAAAATAATCCTGAAGATATTATAAGTTTCGTTCGCTACTTAAAGCGTGAACAGTATGGAGACAGACCACTTATCTACGGACAAACCTTCGAAGCTGAAAGAGTTGATGTAGAAGTTGGTTCTGCAATTTATAGAAAAGCAGAAGATCAATATGAGGTTTACGATCATAAAACCAAAGCAATTTATGATTCTAAATCGCAAATGTTGCTACCAAGAATTTATAGCCAACAACCTGGCCACCCCGATTTATACCGTAGCTGGATAGGTCTTGGACCTAATGAGTCTCCAACTCTAGGCGATAACTTTAAATACATGTTCGTATACCAGTTTGGTCATATGTACTTAAGGTATTTTATGTGGAATTTTGCTGGTAGAGAAAGTGATGATAAAGAAGCTGGCTGGTTAACACCTTGGGAAGATTTAGGAGTTGATTTACCTGAAGAACTTGCTAACAACAAAGCGAGAAATAATTTCTATTTGTTACCGCTTTTACTTGGGTTGTTAGGTGTATTTTTTCATTACAAAAAAGATCAAAAGAATTTTTGGGTACTTCTTTTATTATTCTTCTTAACAGGTCTGGCGCTTGTCCTTTACTTAAACTCACCTCCTGTTGAACCAAGAGAAAGAGATTACATTTATGTTGGTTCGTTTTATGTCTTTACAATGTGGATTGGATTTGGTGTAATAGCTATTTACGAAGCTTTAAGAAAGATATCTTACAACCACATAATAGCAACATTAATCGGTCTGCTCATTCCAGGAATAATGGCTGCTAAAGGTTGGGATAACCACGATAGATCAAACAGATTTCACTCTGTTGATCAAGCAAAAAATACTTTGAGAAGTTGTGCTCCTAATGCAATCTTATTCACTGGTGGCGATAATGATACATTCCCTCTTTGGTATGTACAAGAAGTAGAAGGCTTTAGAACTGATGTGAGAGTAGTAGTATTGAGTTACTTTAGCACCGATTGGTATATCGAGCAAATGAGACGTCAGGCTTACGAGTCAGATCCTCTACCACTATCTATGAAACCGGAGAACTATCTTCAAGGAAAAAATGATTACGTTCCTTTGGTTGAAGCTCCAAACATGAAAGATAGAGCTGTAAACGTGAAGTCTTATATGAAGTATGTAGATAACAACGACCCACAAGTATTAGTACCTCTGCAAGACGGAACTTATACGGCTAAGTTGTTAACTAAAAACTTTGTACTTGATATAGACAAACAAGATATTTTAAGCAAAGGATTTATACCAAAAGACAAAGAAGATAGAGTTGTTGATAAAATGACTTGGAGACTTAAAGAAGGTCATTCATCTATCTTTAAAAATGATTTGGCAATTCTTGATATCTTAGCAACAAATAATTGGGAAAGACCAGTATATTTCAACAATACTTCCGCAAATACATCTAACCTAGATTTAAGACCGTGGCTACAGCTAGAAGGTATGGCTTTCAGGTTAATGCCAATTAGAACCCAAAACACTGGTGAAGTTGGGGAACCAAACATTGATGTGATGCTCGAAAATATGAGCCAATTCGAATTTAGAGGTTTTAATGATCCAAGTGTTTACCACGACGAGGAGTATAGAAAATTTGGCTCTAACACTAGAAACTCTTACGCTAGATTAGCTAGAGCCCTATATGACAAAGGAGATAAAGAAAAAGCAAAAGAAGTATTAGATGAGGCTTTGGAAAATATTCCAGATAAGAGTATTCCTTATAGCTTCTTTACTAGCCGTTTTGTTGAAATATACTATTTGTTAGGAGAAAAAGAGAAAGCAATGGAGATTGCTGCTGTGATGGAGAAAAGAGCTGCAGAGTTTATGAAGTATATGGAAGAAACAGGTAAATACGATGATAATCTCTATCGTAATACAATGCTATTCCCGACAGCTTTAGCAGATATTTATCGTAGGTTGTCGATTACTATTGTAAATAAAGAAAGAGATCTAGAACTTTCAGATATTGATTCAGAATCTAAACAAGCAGAAGTCAAGCAACTGCAAGCCGACAAAGAATTCTACATGCAAGAGTTCGAAAAGTACGATCAATTACTAGAAACATACCGCGCAAAAATTTCTAATTTGAGGTAAGTTTTTTAATGAAATTAAACAAAAAAACCTCCAAGTAAATATTTACTTGGAGGTTTTTTTATTAAAAGTTTTCAAGCTTTTCTAAAAAGTACTTTCAACATTGAACTGTGAACAAACACTTTATTAAAGCGAGTTTCTTGGTAAGAGATTGATTTTCAATATAAAAATGTGAGTATTGACAGAAAATCGTATCTTAAAATTGCAAAATAACAAGAAAAGTAAATTCATATGCTTACACTCACAAGTTCCAAGATAATCGAATTTTTTGTAGACTACGATGATTTCATGGACGATTTTTTAAAAGAGATTAGCATCTCACTTGATAGGGCCTCCTTGAAAATTGATTAAGACCAATAAAAAATAAGAGTTGGATAGATAAAGTTCAACTTTTTTTGTTTCAAATCTTGTTACCTGCTGTTTTGGACTATTTAAAAAGTACAATACTGTGAGTAATCCTATTGATAAAACTGGAAAATATTGCTTTTGGATAGTATAGACACACTCATCCCATAGGCTTTTCAGCTTTAGGTTTAGGCGGCCTGAAGTAGAGGAGCTTGTTCTGATTTCCTTTTGCTGATCTTAACGGCATTGGCCATCATCACTGCAAAAAAAACGTGTATCATTTCTCGTTTTTCTCCTTTAACCTTGATCTTATTGAGGCCATAAGCTGTTTTATGCACGCCAAAACTTCCCTCCATCACCGTTGGCTATTTCGGATCAAATAGGTTCATCATCACTTTTGATACTGCTGGCGAAATGCTATAAGTCCTATTCAAATATTTATTAGATTCGGAAATCATACAATAAATATTTAAATACAAGATCATGTTAAAGCCAAATAAGATCCCTGAAATTCCCATACTGACCAAACAAGTTGCCCATGCCAGTTTTCCTAAAGGGAATATTTATATAACCCTCAAAGATGAACTAGGGATAATCTATGAAAATGAATTTTTTGCAGATTTATTTCCCGCTAAAGGTCAGCCAGCAGCAGATCCTTGGAGATTGGCCATGATTACTGTTATGCAATTTATCGAAGGTTTATCTGACCGACAAGCTGTAGAGGCTATGGCGTCCCGGATTGATTGGAAATATTTATTGAGCTTGGAACTCACTGCAACAGGTTATGATAATAGTGTTTTATGCGAATTTAGGAGTAGATTGATCAAGGGAGCTCCAGTAACTCTACTCTTGGACAGATTACTAAAAAAATGCGAAGAGCGTAAATGGATCAAAAAGAGGGGAACTATCCGGACGGATTCTACCCATATGCTAGGTGCTATAAGAGCGACCAATAGATTGGTCTGCATAGGTGAAACAATTAGAGCAGCACTGAACAGTTTGGCCACAGTTGCTCCTGATTGGATGAGGCAACATGCCATACCGGATTGGACCAAAAGGTATAGCTCCCGAATAGGTAGTACCCGCCTTCCCCAAAGTCAATTAAAACAACTAGGGTTTGCAATACAGATAGGAAAAGATGGATATGACCTTTTGGATATTATATATCAACAAGACGATGAGGGCTGGTTAAGAAACCTTCCTGCCGTTAAACTCCTCCGCAATGTATGGGTACAACAATTTTATCTTCAGGAAGACAAAATAAATTATAGGGACAAGCAATTGGGCATCCCCCCTGCTTTACAGTTCATCAGCTCACCTTATGACAAAGATGCCCGCTATGCCAAGAAGTATACCACATCCTGGATAGGCTATAAAGTACATATTACAGAGACATGTCAGGAAGATCTTCCTTATTTGATTACCCATATGGTTACAACCAAAAGTCCCATTGCCGATAGTAATATGACCGATGGCATCCATGATGATCTAAAAAAAGATAAAAGACTTCCTAAGACCCACTTGGTAGATACAGGGTATATTGATTCTGCTTTATTGGTAAACAGTAAAAAACAATATGCCGTTGAACTCTTAGGACCAACCCGGTCCGATCAAAAATGGCAAGCCAGATCAGGAAAAGGATTTGCATTGAAAAACTTTAAGGTCGATTTGGACAAACAGGAAGCCATTTGTCCTGAGGGTCATACCAGTAAAAGTTGGACAATAGCCTATGATAAACGTAAAAAAGAAATGATAAAAGTAAAGTTCTCTATGAAAGATTGTAAAGTATGTAAAAGTAAAGCGTTCTGCACCAAAGCTCAACGGCGCACGCTCACTTTATTGCCAAAAGAGGAGTATCAAGCGATGATAAAAGCTAGGATCGGACAGAGTAGAGGTGATTATATTACAACATATAATAGGAGAGCAGGAGTAGAAGCAACTATATCTTTGGGTGTAAGAGCCTTTGGAATGAGGAGAAGTAGATATATAGGTCTTTGTAAGGCAAACTTACAAAATGTAATTATAGCCACAGCTATGAATTTTTCAAGAATTTATTATTGGCTGGAAGAAAGACCAAGAGAGAGGACCAGAATCTCAGCTTTTAGGAAATTGATGGAATATCCTGACAGAATCGTTGCATAGAAGGTTTCATTTCGCCAGCAGTATCAAAAGTGATGATGAACCGGTCACTCCGAAATAGCCAACCGTGGCTCTTTGGCTAGAGATGAGACTTCTGAGTTGGCTTTCAGCAGGGTTGTTTACTTTAGGACCTTTCTTTGGAAAGCAGGTAAATATCTTCTTTTCTGTTAAATACTTCCTGTTTTTGTTGGTGGCGTAAATGCGATCTGCTCCTAGTTGATGAAGTGAGCCAAATATCGATCTATGTTTTAAACTACTTAATTTCAGTCTGGTACTTTCATTAAAAGCGCGGAACTCCATGGTATCGATAAAGCAGATACCATCCACCTGAAGCAGGTGTGCCTTCATTCCGAACTCAACCCTTTTAGCTTCTTTACCTCGCACTATCGGCCTAACATAAGCCTTGGGAAGTGATACAATCCTGTTTTTCAATTCTTTAGCTGGATGCTGCTGCAAGAATTGCTGTTGCTCGATTATCTTCTTTATAGTTTTTAGATATGTTCTCTCATGTAAGTGAAGCTGTATTTGTGGATTTTCGTTAAGTAGGCATTGCAGTTGCCCCAATCCTTTGGATAGTAGATATATCAATGACTTTTTACGCTTGCGACCAGCTTTATATGTCTTTTTACGACTACGATCATAAGACATCTGCATGCGCTTTTGATCTATATATTTGGAGCCAGGTCGTTTTACTCCTAATATTTTACAGTATCTGTAAAGCTGCTTTTCAAACACCCATTGGCAGCTCTCCCAGAGCAGCTTAACATCGGTAGGAAAACGAATATAACTCTCATAACAAGTAGCATCCATTAAGAGCACATGCGTATTATGCATGTCTGTTTTCCAGTGTTGGAGTAGTACCTCTTGAAGTTGTTGCCAATCAGTATGGTCCGCCATATACGTCCTGATTCGACTTAAAATGGCCTTATCCTTAATCTTTTGATGATCCTGTAGCAATTTATTGCAAAATAGCTGAAGGCTCCAATCGGTATTAAAGCGTGCTATGAGCTTTTCATCACTCAGGTTTAAATAGGCTTTTAGAAACATTAAGCCAAACATGCCCTGAGGCGAAAACCAGCTAGGAGCACCAGGGCCTTTATTTTTCTTAGGCAGACATGCAGAAAGTTGTTCCCAAGGGATGCTATCATAAACATTACCCAATTTACTACTCTTAAATAAATACCATTTTGGAGTTAAGTAATCTTGTGGTTGGAAAAGCTGTTGATCTCTCATATATTGTAGTGTTAATTGTGATTAGACACTACAATTTAACAAATCAAAAACCCCGAAAAAAGCTTTTATTAGCTAATTGCGGGGTTTTATTTTATACATTAATGCATTTAAAACCTTGATTTTCAATCCCTTTTATTTAAAAGGTAAGGCCTAAAAAAACTTACCTCAAATAGTTTTTTAATAGTAACTAAACAACTTTCAATTTATCAAATAGAAAGTATTTAAAAATAAAATAGTTATTATCTCAAAATATCATTTAATTCAAATAAGCTCTATGACCTATTCTTAGTTCTTTTTTTCCTTTCCTTACAACTTTTAAAAGATTTTCAGTATTATCCAACTCAGAATACTTTGAACAATTACTTTTAAACTCCGGTACTATTTGCTTCATATAAGCAACAAGCAACATGTCATCATTCTCCAATAATGCTTTTTGAATTTTTTTCAAATCCTTATAAACTTTTTCAAAAAGCTCTTTTCTAACTTTTGCAATAGTTATCTTATCATGATGGGTTTTAATCGTATTTTCAGCTTGATTTAATAACTCTTCATACAGCTTCTCTCCTGGCCGCAGTCCTGTAAACTCAATAGAAATGTGTTTGTTTTCTTCTAAACCATACAAACGAATCATTTTCCTTGCTAAATCAACAATCTTTACAGGCTCTCCCATATCGAATAAAAAGATTTCCCCACCTTTACCCATTGCTCCAGCTTCTAACACCAGCTGACAAGCCTCAGGGATTGTCATAAAATACCTTGTTATATTAGGATCTGTAACTGTTATTGGTCCTCCAGCTTCAATTTGATTTTTAAATCTTGGTACAACAGAACCATTTGATCCTAAAACATTCCCAAAGCGCGTTGTTATAAATCTAGTTTTGAGATTTCTACTATAATCATTTAAAGATTGACAATACATTTCCGCCATTCTTTTAGTTGTCCCCATTATATTAGTAGGATTTACAGCCTTGTCAGTAGAAACCATTACAAAACGACTAGCTCCATATCGAACAGCTAAATTTGCAACGATTTGTACACCAAAAACATTAACTTTAACAGCTTCTTCAGGATTTACTTCCATCATAGGCACATGCTTATATGCAGCAGCATGATAAACTATATCAGGTTTAAATTTCGAAAAAACATCTCTCATTTTTTTCTGATCACGAACATCTGCTACTATTGGAATAGTTACAGAATAATCAAATTTTTCTTGCATTTCTAGCTGCAAGTTTACCAATGGAGTCTCTGCTTGATCAAGTAATATTAATTTATCCGGGTGAAAATTCATTAACTGACGAGCTATTTCACTTCCAATAGAACCTGCTGCACCTGTAACAAGAATTGTTTTATTTTCAACTTGAGATGCTATATTTTTATAATCAAGAGCTATAGGGGCTCTATGTAATAATTCCTCAATATTAATCTTACGGAATGAACTTACTTTCAATTTACTATTTAGCCAGTTTTCAACAGGAGGAACTATCAGTGGTGTAATATTATGTTTTAAACATAACTCAACAAGCTCTTCCTTTCTCTTTATAGATATTTTATGTATAGCTATAATAGCCTTTTTAATTTTAAATTTACTAACTACTTCCTCAAAATAATGATCAGTATGATAGATTCTAATTCCTCCCATTGTTTTTCTATGTAAAGATAAGTCATCATCAAAAAATGCTAGTACTTTTAGATGAGTATCTTTATCATGATCGATTGTTTTTCTTGTCATATCTCCGCAAGAACCCGCACCAAATACTACAACATTTTCATGCACTTGTCTTTCTCTATTCATCTGTATATGAATAACTCTTAAGGCTACACGATAATTAATCAGAAGAAATAAACATATTAAATAATCAATCATTACAATTGATTTTCGAAAAAAGAATATTTCATCAAAAAAATTAAATTGAAAAGTAAATAAAAAAAACACGAATGAACCTAAAGTAACAGACTTTAAAAGAGTCAATAAATCATGTTCACTTGTAAATCTTATAACACTGGAATAAGTCTTAAAATACTTAAAAGTAATAGTCCTAATTAAAATTAAGGCAGAAATAGTTGGTAAAGCCTTATCTAAAGGTATATCAGTTATTACAAAATTAAATCTTAAAAGATTTGCCAATACAAATGCCATAACAGAGACTACAACATCTACACCTAAAATTATGATACGGGTCCCATATGCATTTACTAACATTTTTTTTAGTCGTAAATAAAAATTAATAGCTGCTGGTGATTTTTGAGACATTGCCTTTAAAACAGTGCCATTTGAATTAGTTGTTGACATATTTATTCTAAGAATTAACTTAAAAATATATTGAGTTAATTAACTCAACCCAAAGATTATACTAAACCAAGTATTTAAAATCTTTTATTAATAAATACTAATATATTTAAAACACATACTTGAGTAATTAGTTATAATAAATTTTCAAATAACGTGTCTATTTTTTATAATGTACTTTATCTTATTTTTGACAAAAAGGTATAAAATACTTTGCAAAGCTAAATTTAGAAAAGTTAATAGCCAAAAATTATATTCTTTAACATGTAAGAATATTACTAAAACAGCATTAATTAAAGCTTGAAAAATAATATATATGCTTGATACTTTGAGATGTGATATTTGCATCTCATTAGCCAATAATTGATAGAGATGCTTTCTATGGGGTTTGAAAATATTTTCTTTATTCAACAATCTTTCAACTATTGTAAATATTGAATCTATTCCATATACACTAAGCAAAAGGATATAAATTAAATTATTTGACTTAAGTATTAATGTTAGTAATAAATAAATAATAATAAAAGCTATTGATACACTTCCTATATCCCCCGCAAAACATCTCGCTCTTTTTCTGAAGTTGAAAAATAAAAAAATAATTACAGAAAAGATTATTACTAATATTAGTCTTTCATTTATAAAATTTATAATCTCTTGATCTATATACAATAGAGTCAATAATGTGATTAAGCTATATCCTCCTGTTATACCATTAATTCCATCCATAAAATTAAAGGCATTAATAATTCCTGTAGCAACTATAAATATAGGTAAAATTACCCAATATGATAATTCAAATACACCAACTGAAAACATCAACAATGCAATTGATATAAAATGTACTAATATTCGATATCGACTTGGTAAACTTGATATATCATCCCAAAAGCTTATCACAGAAATTAAGAATAAACCAAATAGAAAAAAAGGTATAGTAACTTGAAATACTATTGCTCCAATATATATCGCTATTGGAAAAATTATTCCACCTCCACGAATTGTTAAATAATCATGAGAGCTACGTTCATTAGGTTTATCAACAATGTTATATTTATCTGCAGTTACAAAATAAATTTTTTGTATTAAAAATAAGCTGGCAAATAAAAAGAAGAAGATCATTGTTCAAATGAATTTATAGTTTTAATCAACCCTTGTTCTAATGTAACTGGAAATTCAGATTGAACTTCAGAAATGAACTTTGCATTACTTACACAATAATTTTCAGTAAGTTTTTGTAATTTATGAGAATTAATAGGTAAGAAAGGCAGAATATCACCAGTGTATCCTAATAACCGTATAATACTTTTCGGTACTTGTATAATTCTTGGCTCTAAGCCTAAAGTTTCTGCAATTAATTTATATAGATAATTACTTGAAATACTACTATTATCTGCTAAATTATAAACTCCAGATTTTACTTTAGTAGAAATTATTTTGTCTATTGCCCAAAGTAAATTGTCAACACTTAAAAAAGATCGGTGATTTTCAAATGCGGCTAATGGATATGGCATTCCTTTCTTAACAAAACTATAAAGCAAATTCAAATTTCCTTTATTTCCCGGACCATGAATCATACAAGGCCTTAAAATATAAAAAGATTTATTACCTTCTAAATTTTGTGATAAAATATAATTTTCTGCGGCAAGCTTAGATTTTCCGTATGCTGTTTTAGGGTCAGGAGTTACATCTTCTACCAAAAAACCGTCAACTCGATCTTTAGCAGCTTTAACAGTACTTAGAAAAATAAATTTTTTTGCATCACTTTTTAAAAATAAGTCATACATTTTCTTGGTTAAACCTGAATTTATTTTGAAATATTCTGACTCATTAGTACTATTCTTTAAATCATGGGCTTTACCAGCTAAATGAATTATTACATCATACTTATTAAGTAGTTCTACTGTAAGTTCATCATATTTATAAACAGAAATATTTTGAAGAACTTTTTTTCTGGAAACTCCATCTACTTTAATATTTTTACTCAATAGATGTGGTAATAGATTATGGCCTATAAAACCTGTAAAACCTGTAATTAATATTCTTACCATACGTTTGTTATGAATAAAAACTATCTTTTTACAATAAATTCAAATATTTTTTTTATGTATTTTGAATAAACCATAAATACATTTGTATATAGTCCATTTTCTTTACAAGCCCTTATTATTTCTTTATTGAGTAAATAGTTACTATACAAATTTTTAGTACTTGCTCCTCCCATTCTCATTTTGGTAGTAACTATTGGCAAATATTTATATTTAACCTCATTGACCTTCAGAAATCGAATTAAGAGCTCATAGTCTGCTGCTATATGATAATCTGTCTTAAATAAACCAAATTTTTTATATAAATCACTTTTGGCAAAAAATGAAGGATGTGGAGGCATATAACCCCAAACAAATTTATCTGGATGCCATTTTTTAGCAGAATAATATCGAATTACTTTGTCGTGATTACTATCAGATACAAATACAATATCTCCAAATATTGCTTCAACGTTATACTTATTAAAAGCTTCAACAACTGATGCTAATGTATTCTTATTATAAAAAAAATCATCGGCATTTAAAATACCTACTATTTCACCAGTAGCTAACTGAATGCCTTTATTCATAGCATCGTAAATACCCTCATCAGTTTCCGATATATATTTACTAATAATATCTTGATTTTTTTTTATAATATTAAGCGTACCATCATTAGAAGCTCCATCCACTACAATATACTCTATGTTAGAATAAGTTTGAGATCCTACAGATTTAATTGTATCTAGAATAGTACTTACATTGTTATATGAAATCGTAATAATGGATACTTTGAAATTATTCATGCAGACATTTCTCTTGTTCTTTTCTTAATAGCTGGATTACCTTGATATATACAATAAGCTTCTAAATTAGAAGTCGCCACAGAATTTACAGCTAATACACTATGAGAATAGCATGTTATACCAGGGCATACTATACTTTGTGCACCAAGCCAACAACCATCTTCTAATACGATTTCACCTACAATTAGGTCAAAAGTAGATTTCTTATAATTATGACTTCCTGTTAACAACATAACACCTTGTGAAATACATACATTATCTCTTATATCTACATAAGTAAGATTATCAATCCATACATTTTCTCCTATCCATACATTTTCTCCTATCGTAAGTAACCAAGGGTATTTAATATTCACCGAAGGTTTAATAACTACATTTTTGCCAATCTTAGCTCCAAATATTCTTAATAGGATTACTTTTAGTTTACTTATTGGATTTAAAGGATTTTGAAAGAATATAATATTTATGAAATACCAAATGATTTGCTTAAAAGTGGATGCTTTTGGAGAATACCAAGAGTTATTAAATTGGGATAGATTAGTTTTCATTAATTATATTAAAATTTTTTAAAATATCTAATAATAACCATCCTATCCAAACACCTAAAGTATTTAGTATGATATCATCAATATCAAAAATACCTAGCTTAAATGTAAATTGAATAAACTCAAATAAAAAACTCAAAAAAAAACCAGAAAATATAACCCAAAATTTGGCTGATAATTTCTTTATAGTTAATGGCAATAATAGTCCCCAAGGAATAAAAAGTACTACATTACCAAAGACTTGAGTAATAAATTGCTCTTTATAATGATTATCATATTTTTTTTTAAAAATTCCATTTATGTAATGATAAGTCTGCTCAAATGGTATAAGTTTAATTTGGGAATTGGATAAATTAGTTAATCTAGAAAAATCTTTGTAGGTATAAAAAACTAAAAACCAAACTAAAGAAAGGAAATAGAATAATAAAAGCAGTAAATAAATACACTTATGAAACCTCACGTGAATTACTTAATATTTTTAGATTCTAGTAATTTATAATATTTATCTCCATATTCTTCTTTAATTAAGTCCTTTAATAGTATATTATTTCCAGAACTTACTTTTGTCTTAATTTCTAAAATTATTGCATCTATCAAAAAACGAAACCAAAATCCCTGTAGTAAATGAAAAACTAATCCAATAGTACCATCTAAAAAGCCCATTTTAATAATAAATCTATAAAAGAAATATAAAAAGCTACGAACAAATAAAGGACTACGTTCAAATAAATTTTGTTTTAACCATCTCCTCCTTTCAATTGGATTGCCAAATAATTTTGCTTTCACATCACCTGTATCTTTTTGCGAAGATACTATTTCAAGTGCTTCAAAAACTGCCCAACGAGCATGACCAGTTGTGAAATTCAATAATGTATCAGTAACAGTATCTATTATATCTATTCCAGTTTTAATTATTTCCTTTTTCCCGTTAACAACAAAATGTTGGTCATATACTTTTTCTTCGCATTTACCTTTATTTGCCTGATATAATCGCAAATGAAAATTAGGATAATGCCCTCCATATTTAATCCATTTCCCTAAAAAAATAGTCCTTCTACTAAACATATATCCTTCTATATCAGTATTAGGATCAAACTTTGAATTAAGCCAATTAACCAACTCTGGAGTTAAACGTTCCCCAGCATCTAAGTGA